>JAHCJK010000089.1 GCA_026184295.1 Planctomycetota bacterium
ACGTGCTGATGCAGAGCCTTTCGGAGGCCGTCGCGCGCTGGCGCGGCCGGCCGCTGCCCGCGCCCCAAGCCGCCGCGCACGGCGAAGCGCCGCCGCCCCCGCCCGCGCCGAAGTAGGTCCTCCGCGAAGGACACGAACGCCGCCGCCGCCGCGGTTGTCCACGAATCCGTACAGCGACGGCTCGGACCGCCGAATTGGACGTGCAGACTCCCATTTTATCCCTATACAGTCTGTTGCCGCGGTTGAAGTTAGCGTAAATCCTGCCGGACCCGGGCGCGATTGAAACAACTGGCATGTGCTTTGAGTATTAGCATACCATGAGACTTGGACACCACGCCCCCGGACCCTCGGACACCAGCGAACTGGAAGTGCCGGGCTGCATTTTGGTTGTAGGGCTGGAGGAGTTCTGCCATTCGATCCGCGCGGCGCTATCGACGCTGCAGCATATGGTACTAACTGCGACAGACACGCAGGTGGCGATGGAGTACGTCACGCAGTACCGCGTGGACGCTGTCATAATCAGCGACAAGGGCGCGAAGAACGCGCTGGAGTTCTGCCGCAAGGTCAAGACGCAGCCGGGCAAGGTGCACGTGAGCGCGCTGATCGCGACGAGTTCGGCGGCGCCGGCGGATCACATCAAGGCGTTCGAGAGCGGCGCGAGCGACGTGCTGGTGCTGCCGATGAATTCGAGCGTGCTGGTGGCGCGGGTGCGTTCGACGCTGAAGTACCACAACGCGATCCTGAAGCTGAGCGAGGCGCAGGACGTGCTGGAACGGCGCGTGACCGAGCGCACCTTCGAACTCGAACGCGCCAACGCCGACCTGCGGCGCGAAGTGGAGCGGCGCAAGAAGGCCGAGGAGGCCGTGCAGCGTTCGGTCACGATCCTGCGGGGCGTGATCAGCGCCTCGCCGCTGGCGATGTTCGGGCTCGACGCGCGGCAGCAGGTGCAGATCTGCTGGAACCCGGCGGCGCAGCGGCTGTTCGGCTGGACCGAACGCGACGTGCTGACGCGCGCGCTGCCCAAAGGCATGAGCCAGTACGGCCCCACGATCGGCCGGCTGCTGGAACACGCGCTGCAAGGCCAGGCCGAAGGCACGACCGAATGCCGCGTCGCCACGCGCGAGGGGAAGGTCCTGGACGTGGCCGTGTACGTGGCGCCGCTGCGCGGCGTCTCGGGGCTGGAGCACTGCGTGCTCTTCATGATGGCGGACATCTCGGAACGCAAGAACCTGGAGAACCAGCTCCGGCAGGCGCAGAAGATGGAAGCGATCGGGCGGCTGGCGGGCGGGATCGCGCACGACTTCAACAACCTGCTGACGATCATCAACGGCTTCAGCGAACTGATGCAGAGCGAGATGAAGCAGGGGAGGCCCAACCCCGCGCACCTGGCCGCGATCAGCGACGCCGGGCATCGCGCGGCCGACCTGACCGGACGGCTGCTGGCCTTCAGCCGGCGGCAGCGCATCGAGCCCAGGGTGCTGAACGTCAACGAAGTGCTGACGGGCATGGAGGACATGCTGCGCCGCGTGCTGCGCGAGGACATCCTGCTGGGCGTGCGCACGGCCGAGGCGCCCACGCACGTGCTGGCCGACGCGACGCAGCTCGAACAGCTCATGCTGAACCTGGCCGTGAACGCGCGCGACGCGATCACCTCCTGCGGCGTGCTGAACATCTCCACGCGCAACGTCGAACTGAAGCAGACGGTCGAGAAGCACGGGCTGCGCGCCGAGCCGGGGCCGTACGTGCTGCTTTCGGTGCAGGACAACGGCACGGGCATGTCGGACGAGGTCAAGGCGCATCTCTTCGAGCCGTTCTTCACCACCAAGGAACAGGGCAAGGGCACCGGCCTGGGGCTTTCGACCGTGTACGGCATCGTGAGCCAGAACAAGGGCCTGATCACGGTCGCCAGCGAGGCGGGCAAGGGCACGGAGTTCCAGATCCTGCTGCCGCGCGTGGCGGCGGCGAAAGCCGAGGCGCTCGATCCCGCCGCGGCCTCGGGCAAGCTGGCGGCGCTGGGCCAGGAGACGATCCTGGTCGTCGAGGACGAACCGGGCATCCTGCAGCTCTCGGAGGAAGTGCTGGCGTGCGCGGGCTACCGGGTGCTCTCGGCCAACTGCGGCTCGCAGGCGCTGGAACGCGCGAAGGCGCACGCGGGCGCGATCGACCTGCTGCTCACCGACGTCGTGATGCCGGGGATGAACGGGCGCGAACTGGCCGGCAAGCTGGCCGCCACCCGCCCGGGCACCAAGGTGCTGTACATGTCGGGCTACGCCGACCACGCCTTCGGCACGCCCGAGCGCCTGCCGAACATGATCGCCAAGCCCTTCGACCCCACGCAGCTACTCAAGACCATCCGTTCGACGCTGGACGTGCTGCCCGCCTGACGGGCTAGACGAACTGCAGCGTGCCCAGGCGCGCCGCGTCGTCGCGGAACTCGTACGCCTGGCACCACGCCACCTGCCGGTTGCGGAGCACCGCGGGATTGCTGAGGACGTTCAGGCGCCAGCGTTCGCCGCGCTTCGGCTTTCCGCCCAACTGTTCCCACGGGATCACGATCTCGAAGCGCCAGTCGCTCTCGGTGTGCTCGAACTTCACCGCGCAGCCTTCCAGCAGGCGCGGCTTCTCGCCCGGGCGCTGCAGCGTCCCGCCTTCGCCCTTGAAGTAGATCACGTACGCGAGCATCCCCGGGGCCACGCGCGGCGTCTGGAGGAAGACGCGCATGAAGCCCGTCTGGTTGATCGTGCCGCGGTTCTTCGCCCAGGTCTCCTCGCGCGCGCGCCAGTCGATGCCGTGCTCGCGCAGGGTCAGCTTCAGGCCCGCCTCGGCGCGCGTGGCGCGGCAGTCGGCGCGGTCCTCGCGGAAGAAATCGTAGCGGCGGAAGAACGAGCCGAAGCCTTCCCAGCAGGGCTGCCCCCAGCGGTAGCACTGGTCGTGGACCATCGTCTCGAAGCCCTGTTCGGGCCCGACGGCCGCGTCCTCGGGGGCCTGCATCGCGGGCGGGACGATCCACTCGAGTTCCGCCTGAAGGTAGCGGCGCCAGGCGAGCACGTTCGCGCGGTAGGCGGCCCAGGGTTCCGGCGCGAGAATCTCCAGCGCGCGGCCGGCCTCGCGCAGGGCCTCGCTCAAGAGCCCCGCGTTGCGCTTGGCCATGAATTCGCCCGGGCGCACCGAGACGTACGGCCGGCAGAGCCGCCGGATCTCGTTGTAGCGTTCGTGCGAACGCAGGTAATGCCGCAGCGCCTCGAACGGCACGCGCTCGCCTTCGTACGGGAGCAGCGCGGCGAGGGCCTCGGCGTCCTTGGCGGGCTGGAACGGCCCGCTGGAGGTCGTCGAGCAGTAGGCGTCGGTGGCGCGGACGTGTTCGCCCAGCACGCGCGCGGTCTCGAGCATCAGCGCGCGGGCGCGCTTGAGGCGCCCGAAAAAGGCCCGGGCGCTCGGGGCGAAGTAGCACGAGTAGAGTTCGACGGCGATGCGAATCTCGCGCTCGATGCGTTCGCCGTTGCGCAGGTTCCGTTCGGCCTGCTCGATCACCGCCGCGTCGGCGGCCTCGCCGGCCAGCTTCCGGTACGACGCGAGTGCCTTGCGCGCGGCCTTCCCGTGGGCCCGAATCTGCTTCGCCAGCGCCAGCGGATGGTTCGCGGGCTTTTTGCGCACGGAAGGATTCACGAAGTCGATCACGGCCTGCGTGTCGTTGGGGACGACCTTGACCGGCCGGGTGCGCACGACCCAGGGTTTCCACGCGACGTTGTGCGGAATCTCGCCGAGGCGGTTGTGGAAGGACATCGGGTAGTAGAAGAACGGCTCCTGATAGTGGCTCCAGCGGCCGGGATACAGGTGGCCTTCCTGCGGCGAACCGTAGCAGAACTGGCGGTACTGCTTCAGGATGATCTGGCTCGATTCCACGATGGCCGTGCGCAGCGCGGAGGCGGCCTTGTCCGAACAGCGGAACCAGTTCGCGTAGCGC
Source organism: Planctomycetota bacterium (assembly GCA_026184295.1). Taxonomy (GTDB): domain Bacteria; phylum Planctomycetota; class SZUA-567; order H5-PLA8; family H5-PLA8; genus JACQFI01. The sequence goes on from JAHCJK010000089.1 coordinate 3,965, forward strand.
GCGGTCCAGGCGTCCGGGCCGGGGCGCTGCCCGCGCACGTAATCGACCACCGCGCCCAGGTGCCCCTGGTTCATGCGGGCGTGGTTGCGCTCGTGTTCGGGGAAGAACTCCGCGTCGGGCAGGTGGCCGAGCAGCAGTTCGAAGGTGGACTGGAAGCTGATCGAGTCCGCGCCTTTGCTCTGCGCGCTGGCGAGCAGGTCGTGGATGTAGTCGAGGACGGTCCAGAGTTTCGAGCCGACGTTGGTGGCGCAGTTGTGGCAGGGGCCGACGCTGAAGGTGAACTCGATGCCGGGGATCGCCTTCTTCCAGACTTTCACGCGGTCGTCGGCGACGGGGTAGTAGTAGGTGTCGTTGTTCTCCTGAATCTTGTGGATCAGGCCCTTGCGGCCCTTGTACTGCGCGAGCAGGCGCTTCATGCCGGCGACGTCGCTGATGCCCCAGAGGCGGAAGAAGAGGACGGGCTTGCGCGCCATCGCGTTGGCGACGGGGATGAGCGTCTTTTCCATGTAGGCGGTCGCGTTCGCGGCCGACTCGAAGTTCATGTACAGGCCGTCGAGTTCCGGGAGCGTCTCGAAGGTACGGCGGTAGATGTAGCGGTTGTATTCGTAGATGCGCGGATGGTCGAAGCTGGCCAGGCGCGTGCCGGTTTCCTTCAGGCTCAGGTTCAGGTGGTCGGACAGCGCCTGCGTGAAGTGCGTGACGTAGTGGTGCAGGAAGGTGGTCAGGCCGTACTTCTTCGCGGTGCCGTAGAGCAGCTTCAGGGCGCGGAAGTTCTCGGCGCGTTCCTCGGCGGGCTTGTACGTCGCGTGGGGAAAGCCTTCGTAATCGAGGAACGATTCGAACGGGTGGTAGCCCGCGTAGAGCACCAGGCCGTTGAAGTGCCGGCGCACGAGTTCGCGGCAGAAGGCTTCGACGAAGGCCGGCGTGTAGCGCGTGATCGGGCGGACGGTGCTGGCCGCGCCGCCCTTTTTGGGCCCCTCGTCGCTGAAGAAGCGGATCTCGTGCTTGTAGTTGCGGGTCTTGAAGCGCGGAAGCAGTTCGTCCGGCGCCTGCGCGGGCTCGGCGAGCGCCAGCAGGCCGCCGATGACGCCGACGGCCGTGTTCGCATGCAGCGTGATCTTGCCCGCGGAGCGCGCGATGCGGTAGCCGTCGCCGGCGTGGCCCTTCAGCGGCGCGAGCGCCAGCGCGTCGGCGCCGATGCAGAGCCCGCGGCCGTCGGCGCGCGCGCCGGGGATGGTCCCGAAGGCCCAGCGAATCCCGTGTGCCGCCGCGCCGAAGGACTCGAACGCGCTTCCCGTATCCGTTCCCGTTGCCGAAGCCATGGTGCTCCTTGCGTGTCTGGTGTGCGAAAAAACGTCCCACGCGCCCGCCCGGACGGGGCCGCGTGGCGCGTTTCGAAGTAAGCCAAAGCCTCCAGGATACGCCGGTTGGCGCGCGCGTCGAGTCAACGAAGCTCGGGGAGCGCGCGGTGCGACCTTTTGGGCCGGAATTCCTGTAATCCACGCGCCGCCCGCGGCAGCAAGGAGGTTGTATGGACGTGCCAAAGGGGCTCGGGAGGCGTTTGCACGCGTGAATTAAGGTACTGCCGGCCCTGCCCTTGGTGTATGAGAAGGGCATGGAGAGCGCGGGCGCGAAGATTACCGAAGCTCCGGCGGCCGAGGCCTTGCCGGGCGCGGCGCCGTTGCCCGGCGGAAGCGACGACCGCGAACTGCTCCGGCGGCTGAACGGCCCCGGCGCGGAGGCGGCGCTGGGGGCGCTGATCGAGCGGCACGGGCCGATGGTGCTGCGGGCCGCGCGGCGCGTGACCGGCGACGGACACCGCGCCGAAGACGTTTTGCAGGCGGTCTTCCTGATTCTGTACCAGAAGGCGGGCTCGCTGGGGGCCGTCGGTTCGCTGGGCGGGTGGCTGTACCGCACGGCCGTGCTGGCGGCGAAAGAGTCGGTGCGCGCCGAAGCGCGGCGCAAGCGGCGGGAGGACGCGGTGGCTCAAAGCGCAGAAGCGCGCACGGCGGAAGCCCCGCCGGAACTGCCGCCCGGCTTCGACGCCGCGCTGGAACGGCTGCCCGCCGTCTACCGCGACGTGATCGTGCTGCGCTTTTTGCGCGGGCGCAGCCTGGAAGAGACCGCCGCCGAACTGAAGCTCAATCCCGGCACCGTGGCGACGCGGACTTCGCGGGGGCTCGACCGGCTGCGGCGCGCGCTGGAGACCTCGGCGTGCGCGCTCGCCGCGGGCACTTTGGCGCAGGCGCTGGCGGCCGAAGGCGCGCAGGCGGCCGCCGCGACGATCCAGGCCGCGCAGATCGCGTCCGTCACCGCGCTGTGCCTGAAAGGCGCCGGCGCCGGAGCGGGCGGGGGGCTTGCCCTGGCCCAGGGGGTCAAGAGTTCCCTCTTTTACGCGAAGCTGAAGCTGGGACTGGCGGCCGCGGCGCTGATGGTGACGGCCGGCGCGGTCTCGCTTACGCTTGCGATGGCCACGAACGAGCCCGCCGCCGCGTCCGCCGAACAGCTTCCCGGCGCGACGATCCGCTTCGTGCCGGACGCCGCGGCCAGTTCGGAACTTTCCGCCGCGATGCTGGCGTGGAAAGACGAGGAACTCGAACGGCAGGGCGGGCGGCTTTCCGGCAGCCACGCGTGGTGGCCGTGGGGGCTGACGGTCTTCGATGCCGACGGCGACGGGCGGCCGGACGTGCTGGTCGATCAGATGGGCGCGCCGGGCTCGCGCGTCTTTCTCAATCGGGCCGCGCCCGGCGGCGGCCTTTCCTTTTCTTCGAACACCCTTCCCGCGTCCGGCCGCGTGCCCTCCGGGGGCTTCCCGCCCGAGGCCGTGGACCTGGACCGCGACGGCTTTCCCGACCTGGTGTTCAAGAGCGCGGAGAAATCCAACTGCTACCTCAATAAGGGCGGGCAGGGTTTCGAGGCGATCGCGTGGGCGATGCCCGAGCACGAGAGCTTTCAGCGCACGGGCGTCGAGGAAGGCAGCGGCGCGGTGTTCCTGATCGGCGAGCGGACCTATTACCGCTACGACGTTGCGGCGAAGACCTTCCGCGCGCGGCCGTGGACGCACCCGGCCGCCGCGCGCGCGCCGAAGGAACTGCTCGAGCGGATCGAGGCCGAACGGGCCAAGCCCGAGCAGCGCTTCCTGCGCATCCGCTGGCGCGAGGACGTGGACCTGAACGGCGACGGGCGCGCGGACCTGATCTGCGCCGGGCCGGCGGCGTACCAGGGCCGCTCGTTCGGGTGCTACCTGCTGAGCGACGAGCGGGGCGCGCTGCGCGACGCCACGGCGGAACTGGGCTTGCCCGAGAGCGGGACGCCGGTCTTTGCCGGGGACCTGTGCGGCGACGGAACGGCCTGCGTGGCCGTCTCGCACGGTTCGGCCCCCGGGTATTACCGCTGGACGGGCGCGCGCTACGAGCGCCAGGCGGGCGCGCTGACCGAGCGGCTGAAGCGCGGCTTCGAGTCGCCGCACGCGCTGCGGCAGGCCGACTTCAACGGCGACGGACGGCCCGACCTGCTGCTCGCGTGCGGGCGCTCGAACTTCGCGGTGGTCTTCGAGAACCTCGGCGACGGGAGTTTCCGCGAGGCCTTCCGCCTGCCGGTCTGGACCGGCGACGCCGTGCGCATCGCGGACCTGGACGGCGACGGGCGGCTGGACCTGATCGCGGGCGGGCCCGGCGACCGCATCACGCTGTATCGAAACGTCAGCGGCGACGCTCTTGAAGTGCCCGAAGCATCCAAGTAACCCCTTACAATCGAATAAGTTGCGAGTAGCCTGAACGCCGACGCATTTTGGCGGCTTTTCTGTAATCCGCGGCCCCTGGCCGGCAGCTACTCTGCGAAGTCCGGAGGGTATCCCATGCGCCACGCGATCCTGCTCACGCTTCTCGCCACGCTGGCCCTTGCGGGCGCGCGCGCCGAAGGCGTGGCCTTCAAGACGCTCTCGGGCGAAGAAACCGGGCTGAAGGCGATCATGGAAAAGTGGAAGGCCGACGAACTGGCGCGGCAGGGCGGCAAGTTCGGCGACCACGGCTGGTGGCCGTGGGGGCTGCTGGCGTTCGACTACGACCGCGACGGCGCGGTGGACCTGCTGGCGCAGCAGCACGGCGCGCCGCAGTCGATCGTGATCCGCAGCCAGTTCAAGGAAAAGGGCACGCTGACGTTCGTGAACATGAATCCCGCGCTGGGCCTGCCGTCGAACGGGCTGAGCGGCTGCTTCAAGCCCACGGCGATGGACATCGACGGGGACGGGTTCCCGGACCTGATCTACAACGACGCGATGCCGAACACGGTGTACTTCAACCGCGAAGGGAAGAAGTTCGAGCCGATGGGCATGGGCTTCGGGCAGCTCGACCATGTCCGCGACCTGTTCGAGGTGAGCCCCGAGGGCTACCCGAACGCGGGGAACGAGAAGATCCGGTACACGTACGACCCGTCCGCGAAGCGCTACAAGAGCCAGCCGGTGACGGAAGGCGTCGCGGCCAAGCCCCCGGCGATCCTGGCGGCGTTCGTCGCGGAACTGAAGAAGGACCCGAAGAACCGCTTCCTGCATCTCGCGTACTTCGAGCGCGTGAACGTGACGGGGCAGGGGCGCGACCTCTGCTGCGGCGGGTTCGCGAGCTACGGCGGCGCGCAGTTCGGGCGCTACCTTCACGAAGAGAACGACGGCACGTGGACCGACGCGACCGAGAAACTGGGCCTGCCCAAGGACGCCACGCCGATCCTGCTCGCCGATTTCAACCGCGACGGGATCGACGATGTGCTCGCCACCGGCGCGGGCCTGTACCTGAGCGACGGGAAGGGCGGCTTCGCGCTCAAGCCCGGCGGCGTGACCGATTACCTGAAGAACATCGGCGCGTACCTGCACAAGGCCTTCCCCGTGGACTTCAACAACGACGGCGAGATGGACCTGGTGCTGAACAACCCGCGGCGGTCGAGCGTGGAGATCTTCGAGAACGTGGGCAAGGGCGAGTTCAAGTCGCTGGCGAAGACCGGGGCGTGGGACGCGGATCCGGTGTCCATCTGCGACATCGACCACAACGGGCTGATGGACGTCTGCGTCGGCGGCCCGGCGGAGACGATCACGATCTTCCTGAACCAGTCGCCCAACCCCGGCCACGGCGTGCAGATTTATCCGTGCATGGACAAGCCGAATCCCTTCGCGGTGGGCGCGCGGGTGGAAATCTTCCGCGCCGGGGACCTGGACAAGCCCGGCGCGCGCCCGGTCGCGAGCGCCTGGGCGAATTCGAACGGCCTGCCCGTGCACGCGGGGCTGGGCAAGGACGCGGCCTTCGACCTCAAGATCGTCTTTCCCGGCAAGGAACCCCGGACGGTGGCGCTGAAAGGGCTGGCCGCGGACCGGCGCCTGAAGGTCACGCCCGACGGCACGGTTTCCGAACTCAAGTAAAGGACAGGAGCCACAGATGAAGACCCTCCGACCCACCTTGGTGCTCGCGGCGCTGGCGCTGCTGGCCGTTCCCTGCGCGCTGCGCGCGGAGAACCTGACCCTGACGGCCGCGCCGGAGGACCAGACCGGCCTGAAGGCGATCATGGAAAAGTGGAAGGCCGAGGAACTGCAGCGGCAGGGCGGGAAGTTCGGCGACCACGGGTGGTGGCCGTGGGGCCTGACCGCGTTCGACTACGACAACGACGGCGACCTGGACCTGCTCCCGACGCACCACGGCGCGCCCGGGGGCCGGCTGCTCAAGAACATGCTCAAGGAGACCGGCAAGCTGACCTTCGTGGACGTGACGAAGGAGGTCGCGGGCGAGGGGCGCAACCTGCCCGGCGCGGACGACCGGCCGTGGGCGTGGGACTTCGACGGCGACGGCTGGCTGGACCTCGCGGGCTTTTCGGACGAGAGCAAGGCGCGCAGCCTCTTCAACAAGGAAGGCAAGACGTTCACCGTCGCGGAGTTCACCTTCAGCCCCATCTCGCACGCGACGACGGTGACCGACCTGAACGGCGACGGCGCGCCGGACCTGCTCGGTCACCACCGCGGCAGCCGGCACGAGTTCATCTTCGACGCCTCGGCGCGGAGCTTCAAGGCCAGCCCCGTCACCAAGGCGCCGCAGCCGGGGATGGACCGCCTGCCCGCGGAGGTGCTCGCGTTGATCGAGGAACGCAAGAAGGACAAGAAGAACCGCTTTCTCTCGGTGAACTGCCTGCTGGGCCACGACCTGAACGGCGACGGCAAGGAAGACCTGGTCCTCTCGATCACCGGCGCGTACGGCGCGGACATCGCCGGGATGTACCTCGTCGCGGACGCGGACGGCAAACTGACGGACCAGACCGAGGCGCTGGGGCTTTCGAAGGACGGCGCGCCGATCCTGATCCAGGATCTGACGGGCGACGGCCTGGCGGACGTGATGATCGCCTCCGGGGCGGGCGCGGGCCTGTACGTCAACGAAGGCAAGGGCAAGTTCGCGGCGCGCGCGGGCGACCTGAAGACGTTCCTGACCCAGAAGGGCCCGTACATGCTGCGCGTGTGGCCCGCGGACCTCGACAACGACGGCGACCTGGACCTGGTGCTCTCGAACCCGCGCATGGGCCAGGAGGAAGTCTATGAGAACACCGGCGGCGGGAACTTCGTCCGCGTGCTCAAGACCAACGGCTGGGACGCGAACCCGATCGTGATCTGCGACATCGACAACGACGGCCTGCTGGACGTCTGCATCGGCGCGGGCGACTCGATCCAGCTTTTCCTGAACAAGTCGGCCAAGCCCGGCAAGTGGGCGAAGATTTTTCCCACGATGAGCAAGCCCAATCCGTACGCGGTGGGCGCGAAGGTGGAATGCTTCAAGGCCGGGGAGGCCGAGAAGGAAGGCGCGCGGCCGTTCCAGAGGGAACCGGCGCATCCCGACGCGACGCCCGTGCACGCGGCGCTGGGCGCGCAGGAGGCGCTGGACGTGCGGGTGACGTTCCCCGGCGCGGCCAAGCCGGTGGTCTTCAAGAACGTGCCCGCGGGCAAGAAGGCGAAGGTTTCGCCCGACGGCAAGATCGAATTCCTGGACTGAGACGCTTCATCAAAGGAGCCCAACGATGCGTACGACGTGGCGTATCTGGATCATCGCGATCTTTTTCGTGCCGGCCTGCCTGAGGGCGAGCGACGCGGGCTGGTCGCTCGCGCCCGCCGCCGACCACGGCTACGCCAAGGAGCCGTACGCGCCGGCGTTCGAGAAGCACTTCAAGCTCGAGAACGGCGTGCTGCGCGGCACGGCGGGGCTGGGGGACGAGTTCTATAAGGAGATGGAGGCGCACAACGTCTTCGTCGGGCCCGGCGTGGTCTGGGCCTCGAAGACCGACTGGCCGAAGGACGCGGCGAACTTCGAACTCGTCTTCGACTACAAGTGGTTTCAGGAGGAGCCGATGACGAAGTTCGGCGACTTCCCGGACCTGCGCGTCGGCTTCCGGCTCGACAAGGACGGCGCGGGCTACGACCTGCAGTGGGGGATGCTCGGGCAGATCCGCCTGACGCGCAAAGACAAGGACGGGAGCGTGGCGGTCGCGCACGGCACGCTGCCGGGCATGAAGGGCAAGTGGGCGCGCGTGAAGATCCGCGCCGCCGGCCCGATCCTGAAGATCAAGATATGGAACGCCGAGAAGCCCGAGCCCGAGACGTGGAGCGCCGAAGGCTACGACGACTGGTCGGGCGCGAAGGAACCCTCCTTCAAGAGCGGCGCGGTGGCGCTGGGCTTCTGCGCGCGCAAGCTCTTCGATACCTGCGTGTACGAATACAAGGACGCGTCGCTGACGGTGCTCACGCCCGAACAGGCCGCGGCGGAAGTCTCCTTCGACGCCAAGACCGCGCCGGCCTACATCGGCCTCGCGAACAACTCCGACACCTCGCCGATCAAGACCGCCGAGCCCGCGGTGGCGTTCAAGGACCCGAAGGACCTGGGCGAGGTCCAGGCCGACGCGAACGCGAAGCTCGCGGCCGGCGATGGCGCGGTGACGATCGCTTCGGCCGACGGCAAGACGGCGTTCGTCTGGCGCAAGGTGAACCCGAAGGCGAAGTACGTCTGCGCGCGGATGAAGTCGGCCACCAACGCCTTCCCGCTTTTCGCGGTCAAGACCAAGAGCGCGAACGGCAAGGAGACGATCGCGTGCCTCGACCCGGCCTGGCGCAAGGATCTGGTCGCGCTGTGGTGGCAGTCGCCGGCGCACACGGCCGCGGCCTTCCGCTGGACGTGGAAGCCCGAGGCGTGGCACGACTTCGTGGTCGAGAACGCGCACTGGCAGAAGTGGCAGATTCTCGATACCACCGACCCGAAGAACCGCGCGGCCTACGCGGCCAAATTGACCGGCGGGGCGGAGGAGATGTGGATCGGGTTCGGCGTCCAGGGCGCGGGGCTCGTCTCGGTGCAGGGCATGACCGAGAAGTAACCTTCCACGCCGCCGCAGCCTCTCTATAAAGGAGCGCGCCGAAAGGCGCGCTCTTTTGTTGTTTGATTACATCCCGTTTTCAGCAACGCATTGAATGAACGTGAGCGCCAGACGTTACAAGAATACCGTGGCGCCGGAAGTAATTTCATTTAATTTCATAAAGCTGTGCAAAAGACAAAAGGTGTATGAAAGTAAGCTCGCCCGCTGGTTCGACACCGCAGATTACATGAATTCGCAAAAGGAGATTTACATGAATCGTCCGGGGATGATCGTCACGCTGGCGTTGTCGCTCTGGGCCGCCTCCGCCGGCGCGGCCGACGACTGGGTGTGGTGGGAAGGCGAGCAGCCCGCGGAGACGAACTTCCCGAACGCGACGCCGTTCAGCGCGAGCACGTTCCAGGACAAGCGCGAGAAGGTGCTCTCCGGCGGCGACTGGCTCTGCAACGCCGACAACCGCAAGGCGGGCGAAGCCGAGGCCTTCGCGAAGTACAAGGTCACCGTGCCCAAGGACGGGACGTACAAGTTCTGGACGCGCAAGTTCTGGAAGCACGGGCCGTTCAAGTGGCGCTTCGGCAGCCAGCCCTGGCAGGAATGCGGGCGCGACTGCGCGCTCGCGGACTCGACCGAAATCCGCCTGCACCTCGGCGCGAACTGGGTGTACCTCGGCGAGACCAAGCTGACGGCCGGGGAACAGACCTGCGAGATCGTGCTGCTGGCGAAGGAGAACGAGGGCAAGACGGCCTGCTTCGACTGTTTCCTGCTCATCCCCGGCGCCTTTACGCCGCGCGGGAAGCTCAAGCCCGGGCAGACCTCCGGGCTGGCGATGGACGGATACTTCGCGTTCGAGCCGCCCAACGACGACTTCCGCGCGGAAGCGCTCTTCGACTTGCGCGAACTGAACGAGAAGGAAACGGGCATCGACGGGCACCTGAAGATCGACGGGCTGAACTTCGTGAACGCGAAGGGCGAGCCGGTGAAGCTGTGGTCCGTGCAGGCGGGCATCGACCTGGACGACGAGGCGCTGGAGTACATGGCGCGGCGGCTGGCCAAGAACGGCGTCAACCACGTGCGCGTGGACGCGAAGATCGCCGAACTGGACAACGCCGACCCCACGGCCTACGACAAGAAGCACCTCGACCGGCTGCACCGCGCCGCGGCCGCGTTCAAGAAGAACGGCATCTACATGTATTTCGGGCACGTCTTCTGGGGCAACTGGAACATCAACGGGGGCTGGGGCATTGCCGGGTACGACGGGAAGAAGGCCTCGCACGCGATCGTGATGTTCGACGAGAAGATGGAACAGATTTACCGCGGCTGGGTGAAGACGATCCTGACGAGCAAGAACCCCTACACCGGCCTGGCGCTCAAGGACGACCCGGTGGTGGCGACGTTCGAGATTCAGAACGAGGACAGCTTCCTCTTCTGGACCTTCCCCAAGTCGCTCTCGCCCGAGGCCGCGAAGAAGCTCGGCAAGATGTACGGCGACTGGCTGGCCAAGAAGTACGGGAGCCTGGACAAGGCCCGCGCGGCCTGGGGCGAAGGGAAGGACAAGAACGACGACTGGGCCGCGGGCGTGCTCGCCTTCATCGGCCCGTGGCAGATGACCACGCAGGGCCTGGCCCAGTCGAAGAACACCATGGCGCGCGGCAGCGACCAGCTCCAGTTTCTCACCGAGACCCAGCGCGCGTTCTACGACCGCACGGTGAAGTACATCAAGCAGGACCTCGGCGCGAAGTGCCTGGTCAGCTGCAGCAATTGGACGACCGCCGACGGGCGCATCATGGACGCGATGGAACGCTACACCTACCTGGCGGGCGACGTGGTCTGCCGCAACAGCTACTTCGGGCCCGTGTACCACAGCAAGCGCAAGCGCTTCTACGCCGTGGACACGGACGAGGTTTTTTCCAGCCGCAGCGGGCTGACGATGCCCGAGGACCTGCCGATCCAGCTCAACCAGATCGACGAGCGGCCGTACGTGATCACCGAGATCAACTGGGAACGCCCCAACCGGTTCCGCTGCGAGTTCCCGTTCCTCGCCGCGTCCTACGGGCGGCTGCAGGGCATGGACGGCTGGAACTTCTTCGCGCTGGGCAACGCGCAGTGGGAATCCAACCCGAGCGTGTGGAGCCTGATGAATCCGTCGCTCTTCGGGATGTTCCCGGCGTGCTCGCTGATGTTCCGCCGCGGAGATGTGAAGGAGGCCGAGACGGTCGTGCACCAGTCGCTCGACCTGCAGGAACAGTACCACTACAAGGGCATGGCGCTGAAGCAGGCGCACGGCTTTGACGAACTGCGCAAGAAGGACATCCCCGCCGGCGGCGTGATGGAAGGCAAGGACATCAGCGCCATCGACCCGCTCGCGTTCTACGTCGGGCGCTGCGTCTTCGACACCAAGGGCGAGAAGACGAAGAACAAGGTCATCGACCTCTCGAAGTACATCGACCGGGAGAAGAAGACGGTGGCCTCCGTCACCGGCGAAGTGACCTGGGACTACGACACCGGCGTCGTGACGGTCAACACGGCGCGCGCGCAGGGGGCCTGCGGCTTCCTGGGCAAGAAAGGAAAGATCGACCTCGGCGACCTGAGCATCGAATGCGAGAACGAGTACGCCTGCGTGCTCGCCATCTCGCTCGACGGCCAGCCGCTCAAGTCGTCCAAGAAGATTCTGATCCAGGCCGTCACCGAGGACACGCTGTACGGCTGGAAGACCGTGCCGCAGGAGAAGGGCGACAAGATCGTGGACTTGGGCGGCTACCCGCTGAACGTGAAGAAGATCAAGGCGAAGGTGACCTTTAAGACGCCCGGCGCGCTGAAAGACGCCGTGATCGCCGACGGCAACGCGTACCCGACGGGCAAGAACGCCGCGACCAGCGCCACCGGCGGAGCGCTGACCGTCACGCTGCCGGAAGACCAGCTCTACACCGTGCTGAAGTAGTCCGTCCGGGCGGCCTCAGCCGCCGGGAAACTCGTGCTTGCGGTCTCCGAACTTCGGGCCCGGCGGCAGCAGCGTTGGCGCGACCTTCAGTGTCACCGCTTCGCCCGAGGCGCGCCCGGCGATGCGGTCGAGCACCTGGCGGGCGGCGAGCCGGCCCATCACGTCGGTGCGGAGTTCCGCGCGCAGGATCTCGCGCGGGAGGCCGGTCTCGCGCCGCGCGTCCATCGCATGCGCGAGCGCCCAGTGTTCCAGCGCGCGCGCCCCGGCGTCCCCGCCGTCGCGCAGCCCCTGCACGAACTGCCCCGTCATCCAGTCGTTTTCGATCAGCACGGCTTCGGGCGCCTGGGATTCGGGCAGTGCCGCCAGGCGTTCGGCGCAGCGCGCGCCCGACATCCAGGTAAAGTCTCCGGCTACGATCAGCGCCGGATCGAGCGGCAGCCCGGCTTCTTCCAGCGCCAGGCGGTATCCCGCGAACTTTTCGGCGCTGTTGAGGTCGCCCGGCGCGCAGCGCACGCAGGCGATGCGGCGGCAGCCCTGCGCGAGCAGTTCGCGCGCGAGCAGGTAGCCGGAGGCGAAGTTGTCGGGCACGACGGCGTCGAGCCGGCCCGGGCGCAGGTTGTAGTAGCCGAGCAGCACCTGGGGAAGACCGGCGCCGGCAAAGGCGTCGGCGAGTTCAGGAAGCGGATCGAGGATCAGGCCGTCGAGCTTCGCGCCGAGGGCCTGGGCCTTCATCTCCGCCGCGGCCTGAACCAGGTCCGCGCCGTGCGCGGGCGCGACGGAAAGCAGGACGACCTCGTGGCGCTGCTCGAGCGAGCGTTCCACCATGCCGCGAAAGGCGCCGTGCAGCGCGCTGCCGGGGCGTTCGACGCTGCAGTAGCCCAGGCGCAGGGTCGGCGCGGCCGCGCGCGCGCCGCGGCTGTCGGGGCCGCGTTCGCGGATCGTGATCTTGTGCTTGCGGGAGAGCGCCAGAATCTTTTCGCGCAGTTCGCCGGAGATGCGGCCTTCGCCGCGCAGGGCCATGGAGACGGTGGACGGCGAGATGCGGAGTTGCCTGGCGATGTCTTTCTGGTTCATCCGCGGGCCGCTCGGCTGGGCATGATCCCTAAAGCGTAGAGCGCCGCGCGGAAAGGGTAAAGCGAAGAGCGCGCCGGGTCAGGGCTTCGCCGCGTTCAGCGCCTTGGCCAGCCACTCGGAGCTCAGCTTTCCGGTGATCTGCAGAAAGGAGAAGGAACAGCCGGTGTCCCAGCCGCCTTGCACGAGAAAGCCCGACTGCCTTGAGGTGGGCATGCTCTGGTTGAAGATCTCTTTTCCGTTCACCTTCACGGTCACGTTGTTTTCGGTGGTGGCGACCTCCAGCGTGCCGTCCGCGTTCGGCAGCAGCGCGGCCGAGGTGGTGGCGACCTCTTTGCCGCCGTCCAGGAGCCGGGTCTCGGTCTTGTCGAAGTACACGACCGGCCGCGCCCCGGAGGCGGCCCCGTCGCGATAGAGGGGCAGGTAAAAGCAGACGCGCCGCCCGCCGCTCTGCCGCACCGTGGCGATCTTGGCCTGCAGGCGCGCCGAGTTCGCCGCGAACATGGGCACGATGAAGTACGTGTCGGTCACGGACTTCCCGAAGACCGTGATGCTGCCCTTTTTCCAGGTCACGCCAGAGTGGTCGCCGGGAGGCGCCCAGACGATGTTTTCGAAATCGTCGAGCTGTTCCTTCGTGGAGAAATCGTAGGCGAGGGTGAGCGTGCCGGTGCGCGCTTCGTAGGAGACCACGCGGCCCTTGAAGAGCTTTTGGACGCGTGGGTCGAAGCAGAGCGCGGCGCGTTCGAGCTGTGCGCGGAGTTCGGCGCGTTCGGACGCAATAGACGGTTGCGTGGCGTGCGCGGTCGTTCCGAAATCCTTCTCGAAGGCTTCCAGGTCCGCGATCGCCTGGCGGACGCGCGTGAGCGTCGCGGCGCCTTCGGCGGATTCGGCGAGCTTGGCCCAGGCGGCGCGGGCCTGCTCTTCGCGCGCGGCGTCTCCGGCGCGCGCGAGTTCGAGTTCGAGCGCGTCCTTGAGCGCGTGGCCGCCGAGCTGCTTGAGGGCCGCCGAGGCGTCGTCGGCCCGCGTCTCACTCAGCGCGCCCAGCGCCCGGCCGGCCCAGGCGTCGGGGGTGGCGGGTTCGGGCAGAAAGGCGGCGCGCACTTCCGCGGTCAGTTCGTCCACGCGAATCTCGGTGACGCGCGTGCCGCGCACTTCGCCGTTGATGACGATGGGACGTTCCACTTTCAGCAGCGGCAGGTCGGCCGAGGCCAGCTTGCCCGAGACGGTCTCGCGCGCGGTCGAGAGCTTGACCGTTTTGCCCACCTGCGCGTCCAGGTTCGCGCGCAGCGCCTTTTCGTCCGCCTGCATCGCGCGCAGCGCCGCCGCCAGGGCCTCGCGCGCGCCGTCTTCCAGACCGGCGGCATCGCGCACGCGCGCCTCGGCCGCGTCGAACGCGCGCTTGGCCAGCAGCGGCAGGATTTCTCGAAGCACGCCGGACACCGCGGAGGCGGCCGGGGCCGGAGCAGGCGCGGGCGCCGGCTCCTTGGTCGCGACGACCGGCGCGGGTGTGGGCGAAGCCGGTTCGGGCGCAGGCTGAACAGGCGTGGCCGGGGCGGCCTCGGGCGCGACGGGCGTGGCCGGCGGCGAGGCCGGGTCGGCCTCCGTCTTGCCTTCCGCGACGGGCGGTTTGGGTTCCGTGGGTTCGGGCGAAGCGGGCGGTTCGGCGGGCGCGGGAACGAGTTCGGCCGGTTCGGGCTGCGCGCGCTTCGGTTCGGCCGCGGGCGGTTTGGGCGTAGGCACGGCGGTGGGCACGGGCGACGCGGGCGCGGGCTCGCCGGACGGATGGCTGTGCGACGCGAGGTTGCTCGGCGCGGAAGAATTCAAGATACCGAAGGCGGCGACGACGATGAGCAGCAGCGCGATGACCACCGAGGCGATCAACCAGGTCGCGGGTTGCTTGGCCGGTTGCGAGTGGCTCGACGGCGTGCGCGGCCCGTGGACCTCGCGTTCGCGGCTGGTGGGCGGGCGGACTTCGGGGCGCGTGGACGCCTTTCGCGCCACGGGCGTGATGTTGACCTGGCTGGTCGTGCGGCGGCGGATGACTTCGCGACCCGAGCCCGGCGTCGTGCGCGTGTTGCGTTCGCGGTCGAGAATCCGGTGGGCGTCTTGCGTGGTGATGGGTTCAAATTCGACCGTCATGACACCTTTTGCGCACTCGGCGCAAAAGACGCCTTTGACGAGTTTGTTCTTTGCGCGGCCTGCTTCCAAATCAGATGAAGTCACGCGTTTGCCGCACGACTCACAGAAATAGAATTCCATCCTGGCAGCGCCTCGCGGAGTCTTCTCAAGAGTATACCCCGCGCGGCGATAAAAAGAATTAACGCACAGGTGCGATTGCTTCGGCCGCGAACTTTTTATCCACCCGTACAATACGGTGGTTCAGGCCGTCGCCCACATAGATAAATCGGTCGCTGGCGCCGGCAAAGATGGGCCAACCGAGCGGAATTTCGGGTTTCGAGTCCAGGCTGCCGGGGCCCTGGGCGTCGTAGTTGCCGTACTGCCCGAACGAGAGGATCGGGTTGTCCTCGTTGTCGCAAAGCGCCACCGAGTACGTCACGCCGTGGGGCACGTACAGCCGGCCGTAGGCGTCGACATCGAAGCGCGGGCGCGTGCAGTGGCAGACCGACATCGTCGATTCCCACGAACCCGAGATCGGGCCGCAGGGCAGCGAGTAACGCTTCAGCGCGCCGACGGCCTCCCACGAATGGTCCGGCAGCCGTTTGAACTCCCCGCCTTTGGGCGAGAATTTGTAGATCATCCCGGTGCATTGCATGAAGGACGGTTCCTTTTCGTAGCCCTTCGGCGGGGCGTAGCCCTTCGGCAGGCCCACTTCCAGGACATACGCATTGCCGGAGGGATCCAAGCGCACGCTGCCGCCCTGGTCGAGCACGTAGCTGATGAAGACGGGAACGTTCTCGTCCTTCCCGGCCTTGATTTTGCGTTCGTAATCCACGAGCTGCCCGTCGGCGCCGTAGACGCGGATGTGGCAGTCGTTGAAGCCGCAGGTGGCGTAGACGCGCCCCTGCCAGTCGACGTCCATGCCCGGAGCGTTGTTGCCGCGCCCGTAGCGCCCGAAGACGCTGCCGTAGGTGTGCTTGCCGTCGCCGAACGGCGCAGGTTTGCCGTCGCGGGCGTAGCGGGCGACGGGCCCGCTGTAGCTGCCGGTGTCGCCCCAGGTGTAGACCATCCCGCCGGGCCCGACGGCCAGGTCGCAGGCCTTGTAGGGCATCAGGCCGCCCTCGCCGGTCTCGCCGTGGTAGCGCCAGATGCGCCCCATGCCTTCGGTGATGTAGACGAATTCCGCGCCGGGATCGACGTCGCCGAAGCAGACGAAGCCGATCCCGTTCGGGTCGCGGTTGAGCAGGTTCGGGCCGGCGGAGAATTCGGCGCCCTGGTCTTCGACGCGCGCCAGTTCGCCGCCGCCGCCGACCAGCAGGACGGGCCTGGAGCCGGACGCGTCGAGCGCGAAGGACTGCCCGGCCGCGCCGCGCAGCGTCATCTTGGCGACGATCTTCGCGTCCGCGCCGCGCCCGGAAATCTTGAGCAGCACCGAGGGCGGGCGCCCGCCGCGCGAGACCTGCGTGGAGACGACGTAGAGCGTGCCGTCCTTCTCGTTCACCAGCACCTTGTCGGGCCAGGGAGCCTTGGTCGCGGAGATCTTCTTGCCGTCGGGGCCGACCTCGACGACTTCCTGGTTGACCAGGTCGCAGACGAAGACGTGGCCCCGGGCGTCCACGGCCAGGCCCGCGGCGGCGGTCTTCTTGTCCCAGGCGCTGGGCAGCCAGTACTTCGACTTCTCCCAGTCGGGAAGTTCCAGGTCGTAGAAGGGCTCGGGGTCCTTGCCCGGAACGGTCAGGTCCTGGCGGTAGACGCGGCCCTGCGGAAACTTCGGGTCGATGTCGGAAGGCTTCTTGCCGTCGTAGGGCGTGTTGGCGACGTTGGAGTAATACGCGTACTTTCCGTCGGGCGAGAAGGCGAGCTGCGGGGAGAGCCACTTGGCCCACCTGAGCTTGTCGGGCGCGCTGCGCATCGGCACCGTGCGGAGCGCGTTCGAACCGTCGAGCTTGAAGAAGTTGAGCTGCGCGCGCTCGCTGTCGATGAAGACGAGCTGCCCGTCCACCACCGAACGGTACAGGTCGTCGCCGAACTTGAAGAGCACCACGTCGAGCGGCGTCAGGTGCGCGGGCGCGAGCGCCTTGGCGCCGGTCTCGAGCAAGCGGAAGCCGGGGACCTTGGCCGGGTCGGTGGAAGCGGGGTAGGGCAGAATCGTGCGCTCGTACGCGCCGGTCCGGCCGAACTTGCGCACCTGCCACGGCACCGCGGCGTGCAACTGCGGCACCAGCGAGGCCATCTTCACGTACATCGCCCCGTCCGCCGCGACGGCCACGCCGTCGCAGGGCGCGCCCGTGGAGACCACGCCCGTGTAGGGGCTGGAGCCGATCATCTTGCCGAAGGCGGCCGACATGCCCGCGCGCACGCGCACGGTAAACGGGCCGCCCTGCGCGGGCTGGCCGAAGTCGTCTTTTTCGTCCCAGACGATCTTTTGCGCAAGGCCCGGCTGGAGCGGCGCGGGGGGCGGGTTCTTGCCCCCCAGCACGCCCGCGACGAGGTGCCGCACGATCTCCTTTTGGGCGTTCAGCACGGCGACTTCGACGTCGGCGCCCTTGCTGACGCTGAAGGCGATCGTCACCTTGCCGTTCTCGCGCGTGACCGAAGGGGCCGGCGAGAACGCGACCTCGCCCGCGTGCAGCCCGGCGCTCAGCAGAAGGAAGGCGGCCACGAATCTCATGTCGGGTCCTCCGGGGTGGCGCGGCGAGAAGCGCCGCAGCCACATCCCAGGATAACCCGGCTCTTTTGATCGGATAAAACGAAGTTGAGCGATCGACGGCGATTCCTAAATAGTCATAACTATATATAAAATAGTTATTAATGTCTTACAGTCGAATGAAAATGGATGTGAATTGTTTTGTCACTTTTGTTCTTTTATAATCGCGGCATGGACGACTTTGCCGCGCAGGTGCAGTTCGTCAAGGAGAACGTCCGCGCGCGCATCATCCGCGCGGAACTCGCGGAAGGCGCGCGCATCGACGCGCCGGAGCTGCGCCGCGCCACGGGATCGACGGTGCGCGCGGTGCGCCGCGCGCTTAAGGAACTCGCGCACGAAGGCATCCTTTCGCGGCGGCAGCGGCTGGGCACGTTCGTGGCGGGCGGCGTGGCGCGGGCGGGCACGTCGCCGCTGCCGCCGGTGCGCGCGATCGGCATCCTGACTTCGCTGCACCGCGCGACCCTGGAGCGGAACAAGTTCGCGCGCGACACGCTGGACGGCATCGCGTTCGGGCTGACGAAGCCCATGCGCATCGAATTCTGCGCGCACGAGTCGGGCCCGACGCGGTCGATCAACAGCCTTCCGAACGCGGACGCGGAGGTCCTGCGCAGCCTGGTGCAGGGGGTGATCGCGATCGAGGCCAACGACGCGGGGCGCCTGAACGACCTCGCCCGCGCCGGCCTGCCCGTGGTGGCCATCGATTTCCACGATCTCGACGCGGCTTTCGACAGCGTCCACGCCGGCCACGAGGACGCCGGGTTCCAGGCGGCCGCGCACCTGATCGCGCTCGGGCACCGGCGCATCGCGTTCGTGGGCGAACGCTGCAATCCGCAGAGCACCGATCCGACCTGGCAGCAGCGCATGACGGGGTACCTGCGCGCAATGGCCTGGGCCGGCGGCGAGACCCCCCGCCCGCTGGTGCTGGGCGGCCCGCGCGACACCACCAGCCTGCGGCGCTTCCTGCCGGAGTTCCACGCACGCCACCGCCCGACGGCGTACGTGCTCGCCTCCGCCGGCTGGGCCGCGGACCTGCTGGCGGAACTCGGCCGCCTGGGCCTGGCCTGCCCGCGCGACGTGAGCCTGGCCTGCTGCGACTTCGGTTCCGAGCGCGTGGGCGAACTGGCGCTCTCCCACGCGCGCGCGGACTACGAACGGGCCGGGCGCCTGGCGGTGCAGCTCGTCGCGTCCCGCCTGGCCTGCCGCGCGATGCCTCCGGTGCGCGCGACGATTCCCTTCCGGTTCGTCCCGGGCGAAAGCAGCCGCGCGCTGGGGGGCGCGGAGGGCGTGGGCGCCGCCCCGGTTTCGCCGGGCGGCCTTGCGCGCGCGGGCGAGAACGCGAGCGACCTGGTGGTCCTGGTCGATCCGTCCGGCCGCGAGACGGGCCTGGCGCCCAAGCTGGCCGCGCACGAGCGCGGCGACCTGCACCGCGCCTTCTCGGTCTTCGTCTTCCATCCCGACGGCCGCGCGATGCTCCAGCAGCGCGCCTTCGCGAAGTACCATTCGGGCGGGCTGTGGTCGAACGCCTGCTGCAG
>JAHCJK010000009.1 GCA_026184295.1 Planctomycetota bacterium
GCCTGGGACTCGTAGCGTTCGGCGATCTCGGGCATGGCGTAGGCGCGGGCGAGCACCGCGAGGCTGAAGGAGCCTTCGGCGTCGTTTTCGCGCACGGCGCCGCGGAAGATTTCGAAGCTTTCCTCTTCTTCGAACGAGCGCCAGGCGAGTTCCAGGCGGTTGCCCTGCACTTCCAGGGCCACTTTGCCTTCGGCCGCGCCGAGCACCACCGCGTCCACCGTGCCGCCGGCCATGCGCAGGCGCACGCGCGGGCGCAGGCCGGCCTTGGCCAGGCCCGCGACGCGTTCGCGCAGGAGCATGGCGTGCGCCACGAGGTCCTCGTCGGCGCGCGCCCATCCCGCGGCGGCCAGCACGGCGATGCCCACCCACAGCCCGGTTGCGCGCATGCGCGGCCCTGCCCGCCTGTTCACGCCCGTACGCCCGCCCCTGCCTCCTTGGCGTACACCGTACCTCCTCTTAGTGCACTAGTACACTTGAAAGTTTCTCGAATTCTGGTCCTGCCCCGCCCCTGAAGGAGCGCTAGACTCCCGGCGGACCTGGGAATCCAACGGCTTCGCACGAAAAAGAGGAGCGCCCTTATGCCCCGCGGTTCGAGCTTTCAGGCTTCGGCCACGCCGACCCTGACCAACCACCACTACCCGCACGCGGTGATCGACGACTACGTCGCGCGCATCCGCGCCATGCGCCGCGAACGCCGCGCGCGCCTGGCGGCCGTGCGCACCCGCGCGCAGGCCCTGCGCTACCAGGAACGCGTCCAGGAGGCGATCGGCCGCGCCTTCAGCCCCCGCCCGCCGCGCACGCCGCTGAACCCGCGCGTCACCGGCGTGATCGAACGCGACTGGGGCCGCATCGAAAAAATTCTCTTCGAGAGCCGCCCGGGGGTGCTCGTCAGCGCCAACCTGTACGTGCCTCAAGGCTGCGACGGGCGCCGGCCGCTGCCCGGCGTGGTGGGCGTCTGCGGGCACGCAGACACCGGCAAGGCGGCGGGGCCGTACCAGAGCTATCCGCGGCGGCTGGCCGAAGCGG
This sequence comes from Planctomycetota bacterium, assembly GCA_026184295.1. Classification (GTDB taxonomy): domain Bacteria; phylum Planctomycetota; class SZUA-567; order H5-PLA8; family H5-PLA8; genus JACQFI01. The sequence goes on from JAHCJK010000009.1 coordinate 1,027, forward strand.
GCTTCGTGACGCTGATCATCGATCCGTACAACCAGGGCGAACGCGACCAGTACACGCTCCTGCCCAAGGAGCTGCGCAAGAACCTGAGCTGCCAGCACTGCTGCGACGCGCACAACATGATGGGCAAGCAGCTCGAACTCGTGGGCGAATTCTTCGGCATGTGGCGCGCCTGGGACGGCATGCGCGCGCTCGATTACCTGCTTTCGCGCGCCGAGGTGGACCCGCGCCACCTGGGCGTCACCGGCAATTCGGGCGGCGGCACGATGACCTCCTGGCTGTGGGGCGCGGACGAACGCTTCACCATGGCCGCGCCGAGCTGCTTCGTCACCACCTTCGCGAGCAACCTGGAGAACGAACTGCCCGCCGACAACGAGCAGTATCCGCCCGGCGTGCTGGGCGCGGGGCTGGAGATGGCCGACTTCTACATCGCGCGCGCGCCCAAGCCGTCGATCCTGCTGGGCCAGCACCTCGACTTCTTCGACCGCCGGGGGCTCCGCGAGGCCCACGCGGAACTCGCGCGCTTCTACAGCCTCTTCGGCGCGCCGGCCTCGAAGCACGAACTCTTCTTCGGGCCGCAGGGCCACGGGTATTCGTGGCACAACCAGCAGGCGATGGTCGCGTTCTTCGCGCGGCAGGCGGGCAAGGGCCGCGCCAGGCAGCTTTCCGACGAGCAGATCGAGAAGCACGCGCCGCAGGCCCTGTGGTGCACGCCGCAGGGGAACACCGTGCGCGCGGGCGCGAAGCCGATCTTCGAATGCACGGCCGAGATCGCGCGGGCGCAGGCCGCGAAGCGCGGCGGACGCCCGGTGGCGGGCGCGAAGCTGCTCGCGGCGGTGCGCGAAATCCTGAACCTCGACGCGCGCGCGGGCTCGCCCGCGGGCGCCAAGGCCCCGCCCCACTACCGCGCTGTCGGGCCCGTGCACTACGGGGCCCCGCGCGTGGCGCGCTTCGCGGTCGAGACCGAGTACCCCAGCGGCCCGGACGACCCGGCCGCGCGCATCCGCGCCTTCCTGATGCAGGCGACGGGCAAGCCCGGCTTCACGCTCGACCCGGCCGCGCGCGTGACCCTGTACCTGCCGCACGTCAGCGCCGAAGCGGAACTCAACCAGCCCAAGCTGGCCGGCGCGTACATCCAGAAGGACGGCCGCGGGCCCGAGACCTTCTTCGCGCTCGACCCGCGCGGCCTGGGCGCCTCGATGTTCACCGACGCGAACAATCCGTTCTTCATGCCGTACGGCTTCGACTACATGTTCCACGGGCACGGGCTGCTCTTCGGCGAGAGTTTTCTCGGCCGGCGCGTCTTCGACGTGCTGCGCACGCTGGACCTGCTCGTGTCCCACGGCGTCCGGGAAGTGGATCTGGTGGGCGTGGGCCAGGGCGCGCACCTGGCCGCGTACGCCGCGCTGCTCGCGCCGAAGACGGTGCGCAGCGCGCGGCTGGTGCACGCGCCGGTCTCGTACCTTTCGTGGGCGACGGCGCCGGTGGTGGCGTGGCCGGCGGCGAATTTTCCGCGCGGGGTGCTGGCGAAGTACGACCTGCCCGACGTCTACCGCGCGCTCGGCCGCAAGCTGACGCTCGCCGAACCCTGGAACGAACGCATGGAACCGCTCAAGCGCGCGGCCGCCGCGCAGGCGCGCCGTTCGGCCGCCGCCGCGGGGGCGTAGCCGTCAGGAGAGCGCGGGCGGCTTGCGCGCGATGAGGACCAGTTCGTCGCCGGGTTCCAGCGCCAGGGCGGATTCCGGATTGACGATGGTCTCGCAGCGGAGGTCTTCCTTGCGGCGCCCGTCGGTCTTGCGTTCGAGCGCGACGAGCATGGCGTTGTGTTCGTCCTTCAGGCGCCGCGAGGCCTCGCCGCACGAGCGCCCCGCCCAGTTGTCGGGCAGCGGGACCTTGTAGAGGTTGTTTCCGACGTTGACGTCGAGCAGTTCGGTGATGACGCCGATGAGCCCGCGGTTGCGCACCGAGGTGGCGATCAGCGAGCCGCTCACTTCGTCGTCGATGACCACGTTTTCCACGCCCGCGGACTGAAGCTGGACGTTGTTGCGCCGGTCGAGCAGTTGCGCGCAGGTGAAGACCTTCGGGTTCAGCTTCTCGATGGTGAGCGCCGCGAGCACCGTGCGGGCGTCGCGGTCCTGGTCGCTGCGCGGCTTGCACTTGTCGGCGAGCAGGATCGCGTGGCTGGCATGGCGGATGCCGGCGCGTTCGAGAACGTCCATGTTGGTGTAGTCGCCCTTGTGGAAGAAGACGCGGGTGCGGTCCACCTTGCCGAGTTCCTGCTCGGGCAGTTCCTCGAATTCCGCGATGACGACGACCTCCTGCCCGCGCCCGCCGCGGTCGGTCTGGAGTTCCTGCAGGATCAGGTGGGCGGCGCGGTTCCAGCCGCACATGACGATGTGGCCGCGCAATTCGTCCAGTTCCACGTCGGTCACCTCCAACCCGGATTTCAGCCGCTGGATCATCACGGCGCTCATGACGCCGGTAAAGACCGCGACGGTCGCCAGCCCGCCCATCACCACGAAGGCCATGATCACCTTGCCGATCTCGGTCTTCGGTTCGCCCAACGTCGGCTGCAGCGAGACGAGCGTGAAGAAACTCCACCATAGCGCGTCGCCGAGCGACTTGAAATTGCCGTTCGGCAGGTCGCGTTCGAAGCTGTGGATCGCGATGCCGCCGACCAGGATGACGATGCCGATCGTGAGAAAGATCATCAACTGCATGCCGAAGCCCGCGGCCAGCGTCGGCGACGAAGCCATCAGCCGCCGGTGGATCAGGATGCCGACGCGGTGCAGCCGGATCAGCCGCACGATCCGCAGGAAACGCAGCGGGCGCATCAGCGGCAGCACGGCGACGATGTCCACCCAGTAGTTGCGGAAGAAGCGGTTCTTGCGCGGCGCGGTGTAAAAGCGCAGGAGCAGTTCGAACGCGAAGAGCCCCGTGATCACGTCGCCCGCGACGTGCAGGTACGTCGTGGCGCGGCCCGACGGATCGATGCCGATCTCGGCCACCAGCAGCGCGACCGAGACGCAGATCAGCCCGATGATGAGCAGATCGGTGCGCGGGTGGCGCATGATCCGGTCGATGCGTTCTTTCAGGTCCATGGAGGCGGCCATTCTCGCGCGGCGCGCCGCGCTGTCCAGCGACGCCGCCCGCACTGGCGGGGCGCGCGCCCTGACGTACGATCCACGCGTTCCTTACCGAAAACCCACGTCCCGCCTCTAGGATGCGCCCATGCGCCCGCTCGCCCTCGATCTTCACGCCGCCCCCGAGGAACTCCGCGCCGGCCTGGCCGAACTCTCGGCCGAACGCCCCGCGCGTTTCAAGTCCGGCAAGAACTCGGTGCCCGTGCGCTTCGAAAAGATCGAGGCCGCGGGCGGTCGCTGCGCGGCCACCGGCGACGGTCAGGCGGTCGCCGTCCGGTACGCGCGGCGCACCGACGCCTTCCGCGCGCTCGGGCGGCTGCTGGGCATGGACGATCCCGCCGCGGCGGCTTTCGACGAGACCGCGCGCTTCGACCTGCTCGGCGCGATGGTGGACGTCAGCCGCAACGGCGTCGCGCGCCCCGAGACCGTCCGGCTGCTGCTGCGCCGCTTCGCGCTGATGGGCCTCGACACGCTGATGCTCTACAGCGAGGACACGTACGAGGTGCCGGGCGAACCGTTCTTCGGATACCTGCGCGGGCGCTACACGCAGGAAGAACTGCGCGCGCTCGACGCGTACGCCGCGGACCTGGGCATCGAGATGTTCCCGTGCATCCAGACGCTCGGGCACCTGGAACAGATTCTGCAGTGGCCCGCCTACATGCATCTCAAGGACGCCGGCGGCGTGCTGATCGCCGAGGAACCCGCGACCTACGCGCTGCTCGAAAAGATGATCCGCGCAGCCAGCGCGCCGTTCCGCAGCAAGCGCATCCACATCGGCATGGACGAGGCGCACTGGATCGGGACAGGCGCCTACAGGCAGAAATTCGGCGAGAAGGATCCCTTCGCGATCCTGAACGGGCACCTGAACCGCGTCCGCGAGATCTGCCACGGCCTGGGGCTGCGGCCGATGATCTGGAGCGACATGTATTTCCGGCTCGGGTCGAAGATCCACGACTATTACGACAAGGAATGGGAGATCTCGCCCGAGACCGTCGCGAACATTCCCAAAGACGTGCAGCTCGTCTACTGGGATTACTACCATCTCGAGCAGCCGTTCTACGAGGAATGGATCGAGCGCCACCGCCGGCTGGGCAGCGAGCCCGTGATGGCCGGCGGGGTCTGGACCTGGAACCGCCTTTGGGCCGCGCTGCCCTTCAGCTTCGCCACCACCGAAGCCTGCCTGCGCGCGTGCAAGGCCAAGGGCCTGCGCGAGGCCTTCGCGACGATGTGGGGCGACGACGGCATGGAGTGCGACCTGCTCTCCGCGCTGCCGGGCGTGCAGTATTTCGCCGAACACGGCTACGCGGACGCCGTGGACCCCGCGCTCCTGCGCGCGAACTTTCGCGGCAGTTGCGGAGGCGACTTCGACGCATGGGTACGCGCGAGCGATCTCGACAGCGTCGCGGGCATCGCGCATCCCGAGCGCAACAGCAACAACCTGAGCAAGCTGCTGCTCTGGGAGGACCCGTTCTACAGCCCGCTCGACCCGCACACCCGCGCCCTGCCGCTGAACGAGCACTACGCGAAGCTCGCGGAAGACCTGGCACGGGCCGCGAAGGCCAGGGACGGCGGCCCGTTCGCCGCGCGGTTGCATTACCCCGCGCAAGCCGCGCAGGTTCTGGCGCTCAAGGCCGGGCTGCGCGAGCGCATGCACGCGGCGGTCGCGGGGCAGGACCGCGCCCTGGCCGGCGCGCTGGCCAAGGAAGCCGCCGCGCTGCGCCGCGAGGTCGAGAAGCTCTGGAAGATCCACCGCGCGATGTGGCTCGCGACGTACAAGCCGTTCGGTTGGGAAGTGATCGAAGCGCGCTACGGCGGCCTGCGCGCGCGCCTGGAAACGCTTGCCGAACGCCTGAAGGATTTCGCGGCGGGCAAGCTGCCCACGATCGAGGAACTCGCGGAGCCGCTCCTGCCGGTCTTCCCCTTCCCCGACCCGGCGCAGATTCCCAACATCAACCACGACCGGCTCAAGACGCCGAGCTGGATCAAGTAGCCGGGAAGGCAGGCGACGGCGCGCGAAAACCGCGTATAACCGTCGCGATTCTTCCGGAGCCGGCGAACCGACGATGACCGACCTGCGCGCCCTCGCGACCGAAGCCTCCAATCCCCGCAGCCGGCGGCTCGACCGGGTGAGCACCCGGCGGCTGCTTGAGATCATCAACGCCGAAGACCGGACGGTCCCGCTTGCGGTGCGCGCCGCGATTCCCAAACTGACGAAGGTCGTGGAAGAGACCGCGAAGCGCCTGAAGCGCGGCGGGCGGCTCTTTTACATCGGCGCGGGCACCAGCGGCCGGCTGGGCTGCGTGGACGCGAGCGAGATGCCGCCGACGTACGGAACGCCGCCGGAACTCGTCCAGGGCATCATGGCCGGCGGCTTCGAAGCACTTTTAAAGAGCAAGGAAGGCGCGGAAGACGACGGCGCCGCGGGCGTGCGGGACATCCGCGCGCGCAAGGCCGGCAGGCGCGACGTGGTCGTGGGCCTTTCGGCCAGCGGGCGCGCGCGTTACGTCCGCGAGGCGCTGAAGGAAGCGCGCAAGCGCGGCGCGTACACCGCGTGCATCACCTGCAATCCGAATTCGGAGCTGATCGCCTGCGCGGACGTGGCGCTGGTCGCCGCGACCGGGCCCGAGGTCGTGACCGGTTCGACGCGCATGAAGGCCGGGACGGCGCAGAAGCTGCTCCTGAACATGCTCTCGACCGCCACGATGGTCCGGCTCGGGCGCGTGAAGGGCAACCGCATGGTTGACCTGCAGCTCAAGTGCGAGAAACTGGTCGAACGCGCGACCAACCTGGTGATGGACGAGACCGGCTGCGACGCCGCGGCGGCCGCCCGGGCGCTGCAAGCCAGCGGCGGGCAGGTGCGCGCGGCCGTCGCGTCTATCCGGAAGTCCGGAGCGGCGTTACGCGCGCGGCGAAGGCCCTAAAATAGGCGAAGGATGCGCGCCTTCGCGCTCCTCTATATAGGGAACCAGGGACCCCCACACCCACCGGAGAACGCCCCATGGCCCGTCCCGTCACGCTCGGCCTGCTCAACGTCAGCCTCGAGATCACGTCGCTCGCCCAGCGCCGCAAGGACGTCCTGCGCATGATCGCCGACGCCGGCCGCGCGGGCTGCCAGATCGTGGTGGTGCCCGAATTCGGCGACCACCACCGCACCCGGGAATCGCTGAAGGCCCACGGCAAGGGCATCGCGGCCGTGCGGAAGACATGCAGCGTCTCGTGGAAGCATCCGTTCCTCAAGCAGTGCGCGGCGCTGGCGAAGAAATACAAGATGGTCGTGATCCCCGACGTCTTTCTTTTCGAGGACGGACGCTACTACAACAGCTGCGAAGTGATCGGCCCCGACGGCAAAAAGATCGGGCACTACCGCAAGACGCATCTCGCGCCCGGCGAATGCGACTACTTCGAGCCCGGCGACCGCATCGAACCGATCGAGACGCCGTTCGGCAAGCTGGGCCTGCTGATCTGTTACGACATCAATTTTCCCGAACTGACGCGCTGCCACGAAATCCAGGGCGCCGACCTGCTCCTGTGGACTACGATGCGCCAGGCCGAGATCGAAGAAGGGCAGTTCCGCGCGATCCTGCCTGCCCGCGCCATCGAGCACAGCCTGCCGCTGGGCGTCGCGACCTACGTCACCGACGCGCAGTTGGTCGGACGCAAGCCCATGACGAGCGCCTGCTGGAACGCGCTGGGCCAGCCCGTCGCCGGCGGCTGGCTGCAGCCGGGCGTGGTGACGGCCAAGGTGGACCTGGACGACCGCGCCCTGACGCGGCGGCGCTGGGGCAATCCCGACTGGGTGGACGGCGCGAAGTACCTGCGCCGCTACCGCCGTCCCGATCTGTACGGCCCGCTCGTGGAAGGCCTCTCGGCCGAGGCGCGCGACCCCGAACTCGAACCGAAGGTCCGCGATCTCGCGGACTACCATCCGACGCTGTAGCCGGTCGCGCCGTCTTGCAGGAAGTCGGGCTTACGGATACGTTTCGCGGCCTATGAAGGTCGCTCTCATGACCAGCGTCGCCGGCAACGGCGGGTCGGCGCACACCGCCTTTCAGACCGCTAGGCTTCTGGCCAAGGCCGGGCACACGGCCACCCTTTTCGCGCCCGGCAACTATTGGGCCGAACGCGGAGCCCGCGAAGGCGTCGCCGTCAACTCGTCTCTCACGCTCCGGCGCGGCTTCCATCCCGCCAGCTTTTTCCGCGACTTCGCGCGGCTGCGGCGCTTCCTGGCCGGCGGCGGCGCGGACGTGCTGATCGTTCAAAAGAGCCCCGAGCAGTGGCTGGCGCATTACGTGCTAACCTCGTTGCGCAAACACGTCGCGCTGGTGCGCGCGCGGGGCGTGGTCTTTCCGATCAAGCCGAGCGGCTTCAACCGGCGCCTGCACAACCGCATGGACCTGGTGGTCTGCTCGGCCCAAGTGATTGCCGAACAGTACAAGAACCTGCCCGGGTTCCGCATGGAGCACGTCAAGGTGCTGCTGGAAGGCGTGGACACGGCGCGCTTCTCGCCGGCGACGCCCGAGCAGCGCAAGGCCGCGCGCGCGGCCTTCCAGCTCGACCCGCACGCGCTGATCATCGGCACCGCGGGGCGGCCTTCGCCGGTCAAGGGCCACGACCTGCTCGTCGAAGCCTTCGCCAAGGCCTGCGGGCGCGCGAGCGTGCGGGCGCACGACGCCCACCGCCGCCCGGCCAACGTGCGGCTGTGCATCTTCAGCGACGAATCGCGCCGCGGGCCCGGTTCGTACCCGACCCTGCGCGACCTGGCCGAACGCGACGGCATCGCCGCGCACGTGGACTTCCGCCCCGGCTACATCGAAGACATGCGCTCGGTCTACCACGCGCTGGACGCCTACATTCTGCCGTCGCGCGGATCGGAAGGCAGCAGCCGCGCAGGCCTGGAAGCCAGCAGCAGCGGCCTGCCGCTCATCGCCAGCCGCGTCGGCGTGCTCCCGGACCTGGTGGACGACGGCGTCACCGGACGGCTGGTCCCGCCGGACAACCTCGACGCGCTGACCGCGGAACTGGAAGGCCTGATTGAAGCGTGGCCTGCCGGGCAGAAGCTGGGCGCGGCCGCGCGCGCGCGCATCCTCGACCGCTTCAAGGAAGAGGACTACGTCGCGCGGCTGGTGAGCCACCTCCAGGCGGCGATCGAGGGCAAACCCTGACGATGCGCCTCTTCTTCGTCAACATGCACAAGCTCTGGGGCGGCCAGTCCACGGTCGTCGTGCTGCTGGCGGGGGAACTCGCGCGCCGCGGCCACGAAGTGATCGTCGCGGGGCTTCCGGACTCCGAACTGATCAAGCGCGCCGCCGCCGCGGGCCTGCGCACCTTCGGCGACCTGGAACTTCGCCGAGGCCTGCGCCCGGCCTCGTTCCTGCGCGACCAGCGCCGCCTGCGCAAGCTCTGGCGGGCGTTCAAGCCCGACGGCATCCTGACGAACGGCTCGCAGGACACCTGGGCCTGCGCGATCGCGCGGCGGCGCTTCTGCCGCGGCGCGTTTCTGGTCCGCTGGCGGCACAACAGCTTTCAGATCGCGCCGCACCGCTTCAACCGCTGGCTCTACCGCAAGCTGATCGACCACGTGGTGGTCAGTTCGTCCGAGATCGCGCCGATCCTGACGGACTCGGGCCTCGTCGGCCCTGAGCGCATCACGGTCTTTCCGCCGACGACGAAGCTGGAACGCTTCCTCGAAGCCAAGCCCGGCGGGGGCCTGCGCAAAGAGCTGAACGTCGCGCCCGGCGGCTTCCTGGCGCTCAGCGTCGGGCGGCTCGCCCCTGAAAAAGGCCACGACACGCTCGTGCGCGCGTGGCGCACGGTCGCGGACGAACTCCCCGCGGCCAAGCTGGCCATCGCGGGCCTGGGCGGGCAGTACGAACCGCTGCGCGCGCTGGTCGCGCAGCTCGGCCTGGGCGAGCACGTGCATCTCATCAAGTTCCGCGACGACATCCCGGCGCTCTACGCGGAAGCCGACCTGGCGGTGCTCGCGCCGGTGGCGGGCGAATCCTTCGGCATCGCGCTGCTGGAAGCCTACGCCGCGGGCCGCGCGTGCGTCGCGACCGACGTCGGCGGCGTGAAGGATCTGGTCGTGAACGGCGAGACCGGCTGGCTGGTGAAGGCGGGCGACAGCGCCGCGATCGCGCGCGCGGTGCTCGAGGCGCTGCGCGACTCCGCCGCGCGCGCGCGCATGGCCCAGGCCGGCAAGGCGCGCGTGCTCGCGCAGTTCACGCCCGAACGCCTCGGCGACACCGCCGAGACGCTCTTCACGCGACTGGCCGCGAAGCGCGCCACCTGACGGCGCGGTTCCGCAAAAGTTCGAATCCCGTCCCTTGCCTTTCGGCGCACGTGTAGATAAGATTCATATAAGTTGAGGCGCGGGAGCCGCCGCTTGTCTACTTTGCTTTTCGGATGAGGTGAAAGGGAACGCCATGGCCAAGACGTGGAAGATCGCGGGCATCAATTTCGACCACATGCATATGGGCGACCTGCTGCGCATGACGCGCGAGCACCCCGGCGCGGAGATCGTCGGCGTCAGCGACGAGACGCCCGCGCGCATGCAGGGCACCGTGGACAAGCTCGGCATCGCCCAGGACCGCGTCTTCAGCGATTACCGCCAATGCCTCGAGACGACCCGGCCCGACGTCGTGATCCTCTGCCCCGCCACCGCCAAGCACGGAGAATGGACCGAGAAGGTCGCGCCTTTCGGCACGCACATCATCATGGAAAAACCGTTCGCGGCGACGCTGGGCGAATGCGACCGCATGATCGCGGCCCTGAAGAAGACCGGCAAGACCCTGGCGATCAACTGGCCGCTGCGCTGGTATCCGCCGCACGTGACCAGCAAGCGCCTGATCGACGAAGGCGTGATCGGCGACGTGATCGAAGTTCACTACTACGACGGCAACCGCGGCCCGATGCGCCACGTCGCGGACAAGGTCGAGATCGACGAAGCCACCGCGGCGAAGGAAAAGTCGAAGAGCTGGTTCTACAAAAAGGCCGAAGGCGGCGGCTCGCTCCTGGATTACCTCGGCTACGGCACGACGCTGGGCACGTGGTACCACGGCGGCAAAGCGCCGATCGAAGTGACGAGCGTCGTGGACGAACCGCTGGGGCTCGAAGTGGACGAGCACAGCGTCACGGTCGCGCGCTACGCCAAGGGCTTGAGCAAGTTCGAGACGCGCTGGGGCACCTTCAGCGACCCGTGGACGCTCCAGCCGCAGCCGAAGTGCGGCTTCGTGATCGTCGGGACGCAGGGAACAATCAGCAGCTACGACTACGAAAAAAAGATTCTCATCCAGACCAAGGCCAAGCCCGAAGGCTACGAACAGCCCGTGGACGACCTGAAGGCGCCCTTCGCGAACCCGATCCAGTACGTGCTGAACTGCCTTGAAACCGGCACGCCCGTCGAAGGCCCGCTCGACCCGGCGCTCTGCCGCATCGGCCAGCAGATCGTGGACAGCGCGGTGCTGAGTGCGAAGGAAAAGCGCACGGTCAAGTTGCTGCCCTGAACGAACTCCGCTCCACGAATCTTCACGAATGAGCACGAATCGACGACGGCGCGCATCGTCGATTCGTGTCCATTCGTGCGAATTCGTGGACGATATTACGCGAGATCGAAGAGCAAAACGTCGGCGTCGCCGGTGGCGGTCAGGTTCAGGGCCTTCTCATCGCTGATCGCGGCGGCGTCGCCGGCCTTCAGCTTCGCGCCGTTGGCCTCCACGCTGCCCTTCAGCACTTGCAGCCACGCGTGCCGGCCGGGGGCGAGTTCGTGCGCGGCGCGCGCGCCTTTTTCGAACGAACCCAGGTAGACCCGCGCGTCCTGCTGGATCGCCAGCGCGCCTTCGCGCAGCATCGCGTCCCGGGGCGCGGCGACGAGCTGCAGGCGGTTGCGCCGGCCTTCCGGATCGAACGCCTTCTGCTCGTACGACGGCTCCAGGCCTTTGCGTTCGGGCTTGATCCAGATCTGGTACAGGTGCACGGGCTCCGTCGCCGACGGGTTGAACTCGCTGTGCAGAATCCCCGTCCCGGCGCTCATGCGCTGCAGTTCGCCCGGCCGGAGCACCTCGCCGTTGCCCATGCTGTCCTTGTGTTCCAGCGAGCCGCTCAGCACCAGCGTGACGATCTCCATGTCGTGGTGCGGATGCATCCCGAAGCCTTCGCCCGGCTGCACGCGGTCCTCGTTGATCACGCGCAGCGCCTGAAAGCCCATGTGTTCGGGGTCGCGGTATTCGCCGAAGGAGAACGAGTGGTACGTGTCCAGCCAACCGTGGTTAAAGTGCCCGCGGTCTTCCGATTTTCGAATGCGCAACATCTGCCACCTCCTCTTTTCTGCCGGGACCCTCGCGGCCGCGGCTCGAAGATTAGATGTGCGACATCGGGCGCGAAATTTCACGGAACCCCAAGCCCCGCCAATGGTTCCGAGGACCCTCTCTTTTTGCTAAATTGCGGAAGTCAAATCTTCGAACGTCCAAGAACAACAAAACGGTCCACGAATACGCACGAATGAACACGAATCAGGCAAGCCGCCCCTTCGTGTTCCTTCGTGCCCTTCGTGGACCGTTCTTCAGTTCTGTCGTTCGCTGTTCTGCTGTTCTGCCGTTCTGCTGTTCGCTGTTCTGCTGTTCTGCTGTTCGCTGTTCGCTGTTCTGCCGTTCCCTGACCTCTGATCTCTGTCCCCTGTCCCCTGCCGTTAAATCACTTCCAGCCCATCGCGGTTCGGCAGCTTGGGGAACGGCGCGTGCGGTTCGGTCTGGTACCAGAAGACGGTGGAACTGATGTCGTCCTGGAGCGGCAGGTAGCGGCCGCCGCTGCGCCAGCCGAGCGCCTGGATCGTCACCTTCAGGTCCTTCTCGAAGCGGATCGGATCCATGATGTGGAAGCGGTAGAGCCCGAAGCGCTGGTTGCAGGCGTACATGTCGTCCTGCTTGAGCACCTGGCAGAGACCCGCGTAAGGCGTGGAGAAGGTACAGTACTGCCGCTGCCCGGGGGCGCCCTTGGGGTATTCGAAATTGTAGCTGCCGAGAAAGTAGTCTTCCGTGCCCGTGCCGCAGACGGTTGGCCATTGGTCGCCGTCCATAAAGAACTTGATCTCGCCTTCGCCCCACCAGCCGTTGTTGTTCACCTGCCAGGCCATGTAGGTGCCGACGTACTGGCCCCAGCCCTTCACGCCGTCGAGCAGCACGTGGTCGGTCTTGTAGGGCAGCGGATTGGAACGGCGGTACTGCGCGTGGAAGTACGCCGCGTCGTCGGGGACGTCGGTGAGCGTGTAGTTGACCTGGTAGAAGAGCGTCGCCTGCTCGTCGGCGATGTTTTCGACCGTGATGCGCGCCGACTTGCGGAACGGCATCTCCCAGAAGCAGTTGAAGGCGCTACCCGGGTTCACGTTGATGGGCAGCGCGTTGACCTGCGCGTACTTGCCCCAGCCCATGCAGAAGAAGTCGCCGATCGGGCATTCGACCGAGGGCGTCTTTTCGCCGTCCCAGTAGAAGCGGATGATCCAGTAGCGCCAGTTGCCGGTCGGCGTCATCCAGATCTGCTGGATCGCGCCGGGGCCTTTGATCTCCGCGACCGTGAACGTCTTGCGCGGCTGGACGCGCACGCAGGGAGATACCTTCCAGCCTCGGCCGAGGTCGCGGGCGCACTTTTCGCCCGTGCCTTTGGTGGCCATGCCGCCCTTCCCTTTTTCGCCCTTAAAATTCTCGGCGCTGATCGAGCGCGTCTTCGCCTTGCTCAGCCGCGAGAGGTTGCCCAGATGCAGCCCGAGACCGTTGAACGCCATGGCGCGTAAGCCTCCGTAAAGGGTACGTGGGATGAAGTTGTCCGGAACCGATACCCTCAATATACAATGCTCACTCGTTTGTGCAATGCTTATTTGAGGTGCAATACAAAAGGGCGGCGCTTTCGCGCCGCCCTTAAACCCGCTGTATGTTGAACCGAAACGAGTTAGCTCACTTCGACCTTCACCGGCTTGCCGTCCTGCTGATGGCTGCGCCACGCGGCCTCGGTGATCTCGATTACGCGCAGGCCGATCTCCGGCGGACAGCCGTTCTCGCACGTGCCCAGGATCGCGCCGACGAAGTTCTTGTCGGGGTCCATCCAGTCGGGGCTGCTGGTCAGTTCCATCACCGGCTGGCGGAAGCCCACCTGGTAGGTGATTTTGCCGTTGCGGTTGTAGACCGCGCCTTCGGTGCCGTAGATGGTGAAGTCTTCCCACCAGCTCGGCGCGTTGCCGATGACGCTGACCGTGCCGAGCGCGCCGTTGGTGAACTTCACGTTCACCGCGCTGTTGATGTCCACTTCCGTGCCGAAGAACTCCTGGCGGCAGCTCACTTCGGCGGCCTGGAGCCCCGTCGTCCACATCAGCATGTCCATCAGGTGCGAGCCCGAGTCGTTCAACTGGCCGCCGCCCGAGAGCGACATGGTCTGGCGCCAGGTGCCCTTGGTGGCCTTGAGCCATTCCTGCGCCTGGAAGGCCGCGACGTACTCGATCTTGCCCAGCTTGCCGCTCTGGACGAGGTCCCGCAGGAAGCGGTATCCGCCCTGGTAGTGGCGCTGGTAGCTGACGGCGACGACGAGCTTGCTCTTCTTGGCGCGCGCGCAGATGTCGCGGGCGTGAGCGCTGGTGCAGGTCATCGGCTTCTCGGTCAGGACGTGGAGGCCCTTTTCGAGCGAGGCGCAGATCTGTTCGTAGTGGACCGTGTGCGGCGAACCGATCTCGATCGCGTCGAGCGGCACTTCCTTGAGCATCTCTTCCCAGTTGCCGAACTCCGGAACGTCCTTCAGGTGCGGCTGCTTGGCCTTGAGGTTCGCGATCGACTGGGGGCTCGTGTCGGCCAGCGCGACGATCTCGGCCTGCGTGCCCTTCAGCCGGTCCACGTGCCAGTTCATGATGCCGCCGCTGCCGATGAAGGCGATGCGGACTTTTTTCTTTTCCGAGCCGTTGCCCTTCTCTTTCTTCGCCATCGTGATTCCAACGCCTCCTGGGGTTCTCAGGCCGGACACGCAGCGGGAAGGCCGACGCAGCCTCCCCTGTCCGGGGCCTGTTCCTTCTCCGCTGCGGGCGAAGGCCGGGCGCGCAACGCGCTGGCGCGGGCCCTCTCCATTGGCTTCCAAACCACCGAAACCAAGGAGAAACCCCGGTCTTCCCCCGCATTTTTCAGGTTAAGGAAGCGCGCGAGGCTTCCATTCGCTGGTGCATTTACCAGCCTATCGGTGCCGCTCAAGTTTATTCTGCGCGTAGGACCGCTCATGTAGGGCTTCTTATTCAACTAACCCAAGGAAGGGTCTCGGTATGGATAAATGGCAGGTTTTTTGAAAATCGGGCCGGCAAGTGCTCCCGGGGGTAATCCTTTATAGGAGATGCGTTCGACGTATGAGACGCTTTCGAGTCCATGGCACTGGGCAGCCGCGAAATTTCGTAGAGCGAACCGATTTCAATACCTTGGGACCAAGGCTCTGTTACGCCCTTATAGGGCTGGCCACCTGGATGCCTCTGGTCCAGGGGCTTCGCTTCGCTACACCCCTGGCTACATTCGTTCGCGCTTTCAGCGCAACGAACAGGCCGTGATGGCCGTAGTTGGAATCACGCAAGATGATGGATTGCCCGAACGTGGATGGTTGCATTCGGGCAGAGGCACGCTCAAGATCCGCATGGCGCTGAAAGCGCCCCATAATGTAGCCAGGGGTGAAGCGAAGCGGAGCCCCTGGTGTGAACGCCGCCCAGGGAGGAGCCCCGAAAGGGGCGAAATAGAAGATGCCTCAATCGCTCGCGACGCTGCGCATTCACGTAATCTTTTCCACCAAGCGGCGCATGAACCTGATCCCTCCGGCCGTGGAATCCGAACGGTATGCCTACATGGCAACGGTATTGAAGGCATTGGATTCTCCGGCCATCGCCATCGGCGGCGTTTCCGACCACGTCCACATCTTGGTTTCACTCTCGAAGAACCAGGCCCTATCCAAGGTCATTGAAGAGGTGAAGACCAGTTCCTCCAAATGGATCAAGCGGAAGCCTGGAATGGAACAATTCTATTGGCAGACCGGCTACGCGGCGTTTTCGATCGGACGGTCGAACGAGCCTGCGCTGATCCGGTACATACACCATCAGAAGCAGCACCATCGCAAGACCGATTTCAAAGACGAATTGCGCGCCTTCCTCAAGAAATATGAGGTTTCGTTTCGCGAAGAATACCTTTGGGACTAACGCTCTATTTCGCCCTTGCAGGGCTGCCCACCTGGATGCCTCTTGTCCAGGGGCTTCGCTTCGCTCCACCCCTGGCTACATTGGTTCGCGCTTTCAGCGCAACGAAGGGCCAGTCCACATGGCAGGCCATCGTTGAAATCACGCTTGGGATGATTGCCGAATGAGTTTGGTGCGTTCGGACAGGCGGAGTGATTCGGACAGGTGGCGCGCTTGCGCTCCGCACGGCGCTGAATGCGCCCCATAATGTAACCAGGGGTAAAGCGAAGCGGAGCCCTGGCGTGTGAAGGCTGTCCCAGGGAGGCGCCCTGGAAGGCGAACTACTTGTTGTTCTGCAATTCCTTCTGCAGTTCTTCGATGATCAGGCGGACCTTTTTCTTCAGGTCCTCCTGCTGGTCCTTCATGCCCTTCAGGGCCTCGAAGAGGCGCGCGATCTCGGCCTGCAACTCCATCGCCTTCTCTTCCTTGGTGATGACCGTGAACTTCAGGTCGCCGCTGCGCGCGTACTGGGGCTCGTTGGACTCGGGCTGCGGCGCATCCGGCGTCTCCTCGCCGTGCGGACGGCGGATCTTCACCGGCTGGCGGTTCTTGTTGTCGCAGTCGTCGTCGGCTTCGAGCCAGAAGGTGATCTGGTCGCCGGGCTTGACGCCCAGGGCTTCCAGGTCCCAGGCGAACTTCGCGTCCAGCAGGTTGCGGCGGTCCGAATCCGCCGGCGGCTTGGGCAGTTCGAAGCGCTTGGTCTCGCCCGCCGTCTCGCTCTGCCCTTCGCGGAGCACGCGGAAGACCAGCCACAGGGCGCGCACGCCATAGTCGTCGCGCGCGTCGAAGACCACGATGGGCTTGGCCACGGGCGTCACGGTCGCGTCCTTGCCGGGGCGCTTGATGCGCACGACCGGCATCTGGTCGGGCTTGGCTTCGACGGGGTATTCGACGGGCGGCATGCTGTTGGTCAGGCCGTCGTGGTCGAGCAGTTCGACGTGGAAGCTGTTGCTCTTGTCGATCGGGAACGGATCCTTGAGCTTCCAGACCAAGCCCTTGTCGTCCACCTGGACGAAGGCCAGTTCGCGGCTGTCGAGGCGCACGATCTTGGCCTTGGCGAGCGGCTTGGTGCTGGTGATCTGGATGTTCGCGGACGAGCCCATGAGGGCGCTCAGCCCGCCGAACTTGTCGGGCGGCGGGGCCTGGATGTGCGCGTACGACGGCAGCGTGTAGGCGATCTCGCCGTCGGAGACTTCGGGGCGCGCGAGCACCTGGATGTGCACGGGATGGCTGCGGCCGTCGCCGACCGACGCGACCACGCTCATGTCTTCCAGCGCCTTGGAGAGCGTGCCGGCGAAGACCGCGCCGCCTTCGGGGTTCAGGTCGATGGGAATCTGCGTGCCGTCCTTGTCGGACGTGAAGAGCAGCGTGCCGGGGCTGTCGGGGATCACGCCGTCCACCGTCACGCGCACGCGCACTTCGTCGCCGCGCGCGACGAACTTCACTTCCTTGCCGTCCTTCCCGTGCACCTTCACGTCGGCGACGCGGGTCTTGGTCGGGTACTGCGCGCTCGGATCGACGATGCGCATCGCCGCGGCTTCGAAGTAATCCGGGAAGCGGATCAGGCAGACGACCTTGATCACCAGGATCACGGCCGCCGCGACGCCGAAGCGCACCAGCGCCTCGCGGTTGATCACGCGCAGGAAGTCCAGCGGCGCGGCCATGCGCAGGGTGTCGGTTTCCAGGGCCGCGATCAATTCCGGGGAGCCGACGTACTCGCCCTTCCTGCTCGCGCGGGAAAGCTGCATGCTGGAGATCAGGCGCCCGTTCAGCCCCGGGTTGCGGGCCTCGACGCGCAGGACGATCTCGTCGTCGTCGTGAATCTTGCGCAGTTCCAGCATCACGTGTTTGTAGAAGGTGTAGCCGACGCCGCCGATCAGCCCCAGCAGGGCCGCCAGGCGCACCAGGTACGGGAGTTCGAAGAGCCAGTCGAGGAGGAAATACGCCAGCACCGCGCCGATCAGCACGAGGAACGTGCGCGAAAGGCCCGTCAGCAGGATGGTGGTGCGTTCCTTGCCGCGCACCGCATCGACCCTGCGTTGCATGTCTGCCAGCGTTGACATCCCGTTCCTTCTCCCGGCCTGCCGTTACCTTAGCACAAATCGCTGCGCTTGCGGATGAACCATTCGGCGCCCATGAAGAGCGTGAAGAGGATCACGAAGAGCGGCGCGTCCCAGAGCGGGTCTTCGATGCGCACTTCCAGCTTGCGCTGCGATTCCTTCAGGTCCTTGATCAGTTCGCCGGCCTGGTTGGAAAGCAGGCAGCGGGCCTGGTTCTCCGACGGGCCGCGCACGCTGGCCTTGGCGATGTTGTCGAGGAGTTCCTTCTTCATGTCCGGCTGGTCCATCTCGATCTGCGGGATGCGGACGTTGATGTCCTTGTACGCGCCTTCCTCGGTCTCGTCCTTCAAGGCGATGCGGAAGGAGCCCTGCTCCTTGGCGATAAAGTCGCCGCGGTAGATGCCCTTCTGATTGGGCTCGGGGGTCAGGTCGAAGGGCAGCGTATTGGCGTCGTTGGCGAGGTCCGTGGCCAGCGCGGCGAAGTGGTCCTGCGTCGAGGGGTCGTAGGTGTCCTTGTTCAGGATGCGCGCGGTCACCTTGACCTTGTCGCCGACGGCGTACTCTTCGGCGTCCGTGTTGATCTCGATGCGCGGGCTTCCGCCCAGGCAGTGCGCCAGGCCCAGGTACTGCACCGCGTGGCCGTAGAAGCGTTCGAGCGCCTCGGGGCCCATTTCGGCGGGGTAGCGCATGCGCCAGAACTGGTCGATGGCGCTGTAGAGCACGCGCCCGCGCCCGTTCTGCGCCGTGACGAGGATCGGCGGCGGGCCGCCGCGCTGCGCGGCCTCGGCTTCGCCCCCGTGGATCAGCAGGACGGACGCGTTGAGCTTGGCGCGGTTGGCTTTGTGGTACCAGAAGAGTTCCGGCATCATCTCCCAGCGGCCGGCGTTGTCTTCGTCGGTGCCGCCGACGCCGGCGTCGAGCCGCGTGAGGCTGTGGGTCTTGCCTTCGGGGGTCAGGACGAGCCGGAAGCCTTCGGTCAGCGGGCTGTTCTTCTCGTCCTCGGCGGTGGTCTCGGGCGCGCGGTCGAACTCGACGGGAATCAGGCTGTCGATCTTCGAGTCCTTGTACGAATCGGGCATGTTGTTCTTGCCGGCGATGAACCAGATGCCGCCGCCTTCCTGCACGACGAAGCGGCGGATGTTCTCGAGCTGCGCTTCGGTCCAGGACGAGTCGTTGGGCATGTTCCCGAAGACGATCACGTCGTACTTGAAGAGTTCTTCCTTCTCGGGGAATTCCTTGATGAACGGCGAGCCCGGCGTGGCCAGTTCGTTCAGGTCGGGCACCTTGAGGAAGAGCTTGCACTCCACGCGCTTGTCGCGCAGCAGCGCCGTCGAGAGGTAGCGGTATTCCCAGCGCGGCGACGATTCCAGCACCAGCACCTTCACCTTCTTGTCGATCACCTCGACCGTGCGTTCCTTGATGTTGTTGCTCGGCTCGGTGTCGCCCGCGGGCGCGGGCACTTCGATGGTGATGGGGAACTTGCCGGCCTTCTTGGGCTTGATGCGCACGACCTCGGTCTGCTCCCCGCCCTTCTTCAGGGTCACGGGCTGCCGCGCGAGTTCCTCGCCGCCCATGGTGATGACCAGTTGCACCTGCTCGTCGGGAAAGCCGTGGTGCTTCAGGCGAACCGTCACGGGCGCGGGGTCGTCGAGGAAGATCTTGCTGTCCATGAAGACCGAACTGACCGCGACGTCGCGCGCTTCCGGCACGCCGATGCCGACGGGGAAGACGCGCACGGGCATGTCGGACGCGACGAGCGTGGGCTCTTCGCCCTTGTTGAACCCGCCGTCGGTGACCAGCACCACGCCGGCCAGCGGCTGGCCCTTGTACTTGTTGGTCGTGGCGCGCAGCGCCCCGCCGATCTCGGTCGCGACGCCTTCGGCCTGGATGCCCTCGAGGATGCTCGCGTCGAGCTTCTCGACGCCGCCGCTCACGTTGGCCATCTCGCCCGCGC
The DNA here is from genome assembly GCA_026184295.1 of Planctomycetota bacterium. Taxonomy (GTDB): domain Bacteria; phylum Planctomycetota; class SZUA-567; order H5-PLA8; family H5-PLA8; genus JACQFI01. The sequence continues at coordinate 20,413 of JAHCJK010000009.1, forward strand.
GCGAGAACGTCCACAGGTCCACGTCGTATTCGCGCTTGAGCTTGTTCAGCAGGTCCATCTCGGGGTGCTTGAACATCGCGCGGACCATGTCCATGCGGTTGGCCTGGGCGACCTGGTCTTCGGCGCTGGCGGGAATCTTGCGCGCGTCGGTCTCGTTCAGCGGCAGCAGGTTGAGCGTCTGGGCGGCCACGACCTTGTCGGCGTCGGTGGCGTACTTGTCCACGCGCGTCATCGACTTGGACGTATCCACCAGGATCACGACCTTGCTCTTGGCCACGCCGCTCTTTTCGACCTGCAAGACCGGCTGCGCCAGGATGATCAATAGGATGAAGATGCCGCCCGCGCGCAGCGCCGACATGATGATCTTGCGCTTGCGCGTGCAGTAGTCGGGTTCGCGCTTGTAGAACCACCAGACGATGCCGACCGAGACCGCCGCCGCGACCAGGAAGAGCAGCACCTGGAACGGCGTCTTGAGGTTCGCCCAGTGGATCGACCACTTGTCGATCTGCCCGCCTTCCAGGCGGTCGATGCCGAGCAGTTTGGCCAGGATCGTATTGAACATGGCTCAGTCCCTCGGCGCCCAGAGGTGCGAAAGGACCGACTCCAGCACCAGCATCGCGAAGACCAGGAACATGAACCACGGCCAGATCTCGGTGCCCTGCTTCTCGCTGACGAGCTTGTTGCCCAGTTCGTCGCTCTTGGCCACGTAGGTGAACTCGAAGCCCGGCCAGTTCTGCTTGATCGTCTCGGGCGAGACCGCCGTCAGGTCCGACTCCAGTTCGGCGTTGGAATTGAGGCTGTACGCGAGCGGCTTGAAGCCGGCGCGGTCGATGACCACTTCGTAAAAGCCCGCGCGGTCGGTCTCGATGAAATCGAAGCGCGCCCGGCCGTCCTGCGTCAGTTCGGGGCTGGTCTCGCGCTTGCCCACCGGCGGCGGCGCGGTGATGCGGATGGTCGCCTTCTGGTCGGCCAGGCTCACGTAGCCCTGGATTTCGGCGCCCACCGGCAGGTTCTTGGGCGGGCGGTTGCCCAGCGTCAGGCGGCCCGCCGAACGCAGCATGATGATGGGGAAGACCGCGCGCGTCGGCAGGTTGCTCCACGCCGTCGTGGGCGGGAACGCGCACAGGATCACGCAGCCGCTGCCGACCTTGCGTTCGACGATGGCGGGCTTGCCGTCGTCGAAGCTGGCGACCACCTGCACGTCGTCGCCGGGCAGCGGCTTGAGGTTGAAGGACTTGAAGACCTTGATCTCGGGCAGCAGCACCTGCGCGTCGGGGTCGGCGAAGTCGGCCATGATGGGGTGCGCGATCTTGTTGATGTCGCCGGCGAAGGCGTGCGCAGGCGGGAGCTTTTCCTCCCCGACCTTGGGCGCCTCGCCCCAGGTGTCGCCGATCTCGGCCGGCAGCAGCTTGAGCCCCTGTTCGCCGAACTGCGCGTTGAAGCGCGCGGGGTCGGTCTGGTCGCCGAGGAAGATCATCAGGCCCATCCCGCTGCGCACCTGGCGTTCGATCTGCTGGGCGACGACGGGCTGGAGCTTCTCGATGTTGGCCAGCACCACGGCCTGGTACGAGGAGAGGTTCTTCTCCGCGATGCGGTAGTGCGGCACCGCGTCGGTGGCGACGAGCGCGGTCTTGTCGGTCGATTCGGGGTCGGTGGGCGAGAGCGCGTAGCGCAGGTAGCCCGTCTCGCTCGCGCGCGGGTCCTCGGGCTTGATGTCCTTGCCGTCCACGAGCAGGAAATGGGTCTCGTCCACCACTTCCACCGTGTAGAAGCGGCGGTTGTCGCTGGCCAGGCGGTCGGCGCCGATGCGCACTTCCACGCGGTGGTCGCCGCCGCCGGGGAATTGCGTCTCGAGCTGCACCGTCGAGACCGCGCCGGCTTCGAGGTTCACGGCCGTGCGTTCGACGGGGCGTTCGTCGGCCGCGCCGCTCGAATCGACGTACAGGTCCACGTTGAGCCCGCTCACCTCGGCCTGCCCGAAGTTCTTGATCTTGACGCTGAACTTCACCGTCGAGCCCGCGGTGACGATGGTGTCGCTGGGCTGGAGGTCCAGGATGGCGCAGTTTTCGCCGCCGGCGTCGCCCGCATCGACGAGGAAGACGATGGCCTCCTCGCTGAGCTTCTTCAGTTTCTCGCCGAAGCTGTTGCTGACGTTCTTGGGGTCCCAGGCGCGGGCCTGGCGGTCGGTGACGATGTAGAGTTCCTTCGCGGCCGCGGCGTAATTCTGCGTCTTGAAGATCTTCTCGACTTCGTTGAGCGCGCGTTCGAGGTTGGTGGCGCCGTCGGAGAGGTAGGCGGACTTTTCGAGTTCCTGCTCGATCCAGGCCAGGTTCTGCGAGGGGTCGCCCATGGGGGAGCGCGCCGAGTCGTTGAAGGTGAGCAGCGCGCACCAGGCGCCCTTGTCGAGGCGCTCGATGATCGTCTTCACCTGGCGGCGCGCGCTCTCGAAGCGCGTCTCGCGCCCGTTGTTGTAGCCCATCGAGAAGGAGTTATCGAGCAGGATCACCGCGCCGGTGTTCGCGCGCCCGCCGAGCAGGCTCACCTTGCCCGCGATCGTGGGCCGCGCCAGCGCCAGCGCCAGAAAGACCACGGCCGCGGTGCGGATGAGCATCAGGATGATGTCGCGGAGCTGCAGGCGGCGGCTGTTCTGCTTCATCGCCTGGAGCAGGAATTCCATCGCCGCCCACTGGATCGGGCGGAAGCGGCGCTTGTTGAGCAGGTGGATGATGATGGGGACGCTGCCCAGCGCCGTGAATCCCAGGAGCAATGCGTTGAGGAAGGCCACCGTGCGCTATCTCCTCACGCGCCGGAGCGCGCGGCTTTGCAGGAAGCTGGTCAGGGCGATCTCCAGCGGCTGCGCGGTGTTGATCAGCACGTAATCGACGTTGTTGCGGTCGCACGCGGTCTTCACGGCCATCACGTGCTTCTGCAGCGCCGCCAGATAACTCTTGCGCAGCATGCGCGGCTGGCAGAGCAGGTCCTCGTAGCCTTCCAGGCCCTCGAACTTGATCAGCCCGTCGAAGGGGAAGTCGAGTTCGTACGGGTCCATGATGTGGAAGACGAGGACTTCGTGCCGCGCGAAGCGCAGGTGGCTCAAGCCCTCCATGATCTTTTCGGGCTTGTCGAGCAGGTCGCTGATCAGAATCACGATGCCGCGCCGTTTGATGCGCTCGGCGAATTCGTGCATGATCGCGCCGGTGTCGGTCTTCTTGAGCGGCTTGGTGGCCTCGAGTTCGTGGCAGATGCGGTGGATGTGCGCGTACGACTGCTTGTGCTCGATGTAGGTCGCCAGGCCCTCGTTGAAGATCCCCACGCCCACCGCGTCGGTCTGGTGGACGATCAGGTAACTCAGCGCGGCGGTGAGGAAGTTGGCGTAGTCGAGCTTGGGGGCCGCGGCCTTTTGCGAGCCGTACAGCATCGATTCGCTGGCGTCGTGGAGGATGTGCGCGACGAAGTTGGTCTCGACCTCGTACTGCTTGACGAAGTAGCGCCCGGCCTTGGCGTACAGCTTCCAGTCCAGGTGGCGCGGGTCGTCGCCCATGCTGTATTCGCGGTGCTGCGCGAATTCGACCGAGAAGCCGTGGTACGGCGAGCGGTGCGAGCCGGCCATGAAGCCTTCGACGATCTGCCGCGCGCCGAGTTCCAGCTTGTCCACGCGGTTGAGCACGCGCGGGTCGAGATAGCGCGAGAGCGCCGTCTTGGCTTGGGCGGCCGGGGCCGTGGACATCCGTAAGACTCCTATCCTTCCCGCACCACAGAGAACACAAACGCCGCGGAGATACGGCCTGCCAACCTTCCCTTACCCCTGCCTGAAGGGCCGTTCTCTGTGTGCTCTGTGAACTCCGTGGTGAAAACGACGCTAGTCCGCCGCTTCCGCGCCGAGCTTCTGGGTCATCGGGATCGTCTCGATCAGCTTCTCGACGACCTTGTCCGTGGTGATGCCTTCGGCCTGCGCGGTGAAGTTGCAGGCGATGCGGTGGCGCATCACCGACGGCGCGACGGCCGCGATGTCTTCGCACGAGACGTGGAAGTTGCCGTGCAGGATCGCGCGCGCCTTGCCGGCCAGGATCAGGTTCAGGCTCGCGCGCGGGCCGGCGCCCCACGAGATCCAGTTCTTGATGAAGTCGGGGGCCTCGCCCATCGCCGGGCGGGTCGAGCGCACGATCTTCTTGGCGTAATGGAAGACGTGGTCCGCGACCGGCACGCGCATCACGATTTCCTGCAGCTTCATGATCTGTTCGCCCGTCACCACCGCCTTCACCTGGACCTTGGACGGCGTGGTCACGCGCTTCATGATCTCGAGTTCTTCCTCGTCGCTCGGATAGTTCACGAAGATCTTGAAGAGGAAGCGGTCGAGCTGCGCTTCGGGGAGCGGATAGGTGCCTTCCTGTTCCAGCGGGTTCTGCGTCGCGAGCACGAAGAAGGGCGGGCTGAGCTTGTGCTGCTGGCCCGCGACCGTGACGCTCTTTTCCTGCATGGCCTCGAGCAGCGCGGCCTGCGTCTTGGGCGGGGTTCGGTTGATTTCGTCGGCCAGGACGATGTTCGCGAAGATCGGGCCCTTGATGAAGCGGAAGACGCGCTCGCCCGTGGCCTTGTCGTCCTGAATCACTTCGGTCCCGGTGATGTCGGAGGGCATCAGGTCGGGCGTGAACTGGATGCGCTTGAAGGACAGGTCCAGCGCCTTCGCCAGCGTGCTGATGAGCAGCGTCTTGGCCAGGCCCGGCACGCCTTCCAGCAGACAGTGGCCCTTGGCGAAGACCGCGATCAGCAGTTCTTCGACGACCTTGTCCTGCCCGACGATGATCTGCGAGGTCTCCTCGCGCATCGAGTCGTACGCGGCCTTGAGGTTCTTCACCGCCTCAAGATCGCTCTCGGCGCTCTCCCCGCTGCCCGCGGCATCGTCCGACGCGGAAGCCGAGGCGGACGCGGACGCCGCGGCGCCTTCCACGGCCTGCGGACCGGTCAGGATCGAGCCGCACTTGCACTTCACGCGGCCGTACTGCTCCGGCTTCAGGTTGTAGCTGCGACCGCAGTCGTTGCACTTGACGATGGGCATGGAAATCCTCCGGCAAACACCGCTTTAGTTTCACTCGGACCGCTGCGCGCGCCTACCTTATTAGGCAAACGCTGCGTGCTTGTACAGCGAATCGGGCGCTCATTCTCCACGACGGCTTCCAACACGCAATGGAACACGGCAGGCCTTCTTAAAAAAGGCCTATCTCCTTGTCCAATTGCGACTTGGGTGGAAATTTATTACCAAGCCATGCATTCCCTTGTATATACTCCGCACCTCCTGAAGCTGCTCAGAAATTCTGCCGCCCTGTCGGGATTCAATGCAGTTCCACGCGCCTTTGCTAATGAAGCCTACCCACACCAACCGCTGGAGCAGGTTGAAAGTTTCAAGTTAGTAAAGATAGGCCGTCAGATTCTGGTCAGGTTGCTCAGTTCATCCGCGTGCAGCGCCCGCCGGTAGACCGCCAGGCCGCCGAGCACGCCCGCGAACCAGTTGCCCATCTCGCCGCTGCGGTCCACCGCGCCGACGGTAAAGTCGCTTCCATCCGCGCCGCCGTCGAAAAGTCCGCCCGGATACGCGTACGGATTCCAGCGCTCGCGCGGCTCGAAGACGCCGTTGAGGTACGAGCGCGCGCTCGCGGCGTCGTACGTGAACGCCACGCATTGCCAGAGATCGTAGGGCACCGGCGTGGCGTTGATCGACAGATCTTCGCAATACTTGCAGCCCGGCGTCGGACCGCCGACGTTCGAGACGTGCCCGCAGACCTGGTTGCGGTTGCCGTGCAGGCCGATGTTGAGGAAGAGCCCGTACTGGCGCTTCGCCCGCGTCTCGTTCCACTGCCCGGCGATGAACTCGCAGTGGACGTTCGCGCATGTTGCACGCTTGATCCACGCAACGACGCTCACCTGCGCCTTGGGCCCGCGCAGGTTCAGCCCGGGGCAGGCCGCGCGCGGCAGGTTGAACCACTGCCCTTCCTTCAGTTCCGCCGCAAACGGCCCGAAGAGGCCTTCCCCCGCCCGCGCGATGGGCCCGTTCATCTCGGCGAGTTCGTACGGTTCCGGGCCTTCGGCGACGCGCGGCTTCCCGGCGGGCTCCTGGAAATTCCAGAAGCAGACCAGGCCGGGGACTTCGAGCGGGTGCGCGGGCATGCGCGTACTGTAGGTGAGCCCGCGCGTCTGTCCAGTCTCAGGGCGTCACAGCCACGTGTCGATAAAGGCCATGATCTCCGCGCGCATCTCGGCGGTCTCGAAGTGCCCGGTGTCGCGGCGGAACATCTTCCAGGCGTCCGGAGCGCCGGCGGAACGGTAGATCTTCTTCAATTCGCGGTCGATCTTGTCCAGGCCTTTCGGCGGGGTCAGCTTGTCGTAATTGCCGTTGAGCGACAGGTGCGCGCGCGGGGCGATCAGTTCGTTGACGCCGACGGTGTCGAAGTGCTTGAGCAGGCGCGGGACGTAGTAGTAGATGCCGTGCCCGTCGAGGCCGCGGGTGGCGATCAGTTCGTGGTAGTCGGTCATGCAGCAGAGGTCGATGCAGACCTTCATGCGCAGGTCCAGCGCGGCGGTCCACCAAGCCATCGTCGAACCCATCGAGAGGCCCAGGGTTCCGACGCGGGCGGCATCGACGTCCTTGCGCGCGCAGAGCCAGTCGGTGGCGCGCAGGTTGTCGTAGACCATCAGGCCCCACATCACCTGGCCCTTCCAGAGCATCTCCTTGAAGACTTCGCTTTCGGCGCGGCTGAAGCGTTCGCCGAAGTTCCACTGGTCGATGCTCATGCTGGCGATGCCGCGGCGGGCCAGTTCCTCGGCCCAGGGCGTGCGCTGGCCGAAGGCGTCGCGCGGTTCGATGAGTTCGCGCTTGCCGTTCTTGTGTTCTCCGCCGTGGTAATGGTTGTAAAGGATCGCGGGAAAGGGCGCGGGGTTGCCGCGCGGCCGGGCAAAGAGCGCCGGGACCGGATCGAGTCCGTTCAGGTCCAGGATCCAGCGTTCGAGCACGTAGCTTTCGCGGTCTTCCTCGGCGAACTTCCGGCCCGTGATCGGGCGGTTACGGGCGGGAAGGTCGCCCAACAGGCTATAAAGGAGCTTTCGGCGGGCAGACAGGTGCGACAACGAGCCGGAGGCGGCCATGGGTGGAATCCTTATAATAGGGAGAAGGAGCTTCGAGACTGCTTACCGAATGTGCTTCATTCTCGCAAGTCTTGTCCCGATAGAATCTAGTATCGAATTCTATGGTTTAGGTGGCCGCTAGGGTTTCGTTTGGTGATCGGACCCGAAGGGTCCAGCAAGTCTGCCAAGGGCGGAATTTTACTGGATTGTAGAGGAAAACTCGGCCATGATAGACAGGGTTGGGATGCTACCATGCGATAAGCAGTCAGGGGATGCTGCACGTAGTGTGCTTGTCGCCGGAGGTCCGTGCCCAGTGAACGCCTGGGGAAGGAGTTCTCGCTTCAACATGAACACCAACCATCGCAGCATCCAAAAGGTGTTGGGCGTCGGGTTTGCGCTCGCGCTGGCGATCGTCAGCCTGGCCGCGCCCGCGCGTGCCGAAGAAGGCGCCGAAACGCCTCCCGAAGCCCCCAAGCCGCTCAAGAAGCTCTCGCCCGACCAGTTGATCTCCGACCAGTGCGTCTTCTACATCCACACGCCCAACTTCGCGAAGGCGAAGAAGGCGTTCATGCGCAGCGCGTTTTACGGGCTGCTGAGCGAAGACGAGGTTCAGAAGGAACTGAAGGACACGATCAAGAAGCTGAAGGAGAGCTACATCAAGGGCGACGGCGCGCGCACGGACTTCGAGATGGGCCGCCGTTCGGCCGAGATGGACCTGCTCAACATCCTGCTGGACAAGTACGTCGAAGAACAGGTCGCGCTGGCGATCGAAGTGCCGCTTGCCGCCAACAAGGAAGCGCCCCCGCCCGATCCCCGCTGGCTGGTGGTCATCTCGCTGCCCTCGGGCGACGACGCCGAGAACAAGCGCTTCGCGCTCAGCGACCAGATGGAACGCTTCCTCTCCACGATGGACATCGCGCGCTTCAAAGACAACCAGGTGAAGGTGGGCGACTACACGGTGCAGGAACTGCGCTGCGCCGACCTGAGCCTGGACGAGTCCTGGTGCTTCGTCGAGAACCTCTTCCTGTACGGCCAGGGCAAGGGCGTGGTGGCCGACGCGGTGCGCAACTACGCCGAGAACCACGGCAAAGGCACGCTCTCGCAGAACGACGGCTACCACGCCGCGATCTCGCGCTCGGGCGAAGGCGCCCAGGTGTACCTGCAGGTCGATGTCAGCTCGCACCTGAAGAAGGAACTCGAGAAGCAGCCGTTCCTCGACCAGTTCCTGAAGAACATCGAACAGAACCGCCCGCAGATGGCCCTGGGCGTGAACGTCGGCGAAGGCGAGAACGCGCCGATCAAGGAAAAGGTGCTCCTGCGCGTGCCCCGGGGCGCGCCGCCGCCGCCGTGCAAGTCCTTCACCGCGTCGCTCTGCTCGTCCGACGTCGTCTTCTACCACGCGCGCCAGGGCGCCCTGAACGACTTCTTCAAGCCGGCGATCCAGATGGTCCAGCAGAACGGGCCGGACGGCCAGCCGGGGCCCTTCGCCGGGTTCCTGCCGGAGTTCATGCGCGCGCTGGGGGTGGCCAACGAAGACGAGGTCTTCAAGGCGCTCGATCCGTTCCAGGGCGAGGTCTCGTTCTTCGTCAACTACCTGCCGGGCGAATCGATCGAGAAGAATTTCCAGGACGTCTTCCAGATGGTCTTCGCCTGCGAGATCAAGCGCACCGACATCGCCGCCGCCACCGACACGCTGGAACGGCTCAAGCGCGGCACGCGCCTGGAGTACAAGAAGCTCAGCTACCAGGGCGAAGAGATCTGGTACCAGTTCGGCGCCAAGCCCGACGAGGCGCAGCGCGGAGGCCGCACCGTCCCGCTGCTGACCCCGGTCCTGCCGTTCGGGACGCAGGGCGAGACGCGCCCGGAAGGTTCGCCCTTCTTCGTCTCCTACGCGCTGGTCAAGCTGGTGCCGTCGGCCGCGGGCGAACAGGAACGCCAGTTCGTGCTCTTCAGCGACAACCTGCAGGCGGTCCAGAAGGCCGTGCAGCAGGTGAAGATGGCCAAGCAGTCGCTGCAGGAACGCAAGGAGTTCAAGGATCTGATGGCCGGCTTCAGCGACAACCGCTACGCCGTCACCTTCGTGGACCTGCCCCGCCTTTCGGACACCTTCTTCCACGTCATCTTCCCGGCCATGGCCAAGCGCGGCGTGATCGGCCGCCAGTTCTTCAACAAGCTGCCGTCGGACAACACGGTGCGCTCGCACCTTTCGCCCATGGCCTGGGCCTCCTCGGCGCCGAACGAGGGCGACCTGATCGAGTTCGTCTCGCCCACCGGCAACCTGCCGCTGCTGGGCTTGGTAAGCGCCATCGCGTGGCCCGCGATCAACGCCGAACGCCAGATGCAGATCTCCGCGCAGATCGACGACAACTTCAAGCGCATCGGCCTCGCGATCAACCTCTTCGCCGCCGACTTCGACCGCTATCCCCAGCAGCTCTCGGACCTGGTCCCGAACTACATCAGCTTCACCGACTTCCGCCGCATCTTCAATTCGCCCTTCAATCCCAACCAGGTGCTGCGCAAGGAAGACGTGGACGATCCCGCCAAGACCAACCTTCACTACGTCCCCGGCCACAGCCTGCAGGACATGTCCCGCGACGTGATCCTGTACGAGGAACAGCCGACCTTCGCGCGCTTTACCGACCTGGGCGTCAAGACGCTCCACCATGTCCTGCAGATCGACGGCAAGGTCCGCTTCAAGTCCACCATCAGCCTCCAGCGCCTGCTCAAGGGCCAGGTCGAACTGCCCATGGGCCTGGACGAGGAAGCCTCGAAGAGCAAGTAGCCTTTCGCCTCCCTGACACGCCCCTAAAGCCCGGCCTAAAAGCCGGGCTTTTTTGTCAATGGCCGCGGCCGATTGGACGATTCCCCTCTCGGCGGGCACCCCCACGTTTCGCTCCGCCGCCCCGATTCGAACGTTTCCAAAGGAGTACGCATATGGCTTCCGTCGCGACCGAACAGGCCGTCAAGGCCGCCCCCGAAACCGAAATCCTCCTGCCCGAAAAGGCGCACGCGCCGCTTCCCGCCGCCGAAGGCAGAGCCCTGGGCCGCACCGCCTTCCGCGCCGCGGAACGCACCGCGGAATTCTTCGACCACATGCGCGCGCACTACCGCGAAGCCCGCCGCACCGCCGTCGAGATCGTCGCCGACATCCGCATCCTGCTGGCCGACGGCAGCGTGTTCGACTCGGGCGTGGCCATGATCCGCAACGTCTCGCCCTCCGGCGCGCTGCTGGGCCGCGTGAAGCTGTGCAAGAACGCGTACCCGGTGCAGCCGTTCCAGGTCGAAATCGTGATGCGCGGCGGCGACTACGAGGGTATCGTGATCCACGCCAAGCCGGTGCGTTTCGAAAGCGAGACGGGCGGCCTGGGCGTCCGCTTCGAGGACATCATCGTCACGGCCTGAGCACCCCATGCACAAAGGCAATCCCGACGAACTCCGCCCGTCCCAGCGCATGGCGCGCATCTCCGCGCGCACCGGCAAGCCCGTGGACGCGCAGACGCCCGAGGTCGCGAAGAAGTCGGACGTCTTCAAGGCCGCCGAACGCGCCGCGGAGTTCTTCGATCACCTGCGGGTGCATTACCGCGAGACCCGGCGCACCGACGTCGAGATTCCCGCGCAGCTCAAGGTGATCCTGAAGGACGGCACCGTCTACGACGCCGGCACCGCCACGGTGCTGAACATCTCGCCGTCCGGCGCGCTGCTCGGCCGCGTGAAACTCGCCAAGGGCGGCTACCCGACCGCGCCCTTCAAGCTGGAACTGCTCCTGGACAACGCCGACTACCAGGGCATCGGCATCGAGGCGCGCCCGGTGCGCTTCGAGTTCGAAAAGGGCGGAATCGGCGTGAAGTTCGACGAAATCTTCGTCTCGACGCAAGACGAAGGATAGGGAAGGACTGGTTGACTGGTTCGCTGGTTGACTGGTTCGCTAGTTGACTGGTTGCCCGCCGTCTCCCGAACCAGAGAACCAATCAACAAGCCAACCAGCTAACCAGCCAACCAGCTAACCAGTCAACTAGCCAACCAGTCAACCTTATGGTTTCTGCTTAGCCAGCTTGACGGTGACGTTGAGCGCGCCCTGGGTGACGTCGTAAAAGCCGTCGCGGTTCTGCTGGAAGCGCAGCGTGCCGGTGACGGGCATCACGAACTCCAGCGGTTCGTTCTTGTTCCCGACGCCCCACACCTGGCCGGCCTCGGCGATGCGCGTGAAATCGGCCGTCTCGTTCTTGTCCTTCTCGCTGACGTACACCACCAGGATCGCGATGTTGTATTCGTCGTTCGCGCCCCGGAAGGCGCGGAACTGCTTGAGCGATTCCTTGCCGTCCGCGTGGCGTCCGTCGGCGCCCACCCATTCGCCGCCGGGCCCCGAAAACCAGGCGCCCGAGTACTCGATGCGCACCTTCGTGCCCTTCTCCACCGTCGCGTAGCCGCGGCGGTCCTTCAGCGCCTCTTCGTACTGTTCCTTGTCGAGGTCCGTGCGGACGGGGATGACCTTCCCGCGCCGGTCGAGCGGGATGCCCTGGCTCTGTTTGTTCGCGTAGACGCCGAACGTCCCCAGCGTCTCGTACGGGCCGAACGCGGCCTGCACGCCCCCGGCCGGCGGCGCAGGGGCAACGCCCAGGCGCAGGGAAAGCACGAGCGGCGCGCCCTTGCGGACAATTTCCACCTTGTACTGGCCGTCCGGAACCTTGGAGGACGCGTCCACGAGATCCTGCGGCGCGGCGATCTGCTTTCCGTCGAAGCGCACGATCAGGTCGCCTTCCTGGAAGCCCGCGGCGGCCGCGGGCGAATCCGCCTGGACGCTGGCCACGAACGCGCCGGGCGCGGCCTTGAGTCCGCGCGGCTCGGCGATCTCGGCCGTAAGCGCCTGCACCGCGACGCCCAGGCGGCCCTTCTCTTCGTTGCCGGGAAGCAAATCGCCCGGCACGACGCTGATGGTGATGGTCACGGCGCCCTGGTTGTCGGCCAGCGGGTTGGCCAGCAGCGGGTTCTCCTCGTTCATGCGGAACTGCAGCATGCCGTCGGAGTTCGCGGTGAAGACGCCGCCTTCCCCCACGTAAAACGGCGGCGGGCCGGCCGGCGGCGGCGGCGCGAAGATGCCGCCCGGCTTGGGCGGCGGCGGCTGTTTGCCCATGACGCGCCCGATCAGGGTCTCGGCGAAGAACGCGTGGCCCTGTTCGTCGCGGTTGAGCACGCGGCCGTTGGGCGTGCCGCCCTTGCCGCTGGGATCGACCCGGGGCCCCAGCGCGAAGGCCTTCCACGCGCCGGACGCGGCGACTTTAAAGCGGTCGCCGGCCTTCAGGCGCACGCCGCTGTCGGCCCAGTTGTCGCCGGCCTGGAGCGTCATCTTGACGCTGCTGGTCGCGGCGAGTGCCGCCTGGGCCTCGCGGTCGCCGGGCATCGCGTCCAGCGCGCGGCGGAAGGCGTCGGCGGCTTCCTTCGCGCGCCCGGCCTCGAGCAGTTGGCGCCCTTCGGTCATCGCCGCGGCGTACGATTCGGATGCGATGTGCCGTCCGGCCACCTGGGAACTGCGGTCCGCGTCGGGGTCCGCCGGCCGCGCGGCCAGGGCGTTCTTAAAGGAGGACAGCGCCTGCTTCCAGTTGCGCGCCTCCATGGCCCGCTTGCCTTCGGCCATGAAGTTGCCGTAGCGCGCGTCGGCCACGCCGCGGCGCGCCTTGGGGTCGTTGGCCCGTTCCTTCAGCGCGTCGTTGAACGCCTGTTCGGCTTCGGCCCAGCGCGCGCCCGCCAGGTGATCGGCGCCGGCCTTCAGGTGCCCGCCGTAGCGCGCGGCCGCAAGCCCTTCCCGCGCTTCCACGCTCTGCGGTTCGCGCTCGATCAGCGCGGCGTAGGCCTTCGCGGCCTCCGCCCAGGATTCCCGGTCGAGCAGCTTGCGCGCGGCGGCGAAATCCTGGTTCCGCGCCTGCGCGTCAAGCCCGGCCTCGGCTTTCTTCAGGCCGTCGGAGACGCGGTCCTTCTGCGGCGCGTCGGGCCACAGGTCGGCGGCGCGCTTCAGCGCCTGCTTCGCCGCGGCGAAATCCCGCTGCTCCAGGGCCGCCTCGCCTTCCTTCAGGGCCGCGGCGTACTGGGTGGTCTTTTCGATCTGAAGCTGCACGGTCTCCAGCAGGTTCCGGGCGGTATCCTTGTCGAGATGCTCGAGTTCCCCCAGCGCCTCGAGGGCCTCCTTGAGCGTCGTCGCCGCGAGCACGTAGTTCCTGTCCTGGTAGGCGTTGACGGCCAGGGCGTAGTCGCGCTTGAACTTCTCGCGGCGTTCCTGCTCCTCCTTTGCCTTCCGCTCCTCGGCCAGTTTCTTCGCCAGCCTGTCGCGGGTATCGCCGGCCATGCCGCGAACCGCTTCGATCCGGCGCGCGGCGGGGGCGATCAGGTCGGGCCAACCTTCCTTCGGGTCGGCCTTCCCGAGCCGCTCGGCCTCGCCGAGCGCCGCCAGGGCGGCCTCGGGATCGGTCTTCGCGGCGGTCTCGGCCTTCTCGAGCAATTCCTGGTAGCGCGCGCGGCGCTGATCGAGGTTTTCGCTGCGCTTCTGCAACCTCCGGCGGGCGTCTTCCAGGCGCGAAACGTCCAGGCCGCGGGCGTCCTTCATGCGCCGGGCAAGTTCCCCGAGATCGGCCAGCACCTGCGGCAACTGTGCGGGGTCGTTCTCGTTCGCGAGGACCTTCTCCAGGTCGCGGTCGGCGCCCGCCTGCGCGACCGCCGTCTCGTAGTCGGCCTTGAGCGCGCGCAGCGCGGAGAGATCGGCCTCGGGCTCGTCCTTGAACTTCTCTTCGACGCGCTGAAGCGCGGCCACCGCGGAACGCAGGGCGTCCTCGCCGCCGGTCTTGACGCGCGCGGCGGCGTCTACGGCCGCGGCGATCTCGTCGCGGCGCTGCTGCGCCCGTTCTTCGCGGTGTTTCTGTTCGAGGTGCTGCCAGCCGAAGTAGCCGCCCGCGCCGAGCAGCACGAGCGCGGCGAGCGCCATCCACGCCCCCGAACGCCTCGGCGGTGGAGGCGGCGGCAGCGCGGGCACCGAACCCGGCGCCGGCGCAGCAGCCGGAGCCGCGTACGCGGGCGCCGAAGGCGGCGCGGGCGCGGCCTGCGCGGGATTCAGCGTCGAAGGAGAAGAAGGCGGCGGCGTGTACGCGGCCGGCAGCGGCATGCCCGGCGCGGCCGAACCCGGCGCGGGCACGGGCGTCCCAAAAGGCGCGAACGGAGCCGAAGGCGTGGCCGGGGCCCCCGGCAGGACCGGCGCGGGCATCGGCGTGACCGGCGTCACCTGCGGAAGCCCGTCCGACGAACCCGGCAGGCGCCCGCGGATGGTGGGTTCGGGTTCGCCCAGCACGCCGCGGCAGGATTGCAGCGCGGCCAGCAGTTCGGCGCCGCCGCCGAAGCGTTCGGCCGGGTTCTTGCGCAGGCAGCGGTCGATCAGCGCGAGCGTGTTCGGCGAAACGTCCGGGCGGAACTTCTGCAGCGGCACGTGCGGCGCCTGCACCGTGTCGAAGATGACCTTGGTCACCGAGGCCCCGGTAAAGGGCGCGCGCCCGCAGAGCAGCGCGTAGAGCGTCGCGCCGAGGCTGAAGACGTCGGCGCCCACGCCGGCGGAGTGCGCGTCCATGGCCTGTTCGGGCGACATGTAGCCCGGCGTGCCCATCGCCGACTGCGTGCCGGTCAGCGACTGGTGCAGGTCCTCGCCGCGCGCGAGCCCCAGGTCGCTCACCTTGGCCGCGTCGAACTGCAGGCGGTCGCCGTCGCGGGTCCATGGGATCAGGATGTTGTCGGGCTTGATGTCGCGGTGGACGATGCTCTGCGCGTGCGCCACGCTCAGCCCGCGCGCGGCGGCGACGCAGATTTCCAGCGCGACGGTCTCTTCGAGGCCCGGCTTGCCCATGTCGAGGATGCGCTGCAGGTACTTCTTCCCGGTCTCGCCGTGGACGTACTCCATGACGAGGAAGAAGAGCCCGTTCTCCTCGTTCACGTCCATCACGCCCACGAGATGCGGGGACTGCACGCGCGCGGCGATGCGGGCTTCGCGGAAGAAGCGCTGGACGAGGTCCGGCTGCTGTTCGGCGAGGAGGAAGGGCAGCACTTTGACCGCGACTTCCTTGTGCAGGCGCGGGTGGATGCCGAAGTAGACCGCGCCCATGCCGCCCTGGCCGAGCTTGGCGAGAATGGGTATCCCGCCCAGCGAAGGCACCGAACGGCCGTCGTAGGTGACGCGGCTGGCGGCGAGGAGCAGTTTGTCCGCGCCGAGTTCCTGCGCGGCGACGGAGGCGCGCGTCCCGGAATCGCTCGCGCCGGAGGCGTACCAGCCGGTGCCCGCGTGGGGAACGCCGGAGGCCGGCGGCAGCGGCGAGAGCGGATGCGGGTCGCTTCCACCGGGCGGCTTGGGGACCGGCGCGGCCGATCCCACCGGCGTCTGGCCCGAAGGGTGGGGCGTCTGGTTCATAGCTGGCACGAATGATACCCGTATCCCGCGGGCGCCTCAACCCTTGCTTCGCGAGAAGTCGGCTACCGGACGGTGAACTGCTGCGAGCCGCTGGCCCCCCCGGAGATATAAACGCTGATCTCATAGCGCCCCCGCGGCCAGCCGCTGCCCGGCTGCGCAAACGAGAACGTGGAAACCACCGGGCCGTCCTGGGTGATCTGCTGCGTCACCGGGCCCATCTTCAGGCTCCCGCCGGACTGGCTCAGCGAGGCCGTGATGCGCGAGCCCGGGTTGGCGTTCAATACGCGAACGTTGACGAAGATCGTCCCGTCGCGCGGAGAGAAGGTGGTCTTGCTCTGGCGCAGGATGCCCTTGGGATCGACGTCCTGCCCGGTCACCACGGCGGTGATGCGCGTGGCGCCGCCCTTGGGTTCCGGATCGGGCGTCTGGACGGCCTCCGGCGGCGGCGCGACCGGCCCGTTGATCTTGATGCTCAGGACTTTGTTGACCCCGCCGACTTCCTCCACCGTGTACTCCAGTTCGGACGTCGAACCGTCCGTGGAGGTGATCGTGCCCTTCACCGTCGTCATCCCGTTCTTGTAGGTGTGTTCCTTCAGCGCCACGCTCTGGAAGAGCGTGAAGCCTTTGTAACTCTTGGCGAATTTCTCGAAATCGGCCCGCGACGTGGCCCGGCGGAAGCCCTCGGAGGTCATCTCGTAGGCCGCGTCGATGTCCCCGCGCGCCATGGCCTCGAGCTGCGCCTTGACCGCGGCGTCGGCGTCGTTGTTGATCTTCAGGCCCAGCCAGAGCAACCCGCCGACGGCCGCGACGCCCAGCAGCACCGTCAGGCCCACGCAGCCGATGGCCAGCTTGGCGAAGGCGGAAATCCCCGAACTCGCCGGCCGCGGCGGCAGGGCGCCCATCCCGCTTTGCGGCACGGCCGCGTACGGCGCGGAGGACGAGACCGGCTGCGCCGCGCCCGAGGCGTACGGCTGCGGGGGCGCGGAGGCCACGCCGCCGTACACGCCCGTCCCCGCCCCGCCGGAAGCGAACGCGCCGGGCATGGTCCCGAAGCGCCCGCGGCAGGCCATCAGCGCGTTGAGCAGTTCGTTGCCGTTGGCGTAGCGCTGGGTGGATTCCTTGGCCAGGCAGCGGTCGAGCAGCGCGGCGGTCTCGGGCGAGATGTCCGCGCGCACCGAGCGGATGGGCGCGTGCGGCTTCTGCACGGTGTCCATCATGATCTTCATCGCCGAGGTGCCGGTAAAGGGCGCGTGGCCGGCGAGCATGGCGTACAGCGTCGCGCCCATGCCGTACACGTCGGCGGGGGGCGCGGCGGAGCGGGCGTCGGTGGCCTGTTCGGGCGCGAGGTACCCCGGCGTGCCCATGCTCGAATGCGCCAGGGTCAGCCCGGTGTCTTCGCCGCCTTCGCCGCGCGCCAGGCCCAGGTCGGCCAGCTTCGCTTCGACGAAGGACGGGTGCCCGTCGTGGCCCTTGGGCAGCAGGATGTTGTCGGGCTTGATGTCGCGGTGCACGATGCCGCGGGCGTGGGCTTCGCCCAGTCCGCGCGCGGCGGCGATGCAGATGTCCAGCGCGACCGCTTCTTCGGCGCCGGTGCGCCCGGCCTTTTTCAGGCTGTCGATGTACCCGCGCACCGAGCCGCCTTCGACGAACTCCATGACGATGAAGAAGAGCCCGCCGTCCTGGTCCACGTCCAGCACGCCCACGAGGTGCGGCGAATGAACCTTTGCGGCGATGCGCGCTTCGCGGAAGAAGCGCTGGACGAGTTCGGGGTTCTGCGCGGCAAGCTGCGAAGGCAGCACCTTGACGGCGACTTCGCGGTCCAGCCGCGGATGGTACCCGTAGTAGACCGCGCCCATGCCGCCCTGGCCCAGCTTGTACAGCAGCGGGATGCCGTCCAGCGCCGGGACGCGCCGCCCGAGCACGCTCACGCGCGGCGCGGCGGCCAGCAGGGGATCGGTGGTCAGGTCCTGAATCTGGAAGGCGGGCTTGAAGCCCGGGGCGAGCATGATCTGCCCGCTGGAACTCTGCCCGACATGGAACGAGCCCGGCGGAGGCGGCGGCGAACCCGGCGGACGGACGGTGTCGTTGAGCTGCGGGTCGGAGCCCGGCGTGTTGGAATCGCTCATGCAACCCTATCCTGCCGTGCGTGGTCCGTCCCCAAGGTTCCATTATGCCCGAAGTTGTTTTATTACAACGACCGTTCATGCGCTTCCATCGCCTGCGCCCCCAGCTATACTGCGCGGGCTAAACGAAACCCTTATTCGCGCAGGCCGCCTCGGGCTTCGAAAGTGGTCCGCGCCGCCGCCGCGTCCGCCCGGCCGCTTTCGCCCGGCAAGGAGCACCCATGGCCCTCTTCCTCGGCATCGACATCGGCACGTCCGGTTCCCGCGCGCTGCTTATCGACGAAAAGGGGGCGGTGCGCGGCAGCGCCTCCGGCAGCCACACCTGCCAAGCGCCGAAGCCGCTCTGGTCGGAGCAGGACCCCGCCGAATGGTGGGCCGCGGTCCGTTCGGCCGTGCCCGCCGCGGTCAAGGCCGCCGGGGCGAAGCCCGAAGAGATCAAAGGCGTGGGCCTGAGCGGCCAGATGCACGGCCTGACGCTGCTCGACAAGGCAAACAAGGTCCTGCGCCCCGCGATCCTCTGGAACGACCAGCGCACCGCGGCGGAATGCGACGAGATCACCCGGCGCGCCGGCGGACGCAAGGCGCTCCTGAAGCTGGTCGGCAACCCCGCCCTGACGGGTTTTACCGCGCCCAAAATCCTGTGGGTGCGCAACCACGAACCGAAGCTTTACGCCAAGGCCGCCAAGGCGCTCCTGCCGAAGGACTACATCCGTTTGCTGCTCACCGGCGAATACGCGACCGAGGTCAGCGACGCCTCGGGCACGCTGCTTCTGGATGTCGTGAACCGCCGCTGGTCCACGAAGCTGCTCGAGAAATTGAAGATCGACGCGTCCCTGCTGCCCGCCGTCTTCGAATCCACCGTCGTCAGCGGGCAAGTAACTCCGGCCGCGAGCGAAGCCCTGCAGGGCGCGCTGCTGCCCGGCACGCCCGTCGTGGGCGGCGGCGGCGACTGCGCGGCCGCGGGCGTCGGCTCCGGCATCGTCAAGCGCGGCGTGGCGGTCGTCAGCCTCGGGACCTCGGGCGTCGTCTTCCTGCACGCCGACGAAGTGAAGACCGATCCACAGGGCCGCGCGCATACCTTCTGCCACGCGGTGCCCGGCAAGTGGCACATGATGGGCGTGAGCCTCTCCTCCGGCGGTTCGTTCCAGTGGTTCAAGAACGCGCTCGGCGCCGAAGAAGTGGCCGAAGCCAAGGCCGGCGGCGGCGACCCGTACGACCTGCTGGTGAAGAAGGCCGCGGCCGTGCCCGCCGGCAGCGGCGGCGTCCAGTTCCTCCCCTACCTGACCGGCGAACGCACCCCGCACGCCGACCCGTACGCGACGGGCACGTTCGTGGGGCTGACGCCGAGTTCCACCAAGGGCCACCTGGCGCGCGCGGTGATCGAAGGCGTCTGCTACAGCCTGCGCGACAGCATCGAGATCTTCCGTTCGCTCAAGCTGCCCGTGAAGGAAATCCGCGTCACCGGCGGCGGCGCGAAGAATCCCTTCTGGCGCCAGACCATCGCGGACGTCTTCGGCCAGGGCACCTGCGGCCTGGTGGCCGCCGAAGGCCCCGCCTACGGCGTCGCGCTGCTCGCCGCCGTCGGCACCGGAAGTTTCAAGAGCGTCGAGGAAGCGTGCGGAGCGACCGTGCAGACCTGCGATCCTGCGAAGCCGAACAAGAAGAACCAGAAGGTGTACGACGCGTACTACCCGCGCTGGCAGGGGCTGTACCAGGCGCTGAAGAACGAGTTTGAAGGGCTGGCCAAGGTGGAAGGCTAGACGGCGATTTTGGATTTTCGATTTCGGATTGGCGATTAACTAGGCGGCGACCGCTGGAGGTTTCCCCAAACCGCGAAGCGGCCGCCGTTCCCTGACCCCTGTCCCCTGAATCCTGTCCCCTGCTGTTACAGCTTCATCGCGCTCTGCACGACCAAATCTTCGAAATCGAAATCGGTGCCGGCGGCGTAGGAGATCACCTTCACCTGGCCGTCGATGTCGAAGGCGAGGTACGTCTTCTCGGGCGTCTTGAGCATGATCTCGAGGGCGGTGGCCTTGTTGCCGACCTCGGCGAGCACCTTCTTCACGCCGCCGTAGTCGTCGGTGTTGATGACGGCGCTCTTGATGCTGCCGAGCTTCACTTCCATGTCCTTGATCCAGAGCTTGCGGACGTCGGCGACGAGGCCGTGCTTCTCGCATTCTTCCAGCACGTTCGCCAGGTCCACGGTGGGCGGGTCGATCTTGTAGTAGTCGGCGTAGTTGACGGTCTGTTCGGCCTTGCTGCCGCTGACCTGCAGCGCCAGCGCGTCGAAGAGCCCGGCGATCTCCTTGATCTCGGTCTTGCTGCCGCCGCAGAGCAGTTTGCCCTTCATGATGCGGAAGCTGGTCATGCGCACGGTGTTGACCTCGTTTTCGGCCAGGTCCCACATGCCGAGGTCGAAGTTCTTGACCTTGATCACCTTCAGGTAGCTGAGCCAGTACCATTCGCCGCGCTTGCGCAGTTGCCCCGGCACGACCTTGCGGTCGTCGGTGACGTACTGCTCCAGCCCGTCGCGCATCTCGTTGGAAAGGTACAGATTCCGCGCAATGACCCCGAACTTGGACATGCCGAGCGTTCTCCGTTTAAGGTGAAGGCAGGCATGGTAGGACGCGCGCGCGGGAGGTCAAATCCCTACCGCACCTCGCGAAGTGCCCGCGCCCACGCGCGTGCTCTGGAATCCAAAGACCCTGCCGCTATCGTGTTGGCATGCGCGCGAAACTGGTCAAGACCTTCTCGTTCGAAGCGGCCCACAAGCTCCCCCATGCGCCCGAAGGCAACAAGTGCCGCCGGCTGCACGGGCACAGTTTCATCATCGACGTGGCCGTCGAAGGCGAGGTCGATCCCGTCACCGGCTGGGTGATGGACTTCGCCGATCTGAAGAAGGCCGCCGCGCCCATCGTGGACAGCCTCGACCACCAGTACCTCAACGAGATCGCCGGCCTCGAGAACCCGACGTCCGAAGTCCTGGCGGCGTGGCTGTGGGCGCGCCTCAAGCCCGCCCTGCCGCTGCTGGAAAGCGTGGTCGTCCGCGAGACATGCACCTCGCGTTGCGAATACCGCGGCGCCTGACGAAGCCGTCCGCGCGCACCAAAGTTTGGCCCAGGTTCGCTTGACAAGAGAGTTCCGTAGCGTAAGTTTTGTTGCGCTGTTTAAGCGGGTGTAGCTCAGTGGTAGAGCGCGACCTTGCCAAGGTCGAAGTCGAGGGTTCGAACCCCTTCACCCGCTCCATTTACAACTCAAATCAAAATTAGAAGATACAAGAACGCGAGGACGGCCGATGAAGCCGTCCTCGCGTCGTTTCAGGCGTTTTTGGCCACATCTGACCCCACATCTCGCGGCTTTTCCGCTTCAACTGCAGTGGATTTGACGCGCCTACGAGCTAGATCGCGAGTGCCGCACAGCACCTCCCACACAGCATGTGAGGACTCGTGGGGATCGACCAGATCCAAGTAGTGGCGCTCTTCCACGTCACGTCCGGCATGCCCGACTTGTACCCGCACGGAATCCGGACTCACCAGCCGACGCGCCCACGATATGTGAGTGATACGCAGACAGTACATATCCCGACCGATCAACCAGCGCTCCAAGCCCTGCTGCAACTTGCCGGCGATTCGGACAGTTGCGCGAGTCTGCGCCTCACGGGCTTCGATCTTCCTCTTGTCCTTCGGCGGGGTCCCGTCGAAGCCCCGCTTGCGACCGGTGTAAAGCAAATGGCCAACTTCGATGGGTGATGTCCTTTCTGCATCAGCCTCGTCTTTTGGCCAATTCATCCTGACGAACGCAAGCACCATGCAGCGCTTGAAATCCGGGCCAAGATTTTCCCGAAACGGCTTGGAACCCCGATAGGAAGCGAAAAGGGGTTCTCCAGCGTCAGGATTTCCACGTTTGAGGAGGTATGCCCTTAGGTCTTTGAAGAATGGGGCAGGAAGCGTAGATACCCCATTCCGTTTCTTACCGGTGCCAGGAGCAAGCTGAATCCGATCAGTCAATAGGTCCCCAACCTTGGCATCCAGGACAGCACCTGGCCGATTGCCAGTTAGCAAGATTGCTCGATAGATAATCTCAGACGGTAAGGGGCGGCTGAAAAACTCGTCGAGTTCAGCCGCTGCCGCCAGCACTTCACGGGCTTCCTCGGGCAGGAAAGCGCGGCGCCGCTTGCTGTATCCCTTCCACGGCAGGCGTTTCCATGCGCTCAAAGGATCGTATGGAATAAGCCCTGTCGAGGCCAGGAACCGCGTCAACTGCTTCAGTGGCGCCTGGAGGGAGAATACAGCGTAATGGTCGGAGATTGTGCCATCCTGAACCAGCTTCATGCACTTGGCCGTCAGCACGCCGACATGCGCCAAGTCCGCACCCACCTGGATCTGCAGGTAGTTTAACCTGAGGAGGCGCTCCAGATCGCTCTTTCGGCTATCCGAGGATATTGGAGCTTCCTTGAGGAATTTGGCGATCAATTCCTCGTATCCCATTTCCCAACCCAATTCCTGTGGTAGACCGATTCGAACAGCCTCTCTCCTGTCTTGCCACTTTTTCAGCGCACGATCCGCCTCACGCTTCTCGCCGATCCAAATGCGCTTCCTGACGCGATGGCCGGTGAGAGGATCGGACACTCTGAATTCCCATCCGGATCGCCCATCTTTCTTGGAAGTAACGCGTTTTCCGCTCATTGGTTTACTCCATAATGCTCGGCCTCCTGGTTTCGTTGCGCTTCAAATACGCGTGGATCTCGGCCACGCGGACACGATGAATACGACCGATCCGGACCGCGGCCAGGTTGCCGCGCCAGATCTCACGCCGCACCGTGTTGACATGAACGCCGAGCAAGTCGGCGGCTTCTTGAAGACTCACGGCCAAAGCACTGGGCTTAGCCGGGTTCGAGCAAGGCGAATTCGCCTTGGCAGGTACTACGGGTTCCGTTTCCACGGTTCCATCCCCTGACAGATGAGGACGACCGCAGGGGCGAAAGACAAGATGAGCCAGGCAGGCCAGACGAAATCCCTGGAGCGCCAGCATCAGTTCGGTGCAAGCGGCTACTACTTGGATTGGAGTCGGGGATAGCGACCGGCCGAGGCTGACGCGCTCGTTCTCGCGAATTACCTGCGGCTAGATTCCTCGATGGTAAGTCGAGCGATGCGCTCGTGTGGCGCCTGGTCGCACAAGTCTTCTTACTACCCAACTGGCGAGAGTCAAGAGCCCAGGCAGGTTCCGGGGCAAATGCACCTGCGGTGAAATCAGTCCACATTGAGATTTTGTAACCATGTCCATGATCGCGGTCGTGTGTGCGCCATTCGCGATCACCACAGCCGGCCCTTTCTGGGCCTGCCAGGACCACGCGGCTGCATGCCGTCTATCCCGGATAGAAAACCAAGTGCATGCAAGGAACTCTTGCCAGCCGCCGCATCAAACTGCTTCATGGCATTGCGCCGGAACATCCGCCCGCCGGGCAATATCTTTCGAACTATCTGGCGCTCTACCCTACGCGCCCTGGCCTCCAGCCGCGCCTTCCGAGCCTCCTCAGACTTCGCTTTGAGTTCAGCGGCGCGCCTAGCCCGTCGCTCGGCCCTCCACTTGTTCACCAGGAGCCGGGCATAGGGTCCCACGTCCCAGTGGCCCATCGGCACGGCACGGTGGACCCATTTGCCGGTCCCAGGGTCCTGCTCCCGATACCGTAGATAGAACGCCTGACGGCGACCATGGCCGTGGCGGACCAGGACCGTCCCCTGCACTTCCAGGATGGGCCGAAGAGCCTGGAGCCGCTCCAGGTAGCGCGCAGGGATGTATGTATAGAGTTCTGCTTCTGAAAACTCGTCGATGGCCGGGTCCGACATGGCTATTCACCGCCGGTGGCCGGGGGGGCTTCACCTTCGGCTTGGTAGTCCGTCATCCGCAGCACCGCCCTGCCGCCTCCACTCTGACCGCCTCGACGCGCATTTCCCTTGCGCTGGACCTTCCCAAGGTTCTGTGCCAGGTACACGATGCGCTCCTCGATCCGCCCGACACGTTCGATCTCTTCGATAGCTTCCTTATGCAGCGGACTTACGGTGGGACCGGCTTTGGCATCGGCGCGTTTCAACTCGTACAATGCCCGCGTCTGGGCGCGCAACAAGAGGGCCCCATCGAACGCGAGCATGCTTTGGATCAAGGCGTCGGCAAGATGCGTGGTGCCGGCCTGCGCGCATGCCGCAACGCATTGCCGGATGATCGCCTGTTGCTCCTGAGGTTCGTAGGCCAGCGCTCCGCGTCCGGCCAGGATGTGCGGAATACGGCTGAGGTCTCCAGCCAGTGCACCATTCAGGAGGTTATCGGCGATGGTCTCGTTATCGTCCGTTGCAGATTGCGATTGACCTGCCTTTCCCATTTCTGAACCTCCCAATCAGGGGCCCTTCGATGGGTATAATCATACCTAGTCCGGCCGCAGAAAAATAGTCCTATAGAATGGCTGTTTCAGTACTTCACGGACAGTGGATTGTTGTGAACTGGTCCTTATTTAGGATTTCGGGAAGTCTCGGAGGATGAACATTGAATCAATTCGCCGAACTTTGGACCTATCAAGCACCAGGTTTCTTACTCACTGAAGGCCGGATTGACCATCGAAGGTCGCCGTATGCAGAATACCCTCGAACGTACCTTCCGAGCATCAACGAGCTTGCATCACAGTTAGGCACGGATCAGGTAGTTTGGTGCCATGGCTGTGCAGCTCACGTTTGGCATAAGACATCGATTCCAGCAATCAAATACTCCCTGCGAGTCCCTTTGAGCCAAATCTTTGCAGTGCTGGATAAGTGGGCATGGGAAACGATCTTGGAGCAGGACACGGTTCCTCCGAACATCAAGGATCGCTACATTCAGCCGTGGAAGGTGCTTTTTAGAGTTACGGACTACTGGCATGACCCTGATTCCACTGTGCTGCTTCGTCATCCTCTACTTTCAACATGGATCATCAAGCAAGCGCCTTGGGTTGCTCAGGATGAGACCGAACTTCAATAGGGCCGCGCCGTTGCACACGGCGCGGCCCTATACTCAGTTGACAAGCGTCAGAAGCACCGCGTTCAACGCTTTGAAACCGTCCACCTGCCTTGCCGGCGACTGCCGCTTCATGATCTCGGTCACCGACTGGTACAGCGTCCAGGCATTGCGCTCCCTGAATTCCGGGTGGCGCGGGTTCTCGAACTCCTCAACAACCGGCACGATATCGGAGGACGAGAACGCGCCGGCCCTGGCCAGTTCCACCGCCAGATGGTGCGACCGTGCCTTGGTAAGGCTCTTGCCGCACAGCCGCTCGTAGGTGGCGTGGAACGCGGTCGTGCTCTCGATGAAAACATCCAGCGCCCGGTCCACTTCGACTTCCAGTTCCAGGCCGGAAGTATGTTTCCTGCTGATGACGTACTCGGCCGAGAGCACGCCGTTCGCGCAGACCAGCACTCTCGCGCCGGACAAGATCGAGAGCGCGAAGCTCTTGTCGTGGGAATTGCGGAAGCCGGCCGATGGTGTGCAGCCCGTTGGGAAACGCAGGCCCTTGATCGGCTCGAAATCCAGTGAACCGAACATGCGGGCGCCCTTGAGCGTGATCTGCATGCCCGGCTGCGGGTACAGCGCGCCGTCCAGGATGGCGTAGCGCTCGTTGGTGACGCGCAGGCCCTTGGCCTCGGCGCGCTGCAGCAGCGTCTCGACGACTTCCAGGTGCGGCACCGGGCGCCAGGTGTCGGTCGGTTCTGGCGTGCGAATCGCGCCCAGTTCGCGGCGATGGATCTCCTGGGCTTTTGAAAGCATGAGCATCTTGAATCCTCCTTGATGTGGGGTACTTGAACTGAATGAAATGTAGGGACAGATGGGCTACAGCCCAAATTCGAGGGAACAGCCGATGCAACGTGAACACCTGAGGAACTTGACGGGGATAACCACCGGGTACAACACGATCAATCGCGAGGAACGAAACCTTGCGGCGTTGCTATACGCAGCACTATTGAAATCCGGTAATCTGGCCGCCTTTCTATTAGAAGCCGAAAGCAGCCTTCCGGTCGTGGATGGCGAGATCGGCGTGTACTACGAATATGCGTTCCTGCGCGACCTGTGGAGCCGAAAGCTCCATGACAACGAAGGTAAACGAAATGCCGTCCTTCGCCTGCTACGCCCGTCGAATACCGCGACGCTGGAGCGTTGCTCGGTTGGCGAATTCAATGAACACTTCGGTGCCGTACCGAAACCCTCTGAAGGCTATATCCAAAGCCCTGGAACCTGGAGCATCGGCCGGTTCACAGGAAAGGTGCCGGACAAAGAGGAGCTTCGACGGACCTGCATATTCAAGTGGTCCTTCAATGCCAAACCAGACATCGTGATCCATACCTCACACGAAACAGCATTGGTGATCGAAGCCAAGTTGGAGTCCGGCGAAGGCTCTTATCCGAATTCCGCCAGTGAGATCGCTCTTTTCAAGGATCGTGGTCTGGAATTGGTCCGGCAGACTGAAGTGCAGAAATACCTAATGGAAGAACTGCTTGGTCTCCGTTGCGAATACCTGTTCCTCACTCAGGACGGTGAAACGGCACCAGACGGCTACAAGCCGATGTCCTGGACCAGGGCTTTTGGCGCAGTGGATACTTCGGACACCTTACCGTTCGTGTCCGAATGGCTCAGACGTGTGAGTGGTCCAGGTGATAGCTAACCCTCTTCCTCTGCATCTTCCTTACGAAACTTCAACTGCGAGAGCTTGCATTCTGCCGTAAGGATATCGGTCCTGCGGCCAAGGTACACTGGTTGGTAAAGTGAGCCGCCATTGTACGCGTATAGGTAACGCACTTCTAACACTTGACCCTGCTGGGGGATTGCAGCATTCGGCGGGATCGTGACGTTGCCGACGGATACGAGCTTGAGCCCGTCCAGCACTTCCAGACCGACACTGCGCTTCCCATTGCGGCTCGGCGCGACAATGCAGGAAGCCGTCGCGTAAAACTTCAGCTTCACCTGAGGCCCACCGCTGGCCGGCCGCCCCGGAGTGTACGGTGCGTTGCGATTCTTCAGGACGACGCCCTCGGCCTTCCGTTCACATAGGAACCGAAGCAGATCGCGTTTGTCCCCAGTCTCCGCCGCCGTGGGCAGGACCTCGATGGCTCCCCTGCGCCCGCCTACCAGTTCAAGCAGGATGCGCCAACGGTCCCGGTAGGCCAGCTTTTCCAGGGGCGAGTTGCCTCGCCGCAGACAGTCAAAGGCATGTAGCCGGTCGCCTACGGCTTCGCCGTCGATCACGCAGTCCGAACGCAGCGCCTGTGCGGCCTGGACAATGGACTCCGGCAGGCCAACCGTCAGCCCGCGCCGGTTAATTCCTGTGACCTCATCGCCGACTTTCCGGACTAGGGTGCGGCGCCCGTCCATCTTCTCCTGGAGCCAGTAAGCGTCGTCCCGGAGGTAGCGCTCGGCCTCTTCTTCGGTAATCGGGTTCAAGAGTTGGGGCCGCAGTCCCGAATCCTGCTCGGCCTTCTCGGTGCCCGAGCACGGCGTTCCGTCCGGCCCTTCGCTGTATCCTTTGGCAGTCTTCGACCGGATCAACGCGTCGTAGATCTTCTTGGCCTGCTCGAAGGACACCGGCGTGTTCGTTTTCGTGCCGGTCTGGAGCGTGCTGCCGCGCCGTCCGAAGGCGAAGTTCACGACGAACCCGCCTTCGCGTTCCTCGATGGCCAAATGGTAAACCTTGTCGCTGTTCCCCTCTTTGAAATAGAGGGTGGTGCTTTCTCTCGGCATGGATGTTCCTTTCATGTGAACTCCCTTAGGGAATGTGGATGCGGAAAGCTGAAGTGTGCGCGGATAAATGAGAATCCGCTCGCCGCAGAGCATCTTCACCGGCCCGGAACCGGTGTAGCCCTGCGCTCCCGTACCGGTGGTACGAGTTGTGATGCCTTCAGGCTTGCGAGCAGATCTCAAGATCTGGAAGGATTACGCGACGACGGCTGCGCGCCTGCGGCTCTGGCGTTTGGCGCGCCGAACTTCGGCGGCGAGCATGTCGATGATGTTCTCCAATGCCTCGTCGATTAGCGCACCGTCCTCGTCCACGGCGCCCAGGCTGCGTTCCTGCGCGTCGATCTCGGCAACCAGCTTCTTGATTTCGGAAAACAGTTCGTCCCGGCGACGGGGTGAAATGAGCCTGACGTTTTCTGCGGTCATGGGCAGGGTCTCCTTGGCGGACAAACAAGAAACCCCGACGGACCACCCGCCGGGGCACGAAACGATCCGGCGAGTGGTTCGGTGAATTGGTCAGCCGAGCAAGTCGAGGTCGATCAAGTCGGCGTCCCAACCGGGCTGCTCGGAGCGAATCTTCGCGAGCACGGCCTCGGCGTCGTTGCGTTCCTGGTACGCTTCGTAGAAGCGACCGGCGATGGTGTCGTCGGGCCGGTCGGCCACGACGAGGTAGATTGTGACAGGCTCGTCCCGGTTGAGACGCTCGCACAGGGCGTCGATCTCGGCATCGGACAGGCTCCTGTGCTTACCCAAGTCCGTCTCGATGTCCGAATAGTCCCGCGTGCTGGGTCCGCCGCGCATGGCCTGCCAGAAGCGCAGGGCGGCCAGCACGGCGGCGAGTTCGCGTTCATTCATGTTCGATCTCCTCTCCGTCGATCTCGAAGAGGCGGGGCGAGCAATCGTCCGTGCTGAACTCGGTCAGTCTGGCACGCGCTCCGAGGATGTGCGAAAGGGCAACCGAGTCGCCGGAGAGATTGTTCACGACCCTTTCCGCGATCCGCCTGTTCCTTGCGTTAACTCGCACAACGGCCGCGAGCTTTACGTCGAAAGCGTATTCGTGCATGGTCAATCCTTTCGTTCGTTACAGAACGGCTTATGAAGCCGCCGGGCAACTCCGTCACGCCGCCGGTGGCCTCGATCGCTTCGCAGAACTCGGCCAGGATCTCGGTTGTTGTTCGCATGTGTTGCCCTTCGCAAACGGTGCCCTTGCGGACGGTGGGCCTTTCAGTCCTAGACCCTCCGCTCGGCACTGTCTTTCAGGACGCAGTCGATCCAGTCGGGGTCGCCATTGTACTGCGCTGCCCACTGGTCGTGGGCGTTGTGGTAGAGTTCGAGGGCGGACGCCTCGTTCAGCGCCAGGACGTGTGCCCACCCGCACCACGGTTCGGTGTCGGCAGGTTCCTCTTTCCGCACCTCCAGGCGGCCACCGATCTCGACGACGACAAAGAACCGCGCCAAGCCCTTCGCCTGCAACTCGCGCACGGCCTTGTCGGTATGGAACGGCAGCCCGGTGTACGCCTCGCTCATTGGTGATCTCCTCCGTTTTGCCTCCCTACATGTTGCGGGCCGCCCAGTAGACCAGGAGGGCGGCCATGCCTGCCGCGCCGAGCAGGCACATTCCTGCCAGCACGGCGCGCCAGATGACCTTCCGGCTGATCCGGTCGCAGACCGACTCGGTGCGGTTCAAAAGCTGTTCGCGCTGCGCGGCCAGCCTTTGGTCAACCTCTTCGACTACGCGGCGCGCCCGGACTTCGCCGTCTTCGAGCAGTTCGTGCCCGTGTTGGGCCGCACGGTCCACGACTTCCTGCGCCCGAGCCGCTGCCCGTTCCAACGTGGGGTCGGCTACATCCCGGATGCCTTCCCCGGTTACATGCCGCGCTTCCGGGAGCACGGTCCTGGCTGCCGTCCAGAGATTGCGCCACACGCTCATGGGTCACCGTCCTTGGCACGCGGTGCGGAACGGGCAAGCCGTACACCACCAGCCGTCCCGGGCCGGAAACACTCCGGCCCGGATGCCTTTCCAGACCTCGCCGACCTGCTCACGGAGCCGCAGCACGTCGGCTTGGGTCGCCTGCGGTTCCAGGACATGGACCACCGGCGTCTTGGCCTTCGTGACCACCACGAACCGGGGCCTGATCCGTTTCGCACCGACCTCGCGCAGGAGTGGCATCAGCGCGTGGGCGTAGACGACCAGTTGCGGTAGCGCCTCGGCCACCTTCTGCTCGTTCCAGCGAGATTTGCTGGTCTTGATCTCGCTGACGATCAAGTCCGCGCCGTCCAGTTCCAGCAAGTCGAGCCGCGCCTCGACCGGAGGCGTGTCTGGCAGGAGCCGGAATCGATCTTCGTGTTCCAGGGCCAGGATGCGCCGATGCGGCGCAGCCCGGACTTCCGCTTCGAGATGCTGCGTGAACGCGGACAGCATCCGCTCGGCCAGGCCATGCAGGCTGGCGGCATCGTCGCCCTTGGCGAACACGATCTCGGCCGCTTCCGCCGATTCTTCCTGCCAGGCACGGTCGTACTCGGCCAGCAGTTCGGCCAAGGCCGGGAACGGCCGACCTTCCAGGCGCGCCTGGAGCGCCACTTCGGCGGCACGGTGGAACGCGCCACCGAAAAGGAGCGCGGCGGACTTGCGCTCTTCCGGCGTGTCGGTCAAGTAGCGGTAGTTGAACTTCTTAGGGCATTGCAGATACGTCGTGACGCCCGACCACGAAAGGTGGTCGAGCAAGCCTGCCTCCGTCTCAACAGACGGAGGCGCGGCTGCCGCATGGTTCGGCATTGGTTTCTCCTTTAGTTATCAGGAAGCATGATTGAATCGGCAAGAAGTCAGGTTGGTCGGACGGATGCTTCAGGCGCTGCGGGATTTCAGATCGTCGATCAGGCGTGACGCGTCCATCACGTTCAGTTCACTGAGTTCGGCAACGTTGAAATCGGCCAGCACGTCGGTCAACTCGATGCCCTGCTCTTTACAGATCGCGTAGATGGCGCGTTGCTGCGCCTGGGTCGCGCCGACAGGCCGGCGCCCGTTACCTTGGCCGTTGCCATTGCGGCGATACTGGGCTCTGGGCTGCGAGGTGCGACCGGTCCGGGGCGCCTGCTGGGTCTTGGGTTGGCCGTTGCCACCTGGCGCGGCGGCGTTGCCTTCTTCAGGCGCGGCCTGCTGACCGTTGGCTGCGGTCGCCGCGTTGATCTGCTCGTCGATGCTCCGATTGAGCATGTCGTAAAGTTCGCGGATGCGGGCCTGGATCGCCTCGGGCTTGTCGGCGTCACTGACCTCGATTTCGAGAGCGGCACCGTACTGCTGCGACGAGAACTGGACGCCGGGCATCGGCACCTTACGGGAAAGGTTGGCTGACAAACGAATCATGGGATTCTCCTTTTAATGTGTGCAGTCAGCGGCGCACGCCACTGAATAGAATTAATTGGTGCGAGCATTGTGCTTTCATTAAATGTTAACATCTTTGCCCCTGGGATTTAGATCGGTGGAACTCATAGCATTTTGGGCTAGGCTGCATTTCCCCGGTGGCCGGAGCAATGCCCAGAATGAGCAAGAAGCCCAAGAAGAAACTCCTGGATGATATCCTCGGTACTGATCCTTCTCCGCCTCCACATTCGCTTGATGCGGAAACGATGGCCTTTCGTTCCAAGGTAATTCATTCATACTTAAAAAATCACTTGGATCGGTACAGACGTGGTGACCGCCTGATGACCGTCAAGCAGCTCTGTGAGGTGTTTGCGGACAAGCCGTGGTGCCCCAAAGAACCGGATGCATTGACCATTGCACTAAGTCGTGCTCATCAGAAGCCGGCCATCAAAGGCAGCCGAGGCCGCAGCAGGCCAAGTTATTTTTGGAAGTTCGAAGTCATGAAAGCGCTGAAGAGGAATGCAAAGCGTAAGAAATCAAGGAAGTGTCAAGAGCGATAAAATCGACATTTCCCTATGTGTAATCCTGCCACTTAAATCGACAGATTCAGGTTCCCCTATTTTCCTACTGTAAAATTTGCGCAGGTGGTCCGGGATTCCGAAAACAATTTCCGGCGGTCTGCGCATCGTCTCGCTCTTCCCGGCCACCACCAGAAGGGGCAGCGGGCGCAGACCGCCCATTCGTTCAGAGGTGCTTGCATGGCGAGGATTCGACGCTCTGTCCACGCCGAATTGCTGCGCTCGTACGGCCTGCCCGTGAGCATCACGGCAGCATCGCGTGCCAGTGGAATTCCCTATTCGACCTTGATCACTCGAATTGCGAGAGGCAAGAACCTCACCGCACCGGTCCGCAAATATGGGCGGCATGATTTGATCATTCCAAACATGCCCAAGTTCAAATTGGAGTAGGTCAGAAGCATGACTCTTAGCATTTGCATGAACGGATGACCAGAGGGAGAGAGAACCATGATGACCTCGCGCAATTCACACATGAGAGAAGCCGTGTCGGTGTCGCGTGCCTGGAAGGTCGGCGGCTTGGCCAAGAAGGAGCAGGAGAAGGCTGGGTGGGGCAACGGTGTCCTGCTGCAGCTCGCGGCGCGGAGGTTCGAGGGGCTCGGCAGCGCCGCCATCCTGCTCCAGATGGTCCGCCTGAATGACCGGTGGCCGCTTGAGAAGGCCCAGGAAGCGGACCGGGTCGGCGTCAAACTCCGCGACCTGCCGAACCTGCTGGCGTTCGACGCCAGTCCGGCCGAACGCCGCGAGATGGGGACGAATCCCGCGATCCGCCAACGTGTGGAGAAACGGCTCCGGCTCCAGCAGCAGGTCTTCGCGGAGATCGAGGCCGGTGAACTGAAGGGCAACCAGGTCCGGGAGAGGGTTGCGGCCATCCGGAAGCAGCACCCGGACCTGTGGCCGGCCGGCTCGCAGAAGCTGCTCGCCCTGCGGGACCACCGCGCAACCCGAGAGCGGACCGTGGCGTACCTCGACGCGTTGAAGTCCTCCAAGGCGCTGCTGCTGCGGGATGCGGGCAAGATCAGTCCTGAGTTGCAACACTCCATGCACGAGCAGGTGCGCGCCATCGAGGGCCTGCTGGGGTCCTTTGTGGCTCAGGTCGCGCTGCTGGACCGGCAGTCCGACCGGAACGACTAGACCGATCGTCTTCTTGGAGTCGTTTAGATGCCTGAATTGCCCATGACCATCGCCGACACCTGCGCTCTGCTGCGGCGCGAGATGATCGACCGGATCGTCGGCAGCCTGCAGATCATTGGGGGTACCGATATCAGATGCACGGCTACCGATCTCAGCGAGCAGACGCAGCAGCGCGTCCTGGAACTCGGTTTCGGGGCGTTCGCGACGGAGCTGGTCAAGCGGCTGTTCCGGCCCAGCTGGCGGCTGGAGCCTTACGGCTTGGTCGCGGTCCCGAAGAGCAAGGGCGGCCACCGGTTCCTGACGCCGCCCGTTGACATAGACCGTCTCTGGCAGTGGGCGCTCTACGACATCCACTATCCCAGGATCAAGCCTTACCTGAGTCCATGCAGTTATGGGTTCGTGCGTGGCCGCTCCAATCAAGGAGCCGTTCGGGCGCTTGAAGATGCGATCCGAGCCAGACCGGACGGCGTGCTCATGCTTGCCGACGTTGCGCGGTGCTTCGCCAGCCTGCCCGTGGCCGGCCTGCTGAAGTGCTTATGGCCGGTCGTCAACGATCCTATGGCGATGTTCTTGATCGAGGCCGCGTTCCGGACCAGGCCGAGCCATGCCAGGATCAATCAGGTGCGGCGCGAGTTTCTCCGGGCTGGCACTGCAACGTTGGCCGACCTGAGGTACCTGAAGGCCCTGAAGCAGACGCGGCTCGGCATACCGGAAGGCTCCGCGCTCTCGGCCATCGCGTGCGTGCTTTATCTGCGGCCCTTGGTGGACTCGCTAGTCGCAGCGCTGCCGGGTGCCACCGTGATCCACTACGGCGATAACCTCGCTCTTTGGCTCAGGCCCGGCCAGGAGCGCATCGCCGAATCCGTACTGAAGTCCAAGTCGAAATCGTTGGGATTCGAGACCGAGACCGAGTCCGTGGTCGTGCCGCCATGCCATGACACCGCCGAGTTCCTGGGGATCGTGTTCGAATGGTCGAACTCGGAGATCCGGCTGAGTGCGCCGGACCGAGCCGTGGTTCGTATAGCCGACACCGTAAGGCGAATGCCCGAAGCTGTGGAGAAGGAAACCTTAGGACCGAAGTCGAACCGTAGGCAGCCGAAACCGATCCGGAACGTGCTCGACGGGATCGTCAGATTCGTATGGCCCGTGCTCAGCTACTACAGAGACACCGATATAGGACCGCTTCGCCAAGCGCTGTGGGACGCCATGGCCGGTTGGGTGGAATCGGACCGATATGCGGCACTGGGTAGGGTAGCTAGAGGTTGGATCGAGAGTCAAGGCCGATGGGACCGTTATGTCGATAGGAACGCGCTCGAAACCGATGTTCGAGAGTGGGAGGGCCGAATACCGGTAGAGCTGGGTGAGCCGTGGTCGATAGGGACAGTCGAGAAACGTGGTCGAGGCGAGGACATGATCGTGGAAATGCTGACTGGGCATTACGGGCAAGAAGGGGCCCGGCCAGCGCAGGGGTGGAGAGCCCATAGCTACCTCTGGGATGGTAGGTGCAATGAAGGGGGTGGCAGTTGCGCGCTGCTGAGGCAGGCGCCTGGCTCGCGTCCGCTCGCCGCGCCTGCCTCCAGCGCAACCGGGGGAAGGGCCAGTGGTTCAGTGTAGAACCCTGGCCCTTCCCCATCGTTTCCTATGACCCCTTGAGGTGTTTGATGAACCTGATCCGACTGATCCATACCCAAGTCCAGGACCGCCGACTGCCGAACGCGCTGATTCAGGGCCGCGACTGGCGCTCGCTTGTCATTGGCAATGACCTGAACCGCGTCCGCCACTTGGCGATTATCCTGAATGCCCGTGACGCCAACCAGCAGGACTGGCATTCGTACAGCCTGCGCGAATCGGCCATGCAGAAGGATTCCAGAACTGTCATGGGCCGCGACGACTACCGCGCCATCCTTTCCTTGAAGCGCCAACAGATGTCCTGGAACTTGAAGCGGGTCGGCGCGTCGGCGGACTGGCTGCCTAAATCGGATCAACTGATGCGGCAGCGCCTGGCCTTCGGCCACGAGGCTCATGACTACAGTTCCTCCATGGGGTGGCTGTATCGGAAGACCGACCAGGACCTGGAAGAATCGGACATCCGGTTTCTGGATGATCCGGCGTCGATGCGCAACCCGAGGAGCCTGCCGCTCCTCAGCCCGGATATCGGGCAGTACCAGTTGGTAGCGGTAGTCTCCTCCGGCATGTCCCGGGGGGAGGCGACATGGCTGGCCGCTTACCTGCACCACGATGACATCCTGGCGCAGCGGGAAGTGACCGTTGTTGTGGAAGACAGGGCCGCGTGGCGGGATTTCTGGAACCAGCACGGGAAAGGTTTGAGGATCAGCGAAGAGGACCTGTCCACGTACCCGGATGAGTGGCCGAGGGCCAACGGACGGGTCCGGCTCGGCCATGTCTCCTGGCCTACCGGCACCTGGGTCGAGCAGATGAAGCGGCTCCGCAATCTGCTGGTCCAGATCCTCCGCGACGGCGGCAAGGCGTCGGACATTCGGGTCGTGACCGATTCGGTTGGCTACGCTTTCTATATCCGCACCGAATTGTTCGCGATGGGCCTCCCGATCCAATGCTCCGAGAGCGAGTTGCTGCCGGCCAATCCGGTTGCGCTCGACCTGATGTCGCTGATCACCCTGGTCCGGCACCGGGAACACCTGCAGGCGCTTTGCCGCTTGGCGCTCCATATCCCTGGCGAATCCAGGCTGGATTTGTTGCGCGACTTCTTCCGCTCCGATCTGTCGGAAGATGATTTCCGTCCGTTTCTGACGGATCGGCGCGCTGTTGTCTCCCTGGAAGCCTGGCGCGAACTGGCACAGCACGCCGACTCGCACCCGGTCCAACTGCTGCATCGAGCTGGGGAATGCTACGAGAAATGGGCCGGACCGAATGCGGCACTGCGAAGCGAGGAGATCCAAGAGGCTTTGGCCCAATGGTCCGAGCAGTTCGATTCGGCCGACGACATGATCCAGGCATTCTGGAGACTCCGCGCCATCATCAGTCCGTGGTCCGGTTACCGGCCCGATTCCGGCATCCGGGTCAGCGGCACCGTCCCGACCGACTGCCGCGACATCGTGGTCCTGATGTCGGCGTTCGCGCCTGAACTCCATCCGGCCCAGTTCAAGGAGATCGGGCCGGACGTGTATCACGCGTATATTCAGGAGCGAAACGAATCAACCCATCAGGAGGTCGATTAACCATACGCAAATGTAGAAGCCTGAGGCCGCGATCAACACCGCTATGATCGCGGCCTCGTCCGCATAAAGCGGATGTTTGAGTAGGCGCTTTAGCCAGGGCGGGCCGTGCTGGGCCAAGTAAAGTTCGAATCGATCAGGCTCTGATTCCGGCTTCTGCAGCTCCCGCAAGAGCCACCTGAGGATGAAGAAAATGGCAATGAAGCTCACGACGATTTGAGTCAGGTAAAGGAGAATAACCAAGTAGTTTTGTGGCCATTGCATAGGCTACAACCTCTCATTTCATTCCTTCTCGTCTTGTCCAAAGAAAGATGCGATAAGCACCAAGCCTCCGAGCACGAAAATCATGACAATGCCACGTGTTTCGTTCACAAAAAGCATGTAAGTGACGCCGAACAGGACTACGCATCCGAGCTTTTGCAATACGCTCGCATCTCTCTTTCCTTGCTTCGTAGCCCTTGGCGCTGGACCAGGCACAGCTTTTACGTTGCCGCCACTGCATGTGCTCTTCCCCATCGATGTAATATACGTTTCGCTGCATCCGCAGCGTTCACATACGCCATTTCGAATGAGGTGTTCAGCAATAATGTTCTCAGAAAATTGAGTGGGCTTGGCTGAAGTGCCGCGTGGAATCGGTGGTGGCGTAGGAAACATACCTTCAACGGACGAAGCGTGTCGCCAGTCCGGCCAGCCCTCCTGCCAAACCAAACAGTCCCGCGTAACAATTCCCGCACGCGCCATTTGCTTCAATTCGTCTGTGGTTACCGGACCCTCCTGTTTGTCTTGCTTCGTATAAAACCACTGATCACAGCTCATAGAGGCCGTCCTCAATCTGATGTTCCGGCACGCTTATTGTGCCGGCTGATAGGCGTTCCGGATCTGCTGCAACTGGTCCAGGAATTCCGCGTTGCGACGAGCCTCGGCCTCAATCAACTGGCGGAGCCGAGCCTCGTCCGGCGTCTGCGGCGGATACGACCATTGGATCCGACCACCGCTGTAGGCACTCCGAATATTGCGCAACTGTTCCGCGAATGCGCGGTTGCGCTGCGCTTCCTGTTGAACCATTTCCTGCAGTTCGGGATTCTGGCTCTGACCATTGAATATGTCCTGACGCTCGAACTGAACTGGTTGTCCAGAACCCTTTGGCCCCCTCAGGCTGCTGATCCCAAAGGCGACCGCTAGGCATAGAGAGACGGCACCGCAGGCAAGTACTCCGATTCTCAACCCAAGCGAAGGTGTTGGTGCGTTATCGTGTCCGATCAGCAAGTTGGTAGCCTTACATTGCGATGCGAGCCAAAACGCCATGACCGCGCTGGCAGCCGTGGTGAGGTAGAGAGACACGCCGGAATTTTGGATAGCCAATGGCACCGTGATCATCAAGACGAAGCTGACGCATACCGCCGTGGCAAGCCCCTCCGCGGGACCGGAACCTTGGCCCCTTTCCTTAAGGATTTCGTTGGTTTTATTGGTCAGGCCCAATACGGCCTTAAAAATGAGCGCTAGATTCGCGAGTGGTATCCACGGAGCTGCCGCAGCGAGGGCCGGTTTGGTGGCTTGAGCTTTCCATGGCAGCGCAGCCCATGCCTTGTAAAGGAAGGTTGAAACGCGAACCCAGAAGGCCAGTGCGCACACGACCATGATCAACATGAATACCAGAAGCCCGGTCGCGTTGCCGGCAGCCGCCGCTACAGCAGCGAGCATGATAGATCCCATCAAAACAAACAGATTGATGATCGCACCATTGACGGAAAGCGGTGGGCGTGTCGGCACCGGGCGTTTTGGTGTCGGTTCTGCTGGCTTAGCCTCTTGAATCTCCGCGGTTCGAGGGACTGGGGGTGGCACGGCGTGCGGGGCCGACGCCGGCTCGGCTTCGAAGCGTAGAGCCTTCCGCGGGCGTGCCGCAGTAGGAACCGCAGCTTGGGGCAGCGGTGGCGGCGGAGTCGCGCTAGGTAGTGGCGGGGGACTGGAGAAGATTCCGGGCACTTGACCTGCCGGCGTCCACTC
Source organism: Planctomycetota bacterium (assembly GCA_026184295.1). Classification (GTDB taxonomy): domain Bacteria; phylum Planctomycetota; class SZUA-567; order H5-PLA8; family H5-PLA8; genus JACQFI01. The sequence continues at coordinate 58,101 of JAHCJK010000009.1, forward strand.
GGCCATGCCTTCCTTCCAAATAAGTGTGTTCCTTTTGACGGCACCTGTTTTGATCAGATCCTTCAAAGCCACTTCCGTAATGGGTCCAATTTGCTCGGTTCCATTGCTATAGAACCAATCCGATGTCATGGTCTCACCTCCTCATGATAATGGTCAGCGGTGATGCCGACGCCGTTGTGTATTTAGGTGGGGAGTCCTCGCATGTTCTTGAGTGGTTGATTCATCTGCAGGTCGGCGAATTTGGTTCTGAATGATTTCGAGAACTACTTCATCATCCTTCTGCAGTTGATCGGCCAGGAGCAGCTTTGCAATCGTGCTCAGCGGCAGACCGGCGTAGTGCGCGCCATGAAGCTCCTCCAGCTTGCGTTGGAGCCGAGGAGAGAGGCGAATATGAATGGTGCGACCAGGGTCGCCCATGGGGTAGCTCCATCGTGGTTTTGGGAAACATGTTTATCGCGAGATGGGGGATTGCGGCAGAGTGAGTGTTGTGCGTATTGTTCGGAAATTACATGTGCTATTATCGTGATAAATGTGACTCTTAGTGGCAGGCTTGACGTGGATCGTGATGGTTGATGCTCTTACCCAAGAATTGCTGGAAAGCGCTGTTCACCTACGACCGACTCTGGATGTGGCGTTGGCCACAATGGTGGTGGTAGCTAGCGGCACTGCATCCAGCATTTACGGAATGGGGTTCGCGGAGAAATGCTCAATCAGTCTATATGCCCGCCGGCAGTATCCAGGAAACAGAATCAAATTGGCGCGCACTGCGTCCCTGTCTACAACTTTTCCAGTAGGATGCCCGGCTTCATTGCGGGCTGTCCGGATTAGATCGAAGATACGATCAAGCATTACGTGGAGATCATCTCCCAGATTGGAAGGAAGGCTCTTCACCATAGGCTCAAGGCGCTTCCAAAATGCGACATACTTGCGCTGAATCATCCAATGTGAGGAAATCTCCCTCTGAAACTGACCTTTCTTGGCCGGATCAGACAGCGCGGTTCCGAACTCGTCAATTAGCAACAACATGGCTTTCTCCGCCGCGCAGCCCAGCATCACGGCAGCCGCGAGTAGGTGATCAGAGCGAAGGGAGCCGATGGCCTCCTCTAAGTATCGAACAATGACGGAATCCAGATTTGGGATTTCAAGACGGAGCCTTCCAAGGTATCCACCAGGGTCGTAGGGTTCGTACTCCTTAGCCTCAATGACTTTCCTTCCAAACTCCGTTACGCGGTAGAAAGGCCAAGCCATGGCCCCAGTCCCGTTTGGCCTGTCACCCGAGACAATAATACGTTCCAGATAGAATTCGTGGAAGACTTGGCAAACGAGTTCCTGGTCCTCCAAATCCAAAGACAAACCGCGCTCACGGCAAAAGGCGCCAATTTCACCTGCGCCACCCATGAAGTTAATTTGCCCACGGTTACGCAGCCTCAAGTACTCCAAGAGCGCAGTTCTCAGTCGTCCATATTCCACAGTCATTTTGAAGTTCTCCTTCAACAAGCACGCTTAGCGATTAGATGCGCATGATACTAATGGTTGATCACTGCCTTCTCTAATACCGGCAAACCTTCGCCGGGTCGCATAGCGCTTACCTAGCCAGCAGCTTGAGGCCGTCAGCTGCATTGAGGACTGCGCGCCTGCGTTCATTCGTTACGTTGAACGCGAGCTGATTTGGAACTGGGCAAAGCAGGCACGGACGCGCCCGATACAGCTCAAAGTAGAAATGCGTTGGAAACAACATAGCTCCATTATCGATGCGTGTGGTTTCGGTTCTAAACCAGCAATTAACCCGTGTGCCTGGCGACGGGATTCACACGCATCTCCTTATCATGTTATGGGTTATGATCGTTTGAGTCGCGAGTCTTGACATAGTGAATTTTCAGAGATAGGTTGTGGGTTGCAGGGGCCACGTAGCCCACCAGTGCGTGGGCAGATTGCATGACTGAGGTTGCCGCCGTAAGGCTTGCGCCGAACTTGCAATCATACGTGAATACGGAAATCTGGGGCAGAGCCAAGGCTCATTCGTCCCATCCGAAAGCCCCAGCCGGGCCATGAAGTTGCAGCCCGAGTTCTCACTTTAGAAAGTGGGGGCTGTTGCCCTCACGGTATAGCGTTGCGTCCCAACTGCGCCCGTGCATTCGGCGTTGCGGATGACGCAACACGCTCTGTGGCTTGTGGCCAAGAGAGCGATCTTGAACCCTGGCGTTCGGGATTGTGTCATTGGCCACCACAAAGGAGGAATGGGCTGTGTCGAAAAACAAACGCAATCAAGAAGAGAAAAATGGTCACGGAAAAATGTACAGGCTCGGAGAGTTGACGAATGGCAAAGCCCATGCGTTGAAGATGCTGTGCATGGGGACCTTGGCCATTGCCAATGAGGGATTGAAGTGGATGGGATTCAGGGTCGTGGACATGGTTTGCGGTCATGTTCATGGTTTAAGGAACGGGATGGACTTGAGTCCTCTTCTGTTCGTCCTCGAAATTACGAAAGCGCAGCGCGTGATTCTTCACGTTGTAAATTGCAGCGAGAGGAAGATTGCCATTTGTGCCAGCAGTTTGAGCGTGAATACCATTGCCCTCCAATACTTCGATCCTAGGCGCAAGATTGCAGTCCATGATGTTCAGCTAAATCTATCAGGGCAGTCAGCGGTGTTGAAGAAGTTCAGAAATCTGGAGCAGTTCGATCATCTTGAATTTGAAGCGACCCGTTTCTTGAATGCGGGCCACCTACGGGAAGGCGCCATGGTAGTTCGGGTGCAATTTACCATGGATGGCAAGACGGAAAGGGAAGTGGCATCGGTCTCGTGTCCTAATTTGGAGAGTGTGGCGCCTTAAGTATTCGGTGGGCCGGGCCAGCTTCATGGCCCGGCCCACATACTTACCTGGAGCAAAACGGGCTTTTACCAATGGGGTTACGAGAATGCTTCGGAATTGCATTGACAAACTTCTAGTTCGTCGGGTAGAGGTTCCTTGTAGTTTTGGTCGTTCTAAACGACCGCCTGCCGTGCGAGTTGTTCAAGCGCACCGGCAACATGCCGCAGGTAGTTACCAACTCCTGCGTGCTATGACGACGCCGACGGCGCAACGCCGGATTGAGGGCTTTCCCTCCGTCGTTAACAGAAGTGCTCCCAAACAATTTGTTCGATGTGATGCTCTGTCCCGCGTTTGCACGCGCATAGAGCTACGCTTGCATGGGTTGTCCATGCGGTCGATCCCATTCGAAAAGGCCAACTAGGCCAGAAAGGGCATTCCAATGCAGGACATCATCACCCGTTTGCGCGCATCGAAACAGGAAAACGACATGAAGAAGCGCGAAGGATCCCGCCAGGACGGGCGCGTGTGGGCGGAACAGGATGCGGAGCACGCTGAGTTGGAGGCGCTTGCCGCAGCATTTTCCGATCCGGAGAACCGCTTCGAGGACAACGACCACACCGCGTACTCGGCGGGCGAGCGCTTCTTCTTCGCGATCTGCCCCGACCAGGATGGGGATCGCGAGGCCGCGAATTGCTTCTGGGAAAGCCAGATCCCCGACGCCCAGCACCTGGCGGACAATGCGGCATGGGTGAACGGCTTCATCGACGGTGCGCTGGAAGTGTGGGAGGAGGTGAAGGATCTCGTCTAGCTAGGCAAGGTAGTCGTCTAAATCTGTTCTTTGACAACTGAAGACCTGGCTCTGGTGACAGTCGAAATACTGTCCGATGCGTCGGGCGTAGTTGTAGTTGAACGGAATCGCTGCGTAGCGATTCCGCACGATAGCTTATTCATAAGGAGAAATGAGAGCACAAATGCTATCGAAAGCCGAAGTCCTTGCGCGCCTTCGCGACCTCGCCCACTGGCAGGAAGACGCCAGACGGGAGATGTCGAGGAAAGGCGCTTCCGCAGATGATCTGGCTCGGCACGCAGATCTCTGCGAGAGGGTGAGAGCGCGGGCTATGCTGCTGCTCTCGGGTGGCGAGGCGGAAATTGTTTCGACGCGGGTCGAGACCGCTAAGTCCACCGAAAACTTGGCGCGGGTTGTTCGGTTCCGTGGGTATTTCAAGACGTACTCCGGAACCAAAATCCGCCCCAGAGACGAACACGAGGGGCGGGATCTGCTGAGCCTCCTCGACGTGCCCATCGATTCCACGGACGATCCGGCCGAGGCGTATGAGTCGTTCGGAGCGTTCGTGTTTGGTGAGGCCGACTCCGAGCGGCACACTATCGAGACGATCCCGACCAGCGATCCGGACATGCTGCGACGTTTCCAGCGGTCGGAGGCAACGGTCGTCTATGCGGTGACCGGTATCCCGCTGCCGTCGCTGCTCGATAATGAGTACCGTCTGTTTTTGCTGGACCTGAAGCGCATCGACACCGCGCTGGACTTGGTGGAGCCGATCCCGGGTGAACTGGAGGACGCCCGGCAACTCATCGAGGTGCAGCGCGAACAGTCGGTGCTCCCGGCCCTGGTCAACATGGTGTGCGTAGCGCTGGGCATCATCGATACTGGCGATCCACAGTATCGCGAGGCGCTAGAGGTCGCCGTCCTGCAGGGCGCCAGCCACGGCAGGATAAACGGCGAGAGCGGACGTATCCATACGCTGCGGATCGGACCGCCGGGCTGCGGCAAGGGCCTGATCGCACGGGCCTTTCAGTTGTGCCAGCCCATCCATAAGCGCGTCGAGGCGCAGTGCGTGACCGAGGACGGGTTGTACGGAAACTCCGGTTACAGCGGTGGCAAGCGTGTCGTGCGGGCAGGATTGATTCCTGCCGCGAATCTCGGCGGGTTCTACGTCGAGGATGTTCATCAGGCGAACCATGTGAAAAATAATCGCCTGATGATCACGTTTGGAAGCACCATGGAACTTGGGCGGTGTGACGCGGCCAACGCGAGTCGCACCTCTTACGAGGCGCTCGTGGCGTTCAACGTTGATGCCAATCGGCGTAGCGATGTCGAGGGGCATCGGCACCGGAACGGAAAGTTGAAGGGGCTGGAGCGGATCTCGGCGGACACGGGTGTTCCCAAAAACATCCTGACGCGGTTCGACTCCATCATCGAGTTCCATCGCGATTCGAAACAGCAGTTGGAACTCTCCCTCAGGCTGGCTCGACGGCCGGAAACGCAGGCCGATTCCAAACAGGGTCAGGAACCGGGCAGGTTGGTGCGCGTGGTTCTGGCATACCTGCGCTCGACGGTCCCCAACGTCGAGATCGGGCCGGATGCGGCGCAGTACCTGGAGGCGCGGTACCGCAGTATCGTCAATGCCCGCGCATCCGTGATGCAGGAACATCCGGACTACGCGGATTTTCTGGCGAGGGGCAGCAAGTCTTACAAAAAACTCGCCATGGCCCACGCCCGGCTCTGCAATCGGGACTACGTGACCCCGGCCGACATCGATGCGGTATTCGTCCATGTCGCCAGGAAATTCGAGACGCTCTTGACCTGGCTGGTCGGGGATCTCGATGACGAACTGGATCAGAACGCGAGGAAGAAGGCGCGGATGCAGCTCATCCGCAGCAGCTTCGCCGGGGAACGGGTCACCCTTGGGGAGCTACACCGCCTGATCCCTGGTGCCTCCGACAAGAGCATCAAACGCTATATGGAGGAGGTCTGTGGCGGAGCCCGGAACCCGGACGGTTCCTGGACGGTTCCGGAGTACGAAAACCTGCCGCAATTGCCGGGCATCTGCCCGGATAGCGACGGCAATCCGCAGTAGAGGAGGTGGTGGACAAGAGGCTGGACAACCATGTGGTCAGCCGGGTGGACACCGGGCTCGACAACAGGTCGGACATGCCGGACTCAGCCGAAGGGCGTGGGGCTGTGTAATGGCTGTCCGGTCTGTTGTCCGCCTGGTTGTCCATCCAGATGTCCACCACATCCGATTCGTCCAGCCTACGTTAGAAAAGGAGACCCAAACGATGGTCAAACCGGATGAGCTGAATCATCAAGTCGAACAGATTGACCAGAAGAAGCAGGATGATCGGATCTCGACTCTCAGCAAAGAGCGAGAGAAAATGGAAACTGAAGAGGATTTTTTCAAATGGCCTCATTTTCTTGAGTGGGTCAAGTTGTCCACTGAGAACGGGATATACCGCACGATGTCAAGCGATGAAGGTAATGCTTTGGTTGAGTTGCCATTGAGCCATTTAGAACCCCTTGGGTTTGCCCACACTGACGAGAACGAAGGATGGGGCTATCACGTCTTTCAGATCGAAGAAGACTGTGCGGTCGGGGACTGGATCAAACTCGCCCAAGACGCAATTGCTGAAGCGCTGTATCAAGATGAAGTTGGTGGCCAATCCAAGATGATTTTCGATGGCGACGGGTATGAATGGATACTGGATATGAACCTTCGGCGGGGAACGGTGCACTTGAATAAAGAGGGAGTCTATGTCGCTCGGATGAACCACCTCGACTTGCGGCATCCGCAGAAAATCTGGGGTGAATGCATTCTCGAAGTCGGTTTGACCAGCGCTCCGACCGAAGAAGAGATCGTCAAGGCTCTCAGGCGCGGGATCAACAGGCTGGATGTGGCTGTGCAGACTTAGTTGGATGGACATGAAACAAGCCCAGCCCCGCCACTTGCACCATGTGCCTAGTAGGTTATAACACCGACAATCCTGGGCGGGATACACCTAAACATCCAACGATGACGGCGGCATTGCCGTTGTCTGGGCCGGCCGAGATCATCCCCGCCCGGACCTCGGCCGGTCATATTGAACTCGCGGGGCGGGCATGGCAAAGCTCGAAGACCTCACTCCCAATGCCGCCGTGAAGGGCATCCTGCCCAACTGCCAAGTCTCCGTCGTCAACATCCAGTGGCACGGCTCCGAAGCCGTCGAGCTGACCTACAAGGACCCTGGCGGGCGCGTCGACCAGCGCCTGCTGTACCGCCACGACGAACCCAGCATCGAGATTGTCCAGGTCGGCCGCCCCTGGAGCTTCGATGGCGACGGTGCCCTCTTTCGGTTGGTTTCCGAGGCCAACCGCATCCGGCTCGCGCATCTTTTCGACCCCGTGCTTGCCGTCCACACCTCGCTGGTCGATCCGCTGCCGCACCAAATCACCGCCGTTTACGAAGCCATGCTGCCGCGCCAGCCACTTCGCTTCCTGCTCGCCGACGACCCCGGCGCCGGCAAGACGATCATGGCAGGGCTGTTGATCAAGGAACTCATCGTCCGCGGCGACCTTCACCGGTGCCTCGTGGTCTGCCCGGGCAGCCTGGCCGAGCAGTGGCAGGACGAACTGTACCGGCGCTTCCAGTTGCCCTTCGAGATCCTGACCAATGACAAGCTCGAAGCCGCGCGCACGGGAAACTGGTTCATGGAGAACAACCTGGTCATCGCGCGCCTCGATAAGCTCTCCCGCAACGAGGACGTGCAGGACAAGCTGAAGGCC
>JAHCJK010000090.1 GCA_026184295.1 Planctomycetota bacterium
CTTGGACAGTTCCAGCTTCTGCATCTTTTCCAGCTTGTCGCGGTCCTTCATCGGATCGGTCGGATCGAGCTTCGCCGCGTTGACGTCGGCCTGGAGCTTGGTCTCCTTGGCGATGATCGCCTGCTTGCGCTGGTCGAAGAGCGCCTCCAGGCGCGTCTGAATGTCCGTGACCTTCTTGTACGCCTTGAAGACGCGCGAGACGTTGACGACGGCGATGCGCTTCGATTCCTCGCCGGCCGCCGCGTTGCGGGCGATGCCCGCGATCAGGACCGTGGCCGCCATGCTCGCCACCACCATCATCCGGATGCTGCTGAAGTTCATGATTCGCTCCTTGCCATTGCTCAATCTTCTGCGGGCCTGGCCACCGGCCCCGCGACGCCGGTTTGTTCGAGGAACGCCTACTTCAGCGCGCCCGCCCGCTTCTGGTAATCGTCGTTCAAGGTCTTCAGCACCGCCTCGGTGATGTTGATCGTCCACGCCCCGTACAGCACCGGGTTGCGGCGCGAACGGATCAGCAGGTCGGCGGTGGTCTGCGGCGCGAGAATCTGCTTGATCTCGAGATCCTGCCGCTTCTTCGGTTCCAGCTTTTCAAGGTCCTCGACCTTGACGTCCTCGGGGCCCTTCGCGCCGGGGTTGTCGGCCGGATCCTGCGGATCGGGCGCGCGCAGCACCAGGTCGAACTTGGCCTTCTCGGCCTCCTTGCGGATCGCCGCGCGAATGTCGTTCAGGACGCTCTTCATCTCCTGGCGCATGCGCATGACGATGTCGATTTCCAGCTTGCCCTTGGCCTTGCGGAACTCGTACAGCCGCTTCTGAAACGCCTGCGTGATCTTGAAGATGTCGTCGCTCGACGCCGTGGGGCTCGACTGGAGGCTGCCCAGCTTCTTCTCCTCTTCCTCGATCTCCAGGCCGTCCTTTTCCAGGGCCTTGCGGCGCGGTTCGAACTCCGCGTCCACCTGCCGCTGCACTTCGCTGACCCGCTTGTAATTGGTGAAGACCAGCGAGACGTCCACCACCGCCACTTTGGTGGCGCCCAGTTCCTCGGCACGCACGGCGGAGACGGCGGACACCAGCACCAGCGCCACGACGGCAACGGCATTGCGCATCACGAACATTCCTCCCTGACTCCCCGCTCCAAGGCACCATGCGAAGCCGGCGCCTCGGCTGCGCCTTTTTCGAAGGTGCATAGTTATGTTGCTTGGAGGCCAAACATCAAACTCATTTCAGACGTCACGCCCACAAAAGCCCTTCAAGCAATCGTCCGTTAAAACCGCGTACCGAACGAAAAATCCAGGGTTTTCACGCGGTCCTCGCTGTTGCGCTGGATCGCGCGGCTGAAATACACGCGCACCGGCATCGGCGAAAAGGGCGTGCGCACCGCCAGCCCAATACCCACGGACGAACGCCAGCCGCGTTCATTCACCAAGGTCGAGCCCGGATCGGTTTTCCCTTCGTCCCAGACCTGGCCCACGTCGGAGAAGACCGAGGCGCGCACGATCTCCTGGTAGAGCGGCACCGAGTACTCCGCCGTCGCCGTGATCATCTTCTTGCCGCCGATGTAGAAGCCGTCCTGAATCGGCGAGATCGTCCGGTTTTCGAAGCCGCGCACGTCCGAGATGCCGCCGCCGAAGTAGCGCATGAACGGCGGAATCTCATCCGTCTGCCCGTATTGCTGGATCAGCGAGCCCTTGGCGTGCAGTTCGAGGATGTGCTTCCCGCCGTTCTTCATCTTGTACATGGTGAAGTGGCGCGCGACGTTGATCGTCGGGCGCACCCAGGTGATGTCGCCGAGCAGCGGCCCGCCGCCCAGTTCCAGCGAGGCTTCCATCATCATGCCGCGGCTGGGCAGGATGCGGTTGTCGCGGGTGTCGTACAGGATGCGCGGGGTGATGGAGCTTAGGATGCGGGAGCCGTCCTGCTGCTGGAAGATCGGCGGCAGGGTGTTGCCGTCGCCTTCGATGGTGGTGTAGCTGAGCCGGTAGGTGATGTCGCCGTCCCAGTTGGGGCTCCACAGGCGGCGGCCGGCGGAGACGGTAAAGCCGGTGTTGGTCTCGTTGAAGTCGCGGAAGTTGTTGTCGCGCGAATGGAAGATGCTGCCGCCCAGGCGGACCGGGCGGTCGAAGGCCCACGGTTCCATGAAGGAGACCGAGTAGTTGGCGCTGCGGCTGCCCATCGTGGCGTTGATCGAGAAATTCTGCCCCGCGCCGACCCAGCTATTGCCGCTGATGAAATCGCGCAGGCTCTTGGGCATGTCGCGGTAATCGAAGTTGCGCTGCGTCAGGCTGACGTTGCCGAGCACCGATTCGGCCGAACTGACGCCGACGCCGAAGTTGAACTCGCCCGTCGCCTTTTCGGTGACGTCGATGATGATGTCGGCCTGCTCGGGGTCCTCGGTCGGTTCGGTGGTGATGCGGATGTCGTCCTCGAAATAGTTCAGGTTCTTGAGGCGCTCCTTGGCCAGCTTGATGCGCGACGTGTCCGCGCGGTCGCCGGGAAAGAGTTCCAGTTCGCGGATCAGCACCTTGTCGCGGGTCTTGGTGTTGCCGCGCGTGATCACCTCGCGCACGGTCACCTCGCTGCCTTCCACGATGTTCAGTTCCACGTCGTAGATGTTGGGCGTCTTCTTGATGCGTTCGGGGTCGGCGACGGGCTTGCGGTCGCGCTCCACGCGGGTGAAGACGCGCCCGTATTCGCCGTACAGGTCGCGGATCTTCTGCGTGTCGTCTTCCAGCAGCACGTCGGAGAAGACCGCGCCGGGCTTCAGCTTCATCACCGACTGGATCTCGCTCAGCTCGATGCTCTGGTTGCCCGTCACCACCAGGTTGCCCACGTGGTACTGCGGCCCCTCGTGAATCTTGAAGGTGATGTCCGCGAGCCGCTTGCGCTTGCGGAACCAGTTCCAGTACGTCTCCTTCGAAATCTTGACGTCGGGCTCCTCCACCGAGGCTTCCATGTAGCCCTTGCGCAGGTACGCGTACTCCAGGCGCTTCTTGTCGGTGTCCAGGTCGGCGTCCTTCAGGTCGCCCGAACGGAAGAAGCGCCGCGATTTGGTCGAGATCGCCGCCAGCAGTTCGTCCTCTTCGACCGCCTTGTTGCCGACGAAGGAGATGCTGCGCACGCCCACCGGGTTGCCTTCGTCGATCTTGAAGTTCACCGCCACTTCGTCCTCGACGTCCTGTTCGCGGCCCGCGACGAGCTGCTTGTGCTTGGTCAGGACCTCGATCTCGAAGGTGCAGGTCGCGTCGCGGAAAGCGCGGTCGTGGTACAGCTTCTCGATCGCGCGCGCGTCCAGGTGCACCTGGCCGCGCTGGTAGCGCCCGCCCTCGATGCTCTTGATCGCGTTGCGCAGGTCGGTCGCGGAGATCGACTTGTTGCCCTTGAACGTGATGCGCGAGATCGTGGCCAGTTCGACCAGGTCCAGCACCAGCATCACGCCGCCGGGCACCTGGATGGGCGGCGTGGTGCGGACGTTCAGGAAGTAGCCCGAGTCCGTCAGGCGGTGCCAGTCTTCGTCCCACGTCTTGCGGTCGAACGGGCGGCCGATGCGCGTGCGGATCAGGCGCAGCACCGTGCCCGTGTCCACGCGCAGGTTGCCGCGGATTTCGATCTCGCGCACGATCGGCTGCGTCTCATCGGGCGGCGCCGGCGCTTCCTCGGCCCGCAGCGCCCGCGGGGCGAGCAGGGCGGGCACGGACGAGAGGGCGAGCGCAAGCAGCGCGGTTCCGGCGCAGAGCCGTGCGGGAAGGGCGAGGGACGGGCGGATCAGGTTACCCAGTGGTCAATCTCCCGCCGCGCTTTGCGTGCTGCCGATGTCGGGCGTGTATGTTTCGAATCGGAAATACTCCGGGAAGAACGAGAGCTGCACTTCGCCGATCTCGCCGTTGCGGTTCTTCTGCACGATGGCGCGGATGTCCCGCGTCATCACGCCTTTGTCGTCCAGCGTGCGGTGGAGCATGATCACCACGTCCGCGTCCTGTTCGATCGAGCCCGATTCGCGCAGGTCGGTCAGCTTGGGCGAATCGTCTTCCTTGCCCTGGATCGGGCGGCGCAACTGCGAGAGCAGCACGACCGGGATGTTCAGTTCGCGCGCGATCTGCTTCACCTGGCGCGAGAGTTCCGCCACGGCCTGTTCGCGGCTGTCCGTGTTCTTGCTCGCCGTCATGAGCTGCAGGTAGTCGATCAGCAGCATGCGCACGCCTTCGCGGTGGTACAGGCGCCGCGCCCGCGCGCGCAGTTCGCTCGTCGAAAGCCCCGGCGTGTCGTCGATGAAGATCGGGGCCTGCTTGAGCTGCTCGGCGGCCATGCGCACCGTGTCGTACTCGTCCTCGTCGAACTCGTACTTGCGCATCTTGCTCGAGAGAATCTTCGCTTCCGAACAGAGCAGGTTCTTGCTGACCTGTTCCTTGGGCATTTCCATCGAGAAGATGGCCACGCCGACGGGGTGCTTTTCCCGCGGGCGGCAGGCCACCTTGCGCGCGATGTTGATCGCCAGCGTCGTCTTGCCCACGCTGGGGCGCGCTGCGATGATGATCACTTCGCCCGGCCACATCCCCCCGGCGAACATGCGGTCGAGGTCGTGGAAGCCGGTCGCGATGGCCGGCGAAGGTATCTCGCGGCCTTCCTTGCGCGCCTGGTACGTCGTGTCCGCCTCGGTCAGAATCCCTTCCAGCACCGACTGGATCGTCACCGGTTCGTTGGCCACGCGCCGTTCGGCCACGTTGAAGATCAGCCCTTCGGCCTGTTCGAGCAGGTCGGAGGCGTCCTCGCCGTTGCCGCGCGGCGAACCCACCATCGAGACGATCTTGGCCGCCGAGTTCAGGAGTTCGCGCTCGATCGCGCGGTCCTTCACGATGCGGCAGTAGCGTTCGACGTTGGCCGCCGTGGGCGTGTCCTGCACCAGCTTGGTCAGGATCTGCTTGCCCCCGACGCGTTCGGTCAGGCCCCGTTTGTCGAGTTCGCTCTGCACGAAGAGAAGGTCGAGGTCCGGCTGCTGCTGGTGGAGTTCGGCGAAGAGCGTGAAGAGGATCTGATGGCGCGGGACGTAAAAGTCTTCGGGCTTCAGGGTCTCGACGGCGATGCTGGCCGCGGATTCGTCGCAGAGCATCGCGCCCAGAACGCCGGCCTCGGAGGCCTCGTCGTGCGGCGGGATCCGTTCAAAGGGATTCTCACTGCCGGCCGCCATGCCGTTCCCCCACGGACGTACCGTCTTGCCGGCGCCCCGAACGCCGCACGGCCCCGACACGGGCGGCCGCGCTCTGGCAAGACACGATGGGGGAACAGACCTCCTGGACTTGGTGCAAGCCCCCGGAGTTCCCCCCATCTCTCCCAGGGCTTAGGTAAAGATCATCGGCACAAAACGTCCGTGCCTTAAATCATTCCTAAGCCTGCCCTTATACTGATACTTGAAACGCTTACGTCTCGGCCACGATCCAGACCTTCACGATCGCCTCGGCGCCCTGCGCCAGCCGCAGCGTCACGTCCGGCGTGCCCAGCGTCTTGAACGGCGCTTCCAGCACCACGGCCGATTCCGGGACCTTGAGCTTGTGCTCGGCGAAGATCGCGGCGACGATTTCCGGCGCGCCGACCGACCCGTAGAGCTTTTCCTCGTCGGCCTTTGCGGTAATCGTCACGCTCCGCCCGTTCAGCGTCTCGGCGACCTTCTTCAGTTCTTCGACGCGGTGCGCTTCGCGGACCACGCGGCGCTTGCGTTCGGCCTCGATCTGCTTCTCGGCATCCGGCGTGCAGTGCAGGGCCAGGCGGCGCGGGAGCAGGTAGTTGCGCGCGTAGCCGTCCTTGACCTCGACGATCTCACCCAGCTTGCCCAGGTGGTCAACGTCGTCCCTCAGAATCACCTTCATGACTGTATCCTCATCCAAAACAAACGGTTAGGCCTGGTCCAAAGCCACAGCACGCCCCGTTTGGGCTACTCATGCCTTAGAGAAGCACAGGTGCAAGTGCCGTAGCTTACCGACTTAGACGCTTGCCGCAATCTCAAACTTCAATGCGGGCACGTCTCCACTATTACTAGCGTCCCACGAACGGCAGGAGCCCCAGATATCGCGCACGCTTCACCGCGATCTTGATGCGGCGCTGGCAGTACGCGCAGGCCCCGGAACGCTTGCGCGAGTAAAGCTTTCCCTGCGGAGTGATCAGCTTCATCAGGGTACGCACGTCCTTGTAGTCCACCAGGCACTTGCCTTCCTTCATGAAACGGCAACCGCCTCGGCGTCCACCTCGGAACCCGCCCTTGTCGTCGCCGCCCTTCTCGAAATCAGCCACTGCTTGCCTCCTTTTTTACCTCGTTGGCCCGGCTGCCGGGCCGGTTTATCTTCCACGCCTATCCACGGTTAAAACGGAATGTCGTCTTCCTTGATGTCCAGATCGTCCTGCGGAGGCGGCTCGTCGCTGGGCGGCGCCGAAGGACGTCCACGCCCGCCCGCGGGAGCCTGCCGGCCGCCGCGCGCGGGAGGAGCCCCGCCGCCTTCCCGTTCTCCGCCGCCGCCGCCCCCACCACCCCCTCCACCTCCGCCGCCGCCCGCACCGCCGCCCCCGGGTCCGCCCAGGAACTGCACGCGGTTGGCGACCACCTTCATCTTGCTGCGCTTCTGGCCCGAGGTCTTGTCTTCCCACTGGTCGAGGCGCAGTTCGCCTTCCACCAGCAGCCCGCGGCCCTTGGAAAGGTACTGGCTCGCGGTCTCGGCCTGCCGGCCCCAGACTTCGATGTCCACGAAGGTGGTCTCTTCGCGCATCTGGCCCGACTGGTTGTCCTTGAAGCGCCGCCCGATGGCCATGCCCAGCTTGGCCACGGCCATCCCCGAAGGCGTGTAGCGCATTTCAGGGTCGCGGGTAAGACGCCCGGCAAGCACCACGATGTTGACGTCCGCCATCTTCGCACTCCTTCCTTCGGACCTTCGGAACCCGGGCCGCGCCCTGCCGCCAGACGCGCGGCCAGACGGCCTTAGTCGCGGGACGGACGCGGGCCGCGGTCGCGGTTGAAGCGCCGTTCCCCGCCGCCGCCGCCGAAACCGCCGCCGAAATCGTCGTCCTCGATCGTGCGCACGGGCGGCGTGGTGGTCAGGCCGTCTTCGTCGCGGGTGATCATCGCGCGCAGCACCAGATCGGAGATCTGGATGTTGCGTTCGAGCCGCCCCAGGACGTCGTTGGCGCTGGTGAAGTGCGTCAGGATATACATGCCGCGCTTCTTCTTCTTGATGGGGTACGCCAGGCGGCGTTCTTCCCACTTGTCGCCGTTCACCCAGGCGCCGCCGCTCTTTTCGACCAGTTCCTTGATGCCGGCCATCACCTTGGTCATGCTCTCGCGGGCCAGGTTGGCGTCCACGACCCACATCACCTCGTACAGCCGCGTCCCGTACGGGAGTTCCGGCATCTGCGCCACCGCCGCGCCTTCGGCAGGCGCCGGCGCCGCGGGAGCCGCCGGCTTGTTTTCCACTTCGGCCATCGTTGCTTCCTCCTTGCCCAATCCTAGCGTGCGAACTCAGTCGCCCTGTTTCTTCGTATTGAACCGGTTCATCGCCTCGTTCGTGCCGCTCCCCGCCCACGTCAGGCAGGCCTCAACGGCGCGATCCAAGGCGTCCGACATCACTTTTTCTTCCTCGCCGCTGAAGCGGCCGAGCACGTGGTCCGCCAGGTCGCCCTTGGCCTGCGGTCCGCTGCCGTCCCGCCCGCCCACGCCGACCCGCAGCCGCGCGTAGTCCTGCCCCCCCAGCGCGCGCTCGATGTCCTTCAGCCCGTTGTGCCCGCCCGCCGAACCGCTCGTGCGGATGCGCAACGCGCCCAGCGCGATCGCGACGTCGTCCACCACCACCAGCAGGTCCGGACGCGCGATCTTGTAGTACCCGGCGAACGACGCCACCGGTTCGCCCGACAGGTTCATGTACGTCTGCGGCTTGATCAGCATCAGGCGCCCGTCGCCCGCCGCCGGCCCTTCGTACTTCGCCGGCAGCCGCCCTTCCGCGAACTGCGCCTTGTACTTCTCCCGGCCGAAATCGCCGCCCGTCTTTCCGGCCAGGATGTCCAGCACGCGGAAACCCGCGTTGTGCCGGGTCTTCTCGTACTGCTTGCCCGGGTTCCCGAGCCCCACGATCAACTTCATGGCCCGGACTACTTCTTCCCTTCGGGCTTCTTCGCGTCGGCCTTCTTCTCGCCGCCGCCGCCCTTCTTGTCGTCCGCCGCGCCTTCGGCCGGCTCGACCTTCTTCTCGGCGATGACTTCCGGCTCCAGCGGCGCGCCCTCGGCCGGCGTCGCGGCCGCCTCTTCCTTCCTCGGCTCGATGCAGGCCGCGACCACTTCCGTGCCCTTGGTGATGGTCGTGACGCCTTCCGGTAGCGGCAGTTCGCTCACGTGAATCGCCTGGCCCATGGTCAGCGGTTCGACGTCCAGCACGATCTTGTCCGGGATCGCCGTCGGCAGACACTCGACCACGATATGGTGCAGCGCATGGTTGAGCACGCCGCCGTCGGCGTGGCCCTTCGGCACGCCCTTGATCGCGACCGGGACGTTGACGCGGACCTTCTGGCCTTCCCTCAGTTCGTTGAAGTCGGCGTGGAGGATCGCTTCGCCGAGGGCGTCGTACTGCACGTCCTTGATCAGCGCCTGGCGGTCCTTGTCGGACATCTTCAGGATCACCACGTGGCTGCCGGAATGCACGATCCGCTTCATCGTCCGCTCTTCGACCGAGATCGAGAGCGCTTCCTTGCCGCCGGCGTACAGCACGGCGGGCACCTGCCCGGTCGCGCGGAGGCGGCGCATCGGCCGGGTGCCTTTTTCGCTGCGCAACTGCGCCGCAAGTTCGTGAACCATGTCGCTTCTTCCTTCCTCTCAGGACGCGGGCCTCGCGCCCGCCGGTCCGCCGGAAACGCTCCGGCGGCCGGCGGCGTGCTCCCCGCGCCGCCCTTACTTGAACAGGATCGAGATCGACTCGTTCCTGTGCGTTCTCAGAATCGCCGACGCCAGCAGGTTGGCGACGCTGAGCACCACGATGTTGATGTTTTCCGGCTTCTTCTTGATCGGGATCGTGTCGCAGACGGCCATCTCGGAGACCGGCAGCCCGTTCAGGCGTTCGAACGCGCGCCCGCAGAAGACCGGATGCGTGCACATCACCGCCACCGAGCGCGCCCCGAATTCGACGGCCGTGTGCACGGCCTGCGAGACCGTGCCGGCGGTGGAGATCATGTCGTCCACGATCAGGACGTTGCGGCCCTTGATGTCGCCGACGACGTGGCCCTTCTCGACTTCGCTGTCGCCCGTGCGGCGCTTGTCGATGACCGCGATGGTCCCGCCCAGGCGCTTGGCGAAGCTGTCGGCCAGCTTGAAGCGGCCGGGGTCGGGGCTGAGGATCGTCAGGTCGGTGAGCTTGAGCGCGCGGACGTGTTCGACCAGCACCGGCCAGGCGTACAGGTGGTCCACCGGGATGTCGAAGAAGCCCTGAATCTGGGTCGCGTGCAGGTCCATGGTGACGACGCGGTCGGCGCCGGCGTGCGTGATCAGGTTCGCGACGAGCTTGGCGGTGATCGGGACGCGCCCTTCGTGCTTGCGGTCCTGGCGCGCGTACCCGTAATAGGGAATCACGGCCGTCACGCGCTGCGCGCTGGCGCGCTTCACCGCGTCGATGAGCACCAGCAGGTCCATCAGGTGGTCGTTCACGGGCGGGGACGTGGGCTGGACGATGAAGACGTCGCGCCCGCGCACGTCTTCCTCGATGCGCACCTTCGATTCGCCGTCGGGGAAGCGGCCGACTTCGGCCTTCGCCAGCGGGATCCCCAGTTCCTGGCAGATCGCCTCCGCAAGCCTGGGATGCGCGTTGCCGGAAATGATCTTCAGTTTGTTCTGAAGCGCGTCGTCGCCCATTCTTTCCCCCATCGAAGCCCGCGGCCGGTTACGGCGGCCTTACCGGGAACCCATCGCCTGCTCGGCGGCCGCCAGTTCTTCCGGCGTGTTCACGCCCAGGCAGTCTTCCACGCGCGGCGCGACCACCGCGCTGACCTTCTTGCCCTGCCCCACGAAATGCGCGATCGTGTCCGTCAGGTAGTACTCGCCCTGCGCGTTCTTGTTCGTCAGCCCCGCCAGCGCCGGGAAGAGTTCGCCCGGCCCGAAGACGTACGTGCCGGTGTTGATCTCGCCGATCTTCTTCTCTTCGGGCGTCGCGTCCTTGTTTTCCACGATGCGCTGCACCGCTCCGGACCCGCCGCGCACGATCCGCCCGTATCCGTGCTCGCCCGGCACCATCGCCGTCAGCAGCGAGACCGCCGCGCCCTTCGCCGCCTGGTCGGCGGCCAGGTCCGCGATGGCCTTCGCCGGCATCAGCGGCACGTCGCCGGACAGGATCGCCACCGGGCCCGCGTAGCCGCCCAGCGCCGCCTCGGCGCTGCGCGCCGCGTGGCCCGTGCCGAGTTGCTTGTCCTGCACCGCCGTCCCAACGCCCGCCGGCAGGGCCTGAATCACCTGTTCGCGCCCGTACCCGACGACCACGACCACCTTGTCCGCCCCCGCCGCGCGCGCGGACTCGATCACCCAGTTCACCAGCGGCTTGCCCTTCAGCGGATGAAGGACCTTCGGCAGGTCGGACTTCATCCGCTTCCCCTGCCCCGCCGCCAAAATGATCGCCGCAAACGCCATCGCGTAGGCTCGAACTTCGCGGCGACAACGTCGCGCCACGGAGCCCGAAGCTCCTTTATCTCAATCGTTCAACCGCTCGAATCTGCGTCCCTTCCACTGCGTCATTCGCTCGCGAGGGGCACGGTCCCGTAACGGGGGTCCCTCTAGGCGCGGCCGGCGGAAGCATCCCGCGGCGGCGTCCCGATCCAACGGCTCCAGGGCGAATGGCCTAAAGCTGGGCGTGATTTGTACTAGGATGCGAGGTCGCGTCAACTGCAAGTGCCTGGGCGGCGGAACATTCTCCCTCTTACTATGCAGGTTCGGTGGTCCGAATACCCAACAAAAACCAATCAAATTAGGGTTGACCCATCCTCGGTTGGAATGGTTAATAAGGATAGGAGCCGATCCATCTAAAGGTGTCTGGAATCCGATACTTAGTTGAAACGTACGGAGTGGCTGGTCCGTATATCCCGTAGCCGAGAAGCCATGAACGCGAACCGCAACGAACCGCGCCTGCCCCGGAACCCGTGCCTTCGCACGGCGCGCGGCTTCACGATGCTCGAGATTCTCGTCGTCATCGGCATCATCCTGCTCGTCGTCACCCTGATGGTCGGCGGCTGGGCCGACATGCTCCAGGCGCGCCGCCTCGGCGGATCGGTCGAACGCGTGGTGAACACGATCTCGCTCGCGCGCAACCTCGCGATCCAGGACAAGGCCATCACGCACGTCCGCATCGAAAACCGCGGGCCCAACGACCAGTGGGTCGGCGTCTACCGCTTCGCCAAAGTCAGCGACGCGCTGGCCGCCGTCAGCGAATCGGCCGTGCAGAGCAAAGGCGGCTGGTCCGAACCGCTCGTGAAGCAGCTCGACAAGCAGAAGCTGGACATCAACGTCTTCTTCGAGACCCAGTACGACCCGGCCTCGATGTGGGACGACACGCGCGGCCGCCCGCGCATGCTGGAACTCATCCACCCGTCCCTGAATACGCTCTACTATTCCGGCCGGTGGACCACGGCCACCTCGGAAAACCCGTACGCCGTCTACCTGCCCGATGCATTCGGCAACGCGATCAACCTTCTGCCCAAGCAGGCCTCGTACACCGGCGGCGGCAATCTGAGCGGCGCGCCGCAGCACGCGCTGCTCTCGTTCAACCCCGACGGCTCGGCCAGCGCCAACGTGATCCTCTTCGTCCGCGACCACGAGAAGCTCCGCTACGTCCAGGTCTGGCGCGGCGGCGTGGTGCGCAGCGGCGACATCACGGTGAAGAAGGAATTCGATAAGCTGCAGTAACCGCAGGGGGCAGGAATTAGGATTCAGGATTCAGGGTTCGGAGTTTGTGGTTCAGGGTTCGTGGTTCAGGGTTCGTGGTTCGGAGTTCGTGGTTCGGAGTTCGTGGTTCGGAGTTCGTGGTTCAGAGTTCGTGGTTCGGAGTTCGTGGTTCGGAGTTCGGGGTTCAGAGTTCGGGGTTTAGGGTTTAGGGTTTAGGGTTTAGGGTTTAGGCGGATACGCGGATTGGGAAAGGAGGCATAGATGAATCGTCGGTCGTTCTCCGTGTCTCCGTGCCTCCGTGGTAGAAACGCGCCGGGTTTCACGCTCGTCGAAATCCTCGCGGCGCTCTCGGTGCTGATCATCGGGCTGGCGGGCATCATCGGGCTGCTGTACGGGAGTTTCGTGCAGGGGCACCTGGCCAGCGATCGCAACGCCGCGGCGATCATGCTCCCCGAGGCCGTCCGGCAGATCGAACTCGAACATCTGATTACCGAATCCACCGCCACGACGTACGGCATCGCCGCCGACAAGGTGGGCATGCTGGTGCAGACGCTTCAAAGCGCCACGGAGAGCCAGGGCGTCGTGCCCTTCAGCAACATCCAGGTCAACGGCGACTTCCTCAAGCCGCAGGCGAGCACGCCGGCGAACATGAACGAATGGCCGCGCCGCCCCGCCAAGCCGAACGTGATCGGCGGGCTGTACTACCGCATCCGCTACCGCCTCGAGAAGCACGAAGACTGGGTGCCCCACGACCTGAACGGCGTCGAAGGCGCCGAGAACGTCTCCTCGTCCTTCCGCGGCGTGTACGTGCTTTCCATGTGCGTCTACCGCGACAACGAACAGGACATGAGCAAAGCCGAGCAGGTCAGCGACCCGGTGGTTGTGTATCTGCGGGATCGAAAAGGCCGGTGATCACCACGGAGGCACGGAGACACGGAGAACGGCGTGCTGATACAGGAAACGATCACGAAGGAGATCATCGGGGGTGCGATAGAGGTACACAAGGCGCTGGGCCCCGGTCTGCTGGAATCGGCCTATGAAGAATGCCTGTGCCATGAGTTGTCGCTTCGGAAGCTCGCGTTTCATCGGCAGGTCGAACTGCCGGTTCTGTACAAGGGCGTGAAACTGGCGTGCGGATACCGAATGGATCTCGTCGTCGAAGGAAGCGTGCTGGTGGAACTGAAAAGCGTTGAGAACATGGAGCCGGTTTTCGAAGCACAGCTCTTGACGTACCTGCGGTTAAGCAAATTGAAGGTGGGCCTGTTGATCAATTTCAACGTGCCCGTGCTCAAGGAAGGCATACTCAGGAGAGTATTGTAAAATGCAGTGCTCCGTGTCTCCGTGCCTCCGTGGTAGAAATCGCCGCGGGTTCACCCTCGTGGAAATGCTCGTGGCGGTGTTTATCTCCATGATCATCTTCGCGATCGGGTTCACGCTGCTCAACGGGGCCACGCAGGCGCGGTCGGACGCGCAGGCGCGCATCCGCGCCACCGACGCCGCGCGCATCGTCTTCGACATGCTCGAACGCGACATCGCCGACGCCTACCCGGGGCCGTGGGCCACGCCGTACGTCAAAGGCGATCTGATCAAGACGCCGGGCAGCGTGATCGGCACTTCCCTGGAAATGTCCATCACCGACGAATCGACGACTTCGACCGTGGGCGTGAACACCGTCCGTTACTACGTCCTCGCGAGCACCAAGATTCTTTACCGCGAAGTCCGCCAGGATGTTCCGGGCGGAACGCCCAGCCTGGCGGCCACGCCGGCCCACGACGGGCAGTTCGCGCTGCTGCCGGACATCGAACGGATGGACGCGGCGTACCTGCGCTTCGACGAAACGAGCAAGGCCTTCGTCGATGCCAGCGCTCTGCCGGAGACGGCCACGCACATCAACGTGCTCCTGCAGATCAAAGACCCGAACGACAAGCAGCCCATGCGCACGTACCAGAAGTCGTTCGCGATTCCGGCGGCGTTCGAGAACTAGGCTCGGAAGGAAAGGAGGCGCGGCATGAACCCGACCCGATTCGCCCCCGTGCTTCTCCGGCAGCGGCGCGGCAGCGTGCTCGTCTTCGCCATCATCCTGCTCGTGCTGCTCTTCGCGCTCGGCACCGCCTTTGTCCTGTACGTGCGCCAGGAAGGACGCGCGAGTTCCAACGCGCTGAAGAACGCGCAGGCCGACGCAGCCAGCGACGCCGGCCTGGCCTTCGCGACGCGAAACATTCGATCCGCGGTTGCCCTGTACTCGTTCGTCACGCCGGACGGATACTTCGTGCCCAGCTACGCGGCGCAATACCGCAACGCCGATTCCGCGCCCGTCGCCGGCGAACCGCAGCGCAACCTCTTCCGCATGTTCGAGGCCTACCCCGGGCAGACCACGGCGGCGGCCACCATCGCCGACGCGCAGGGCCACGCCTGGCTCTGGCACAACGCCGACGGAGCCTTCTTCACGTCCGCGGGACTCGAACCGCTCTCCGATCCTCTGCGCTTCACCGACGCCAAGCTGGCGCACTATTCCACGCACGACGGCGGGCTGAAGACGTACTACAGCGGCGGGCCGGATCACGCGGGCCTGGCGCGGCGCTTCGTGATCGACGCCGACCCGGCGGGCCTGAAATTCTTCTACGACACCGCGTACAAACAACTGCCGCTGTCCACCTGGACCGGCGGCGTGCACGCCGAAGTGTACGTCTGGATCGCCGACCTGGACGGCAAGCTGTACGCCAACCCCAAGCCCGACGCCGTCTCCGGCCATCCCGGCTGGGGGATGGACGCGGCCTTCGCCAACATCGGCAGCGAGACCGACCAGACCGCCGCGACGGAGATGCTCAAATACGTCCGCGACTACGCCGGCATGAGCCTCGTCACCGACGGCGACATCACCGGCAATCTGTATCCCAAGAGTTCCCCGTACGGTTCGACGACCGAAATCTGGGCGCAGACGGGCATCGCGACGCCGGCCTCGCCGTCGGGCTACGGCTACTACGACGCGCGCTACGGCCTCGACCGTTACCTCACGCCCTTCGCCGACGATCCCGTCGCCGCCGCCACCGCCGCGGCCAACCAGGTCACCACCAGCGTCAAGGACGTCGCCTCGGGCGTGAACATCAATACCGCCAACTACGAGACGCTCACCACGATGCTCTCGCGCGTGCCGCTCGTGGACGGCTACGAGACCGCGAGCCTCCTGTCGCCGACGGACCCGCTCGTGGCCGCCAACCGCGAAAAGGCCGCCGCGCTGGCCGCGCGCATCTGCGCCAAGCGCCCGTTCCTCAGCCGCATGGACTTCGAAGACTTCCTCGCCGCGCACGTGAACTCGAAGGCTCCGGCCGTGGCCGGCGACGTGGACGACATGCTCGCCGCGCCCGCCACGCCCAGCGGCATGCTGTACCTCGCGATGGAAAAGCGCGACGTGACCGCGATCACGCCCGTCGTCTTCCTGGACCTGGACCAGTACGCCATCGACAACACGCAGTTCGTGGCCGCGCATCCGGAGTACGCGAACATCGCCACGCCCACGTTCATGAAGGACCGCTTCAAGTTCTTCCGCGAAGACGACGCCGTGGCCAAGCTCTTCACCGACGCATCCAACAACGCGCTGCTGACGTCCAAGGCGCTGAACAACCTGCTGAACGCGACGAGCGGCAAGCGCCGCGACGGCTCGTACGGCTACAGCTACTACAGCTTCGACAACGTCAACATTCCGTTCCTCGTCGTAGGCTCAGGCACGCCCAAGTTCGAGTACCAGGAACTCGACCAGACGACCCTCGACGCGGGCACGCAGCAGAAGTACACGATCGAGATCACCGCCGGCACGCCCAACGAACCGGGCGAACTGAAGGCCTGGCACCCAACCAACGGTTCGGGCTACTACGAGATGACCTTCCTCGATTCCGACGACCTGCAACTGGTGGAATACGGCAAGCCCGCGCCCGGCACGTTCATGCCCGGCGACCAGGTGATCTTCGTCAGCGGCAATACGCAGATGGTCACGACCAACGCGGGCAACCTCGAGACGCCCAACTGGTCCACCGACCAGACCGACGGCACCGACATCTACGATTTCGCCGACGCGGCCGGCACCGCGCCCACCTGCCATTCCACCGTGCACGGGCCGCTGCGCGCCTACCGCAACGTGGAAGGCACGGGCTTCGACGAAGCGACGCTCAAGCCGACCGCCGACCGCACCTCCGGAACGCTGGGCAACGGCGACGTCGCCTGGTCCCCGCGCTTCGCGTTCCGGTCGCGTTTCTTCATGGTCTACGTCCTCTCCCGCGCGCTCCAGCCGGACGGGCAGCCTTCGCCGGGCGGCACGCGCCGCGTCGAAGCCGTGTACGACGCGCTGAAGGACCGCGTGATCTGGCGGCGCACGCCCGCGACCGAGAAGCGTTCGCTCGGCGATCCCGAGCCTTGATCCGCCGAGTGCGCGGCGCGCATGCGCTACGCACCTTGGCGGAATCGTTCGATCCCACAACACCCGCGGCCGTCGGCCCGAAAAAATCGGCGCTTCGCGCGCGATAAGTATTGACGGTCGAGCCGCCACGTTTAGAGTCCCGCGGTCTCGCGTATTCCGTCACGAACCCTTGGGAGGATGGCGTATGTCCCGGACCCTGCTGGCCGTTCTGCTGACCTGCTTCTGCGCCGCGTGCTTCGCGCCGCGTTCGGCCCACGCGCTGAACATTCCCGGCGTGAAGGACAAGAAGAAAGAAGAAGAAGAGAAGAAGCGCAAGGAAGAGGAACGCAAGAAGAAGGACGAGGAAGACAAGAAGGCCGCCGAAGCCGAAGCCAAGGCCGACGCTCCGGCCCCCGCGCCCGCCCCCGCCAAGGAAGACGCGGGCGAACCCGCCGCCGCGGGAAGCATTTCCGAGATGAGCATCGGCGACGAAGCCTGGGCGGTCTACAAGGCCTTCAAGCCCGGCACGTTCGTCGAGTACAGCATGCCCGAGCAGGAAGGCATGAAGATGCGCTACGAAGTGACGGAGGTGGGCGAGAACTTTATCGTGATCAACACGATCACCAGCAGCCCGCAGTTCAAGAGCGAGGCCAAGATCAAGTACGTGCACAACACGGCCACCGAGAAGGTCAGCGCCGCGGGCAAGGAGTTCAACGCCACCCGTTCGGATACCAAGGCCGAGGGCAAGGTCGTCGCGCGCTCCTGGACCTCCAAGGAAATCCCGCAACTCGCCGGCGGCCTGGTCAAGACCGAGGGCCCCGACGGCAAGACGACCATGATCCTGAGTTCGTACGGCGAAGGCAAGTAAGCCCCTCGCCCGCCACCGATGCCGAAAAAGGGCCGCGTTCGCGCGGCCTTTTTTCATGGGCTGCCGGCCCGATTTGACATTCCCCGTTTCAGGGCGTACGTTGTCCCTCATGGAAACGCAGCAGGCCCGCAATCCTCTGAATCGCAATAACGACGCGGCGTCCGCCGCCGCCGAATAATCCCCTCACATCCCTATAAAATTCGTACGCATGGCCTGCAAGGCGCAGGAATGCTCGCGGCATGCCCGTGCGTGCCGCCCCGGAATGGAACTTTTTCGGCGCGCCTGGATGAATTAAGGTTTCCGGCTCGCTACTCGTTTTTCCAAGGAGGCTGTCCGTGCCGACCATCCGTCCCAACCGTTACCGCACGCATACCTGCGGGGAACTGCGCGAAGCCGACGTCGGGAAGACCGTCGTCCTTTCCGGCTGGGTGCAGACCAACCGCGACATGGGCGGGGTGATTTTTGTGGACCTGCGCGACCGCTTCGGCGTCACGCAGGTGGTCTTCGACCCCGACCGTTCGGGCAAGCAGGCCCACGACGAAGCCGGCGCGCTGCGCGGCGAATGGGTCGTGCGCGTGGAAGGCAAGGTCCGCGCGCGCCCCGAAGGCACGCGCAACGAGAAACTGCCCACCGGCGCGGTGGAAGTGGACGCTTCCACCATCGAGATCCTGAACAAGGCCAAGACGCCGCCGTTCGAGATCGCCGACGAGATCGACACGAACGAGGAACTGCGCCTGCAGTTCCGCTACCTGGACCTGCGCCGCGACCGCATGCGCAAGGTCCTGGAACTGCGCAGCAGCGCCGCGCAGGCCGCGCGCACGTACTTCACGTCGCAGAACTTCGTGGAAGTCGAGACGCCGTTCATGGTCAAGTACACGCCCGGCGGCGCGCGCAACTTCCTGGTGCCTTCGCGCACCAACAAGGGCAAGTTCTACGCGCTGGCCGAAAGCCCGCAGCTCTTCAAGCAGCTCCTGATGGTCTCGGGCATGGACCGCTACTTCCAGATCGTGCGTTGCTTCCGCGACGAGGACCTGCGCATCGACCGGCAGCCCGAGTTCACCCAGGTGGACGTGGAGATGTCCTTCGTCGAACAGGACGACATCTTCGCGACCATCGAAGGCCTGATCGCCGCCATCTGGAAGCAGTGCCTGGGCATCGAGATCAAACTCCCGCTCGAACGCATTCCGTACGAGGAAGCCGAGCGGCGCTGGGGCAACGACAAGCCCGACCGGCGCTTCGGGCTCGAACACGCCGACCTGACGGCGGTGGTGAAGGCCCACGACGGCGGCGGCCTGAAGCTGATGAAGACGACCGTCGATTCCGGCGGCATCGTCAAGGGCATGCGCGTGCCCAAGACCTGCGAACTTCCGCGCGCGCAGATCGACAAGCTGGAAGAATTCTGCAAGGGCATGGGCGCCAAGGGCCTGGCCTGGGCCAAGATCGACGCCTCCGGCGGCTGGGGCAACGCGCCGCTGGCCAAGAACATCCAGCCCGGCATGCGCGAGGCGATCAACCAGGCGCTCGGCGCGCAGGACGGCGACACGCTCTTCTTCCAGTTCGGCAAGGCCGCGCTGGTCCACACCGTCATGGCCAACCTGCGCCTCTTCCTGGGCAAGAAGTTCGGGATGATTCCGGAGTTCGGCAGCGCCGGCAAGTGGGACTTCTGCTGGGTCGTCGATCCGCCGCTCTTCGACTGGAACGAGGACGAGAAGCGCTGGGAGGCCGCGCACCACGCGTTCACCCGCCCGCGCGACCAGGACCTGCACAACATCGAGGCCAACCCCGGCCTGGTGAAGTGCTGGCGCTACGACCTGGTGCTGAACGGCTTCGAGATCGCCGGCGGGAGCGTCCGCAACCACGACCCGCTCGTGCAGCGCCGCATCTTCGAAGCGATGGGCATCGGCGAACAGGAAGCGCAGGAGAAGTTCGGCTTCCTGCTGGAAGCGTTCCAGTACGGCGCGCCTCCGCACGGCGGCATCGCCGTCGGCTGGGACCGCCTGATCTTTTTGCTCACCGAGACCGAGAGCATCCGCGACGTCGTGGCCTTCCCCAAGAACCAGAAGGGGATCGACATGATGACCAACGCGCCGACCCACGTGGACGACGTGCAACTGCGCGATCTGGCCGTCAAGGTCGTGATGCCGGAAGAAAAAAAGGACGATAAAAAATAGGGGCAGGAAGCTTGACCAATGCTACTATTCAATGTAATAAAAAATTAGGGGCGAGGTCATTCAAATGGAGCTTGCAAATATAGGCATATATACGCCTGCAGAGGCTGCTTTTTATGCAAGGGTAAACCAGTCTACCATTACGAGGTGGATTTATGGTAACAACATGGGCAAACGCGTCTTCATTCCTCAAGTAGTGTCCAAAGATAAACGAATAGTCACCTTTCTGGATTTTATTCAAGTTCTGGCGATTCGCACAATAAGACAATATTACGATATCCCTTTGGGTAAGATTCGAGATGGTGTGGTGTTTGCACAGAGGAAGTTTGGCATTAGCCACCTTTTCGCTCACAAAGTGAATTGCTATGTTCTCGGGAAGGAGATGTATGTCGAATTTCCAAGTAAGGAAAGAATTACTATTCAGATTTCGGGAAAACAGAAGGGCCAGCTAGCAATGCCTGAAGTAATTCAGCTATATAGCGAGAAACTCTCCTTTTCTGATGGTGGCCTTGTCACAAGATTTACACCTTTCACTTATAAGCACTATGAGGTTATTATGGATCCTAAGGTACGTTTCGGCCAACCTTTTTCAAATGCCAGCGGGCATACAGTTGCGACACTGCTTAATGCATCTAAGACAGAAGGTTCGATCGATGCCGCAGCTAAAGTGTTCGGGGTTCAAAAAACCGACGTTCAGATGGCTATCGAATATGAGCGGTACTTAAGGGGCCAAAACGCCGCGTGAGCCGAATTGAACTATTCTTCGATGAAAACTTTAGCAAGCCCGCAATAGATGCTTTCAAGAATTTCGTTATTGTTTGTGGCCAACCGCACCTATCGCTACATCACGCTTTTGACCATCTACCACCAGGCACCTCCGATGAAGACCTCGCGAAATACTGCGAAGGAAAAGGCTTTTTGGTCATTTCATCAGACAGAGGAATCAAAGGAAGGATTCCGATTTCGCATTACCTTGAAAGTAAGAACATTACACATGTGATACTGTCGGCAGGAATTCATCAGAAAAAGCAATTCGAAAAGATCCGTTTAGTATTCTCCGTTTTACCCGATATTGAACAAGCATACGCTGGTCCCCTTGGGCAGAAATATTCTCTAAGTCTTTCAGGTGGTAAAGGCTCCCTGAGGCCAAGCCCTGAAGATGCCGCACGATTCAGAGGACATAAGTCAAAGAGGTAAGAATGATCCGCGACGAACTGAAGAACGCGCACCTGTACGAAGGCCTCGGCGCCGGGATCGCCTCGGCGCTGAGGTACCTTCGTTCGACCGATCTGGATGCGCTTGCGCCGGGCCGGTACGAGATCGACGGGAAGGACCTGATCGCGATCGTCGAAGAGTACCAATCAAAGACGCTTGAGCAGTGCTTCTGGGAAGCGCACCGCCGGCACATCGACGTCCAGTGCGTGGTGCGCGGCGCGGAAAAGATCGGCTACGCGAACCTCGCGGCGCTGAACGTGATCCAGCCGTACAGCGAAGAGAAGGATTTCCTGAAGCTGGATGATCCCGCGGGCGTGGGCGAATTCATGACCATCCGCGCGGGGTCCTTCGTCATCCTGGGGCCCGAGGACGCGCACCTGCCCGGCCTGGCCGTCACTACGCCCGCCCCCACCAAAAAAGTGGTGATGAAAGTCCGGATTTCCTAGCGCCTTACAGGATGCACCTGGAGAAATCCCGCCCGGGCGTGAATAGCGCCGAATAGCCGCGGGTCCTGTTTACATCGATTGGGTGGGGGTTTCCGCCACAAACAAGCGGCCGGGCGCGTGTGCCCGGCAAAACGTCGGTCCCGGTTTTGGGGCTCGATCCACATTAAGGAGGCTGTCATGAAGCTGAAGGTTCTCTGTCTTGCCATGCTCGCGCTCGGGATGATGAACTGCGTCTCGTTCGCGCATGCCGCCGCGGAAACGAAGGAAGAGGCCAAGGTCGCCGACATCAGCCTGGACGACCTGAAGAAGGCCATCGCGGACAAGAAAGTGACGCTGCTCGACTGCAACGGCAGCGAGAGCTACAAGGCCGGGCACATTCCCGGCGCGGTCGATTTCAACGCCGTCCAGGGGGAACTCGCCAAGAGCCTGCCCGAGGACAAGGGCGCGCTGATCGTCGCGTACTGCGGCAGCGAAAAGTGCCCGGCGTACAAGGCCGGCGCCGACGCCGCGATCAAGCTCGGCTACACGAACGTGAAGCATTTCTCCGGCGGCAAGGCCGGCTGGGAGAAGGCGGGCGAGAAGTTCGAGACCGCCGAAGCGGCCAAGATGGACGGCGGCCCCGTCGCCAAGTAGTTCGCAATCGTCGCCTGACGTTCGAACGCCCGCGCAAGCGGGCGTTCTTTTTTGCCCCGCCGGAACCGGTTGCCGCGCGCCGCCCGCGCGCGTAGCCTGAAGGTGCTATCGCTGAAGGGGAGGCCGCCATGCCGACGCGCCAGCTTTGGGGCGATTGCCACACGCATTCGCATTACAGCGACGGGCTGATGGGCGTCGCGGAGCAGACTCCGTACTACCGCAGCTTCGGGAACGACTTCCGCTTCCAGACCGACCACTTTATCGTCGCCGTGCCGGAGGGCGCTCCGGCCAGCAAGTGGCTGCACGCCAGCGACTGGGATCGCTACGCGGCCGATTGCCGCGCCGCGTGCGCGCCGGACCACCTGTGCCTGCCCGCCGTGGAACTGGGCTGGAAGGCCGAGGCCGAACGCAAGAAGCAGGAAGGCTGGTTCGACACCAAGCTCTATCCGCCGGCCGGCCGGCCCGCGCCCGGCGAGGCGCTCTACGCCGGCAAGACCTACGTCGAGGCCGTGCGCGCGGCGCGCGCGGCCGGCTACCGCATGGTCGTCGCGCACATCGACCAGGGCGCTCCGCTGGAACGTTTTTCCGGCGCGGAGATCGACGGGCTGGAGATGCGCTGCGACATCGAGGACGCGCGCCCGCTCTTCGCGCGCCCGACGCTGAAGCACTGGGACCGCATGCTGGGCGCCGGGCGCCGCGTGAGCATGTCCAGCGGCAGCGACGCGCACCAGCCCGACCTCTGGGCCGGCTCCGCGATGCGCACGGTCCTTTTCGATACGCCCTTCGAGCCCGCCGCGATCGCCGATGCCGTCGTCGCGGGCCGGTCGTACCTCTCGAGCACCTGGCATCCCGACAGCTACGCGGCGCTGGGCTGGCCGAGCCACCCGAATCCGGTCGATC
>JAHCJK010000091.1 GCA_026184295.1 Planctomycetota bacterium
TCCTTTAGCGTTCCGTTTATCCGGCCGTCAAACCGAGGGTTCGTCCTTGTCCGTCACTTGCCCAGCACGCCCACCGCGTACTGCCCGGGATTCTTGGGTTCCCAGATGCCCGGGCTGGGGGCCGCGCCCTTTTCCACGTTGTCGCCCGCGTCCAGGTCGTTGACCATGAAGGTGAAGCCGAACTTCGCGTCCGCTTCCGGCTTCAGGCCCAGCGTGTCCAGCGGCAGCGCCACCTGGTAGAGCGTCGTCTTCTTCTCTTCGTCGCGCACCACCTTCGCGGGGGATTCCAGCGGCTTCATCAGGTACTTGCCGTGTTCGACCCAGCGCCAGGCGAACTGCGCGCCCTTGTCGCCCAGGCCCAGGCCCACTTCGGCGTCTTCGCCGAAATATCCCATGCGCTTGTCGCGTTCCATGTCGAACGCGAACTGCACCGAATCGCCGTTCCAGAGGTCCACGGGCTTGGTCTGCGCGTTCTTGTGGATGTCGTCGTGCACTTCGACGCACAGGTACAGGTGCTTCTCGTCGTAGGCGCCGCGGAAGGTCGCCGAGAGATCGACGCCGCCCTTCCAGAGGCCCTTCTTCACCGCGACGCGCGCGTCCACTTCGCCCGTCAGGTACAGGTCCTTCCAGGAGTCCAGCTTCACGGCCGGGACCTGTTCCCACGCGCCCATCGTCCCGTCGCAGGGCAGGGGCTGCGCGACCTTGGCGAAGGTCAGTTCGGGCTTGGCTTCCTTGGCGAGCTGCTTGCGGAAGCGCCCCAGGCGTTCGTACGCCGCCGCGAAGGTCTCGTCGGTGGCGTTGGCGTCGTTGAGCAGCGCGAGGATCGTCTCCATCGCCTTGCCCGTCTCCTTGCTCTCGAACTGGAACTGCGCCAGCTTGAGCTTCAGGGCCGGGTCGCCGGGGTTCTTCTTCAGTTCCGCTTCGATGGCGCTGGCTTCCTGCTGCGAACGCGCCGGATCGAGGGCCACGTAGCCGGTGATCTTGCGCCCGTCGCCCACGGCCACGCCGCCGTCGTACAGCGCGACCACCGGGGGCCGCCCGGAGGCCAGGTTCTGCGTCCAGGTGCGCCGCCCGCTGGCGCGGTGGACCACCGCCGCCATCGAGGCCGCCTGCCCCTGCGGATCGAAGGAACTCTGCAGGACCAGCAGGTGGCCCTGCGCGAGGTCGCGCGAGTCCAGGTTGTCGGAGGCCGCCAGTTCGGTCTTCCAGAGCAGCTTGCCGCCGCGCGCGTTGTAGGCGCTCACTTCGCCGCCCTTGCGGGTGTTCTCACGCACGCCGTAAAAGACTTCTTCGCCGTCGGAGACCACGCCGGCAAAGGTGCCTCCGTGGTCGGGCCGCGCCTTCCACTTCAGGCGGCTCGCGCCGGCGGCGTTCGGGTCGAGCACCACGAGGGTGAGGTCGGCGAGGACCACCATCACGGCGTCCGGTTCGGCGACGACCCGCTGCGCGGGCGTCTCCAGGTCGTAATTCCAGAGTTCCTTGCCGTCGGCCGCGCTGTGGGCGCGCAGCTTGTTCTCGGCGTCCACGAAATAGACGAACTCGTCCACCGCCGCGGGCGGCTGGGTCAGGCGCCCCTGGGCCACGGGGATGTCGAGGCGGCGCAGGCCGGTGTCGATCTCGTAGATGGTGATCTTATGCGGCGCGGGGTTGGTGGTGGCGACGGCGATGAAGCCTTCGCCCAGGTCCGGCTGGCCCAGAATCTGCGCGCCGTCCACCTGCGTTCGCCAGACTTCCTTGCCCGCGCCGGTGTCCACGACCGTCAGCAGGCCGCCCTGCTGCGTAAAGACGATGCGCCGTTCGGCCGCCTGCATGCTGGTCAGTTGCCCGCCGCCGGTCTCGGCGTTGGGCGAGATCGGGAAGCGCCACTTCACCTTGCCGGCCTGCTTCGTGTCGTACGCGACGATCTCGCCGTTGCCGCCCAGAATCAGCAGATCGTCCGCCCAGGCCGAACGCCCTTGCCGGCCGGCGTTGAAGCCCTGCGGAACCTTGGGGTGGGGCGTCCACAGGTCGTCGCCGGTGGTGCCCGAGTAGACCAGAATCTCGCCGTTTTCGACCAGCATCACGCAGCGCTTCAGGTCGCTCGGCGCCTTGCCCGGCGGGACCAGCGCGACGGCCGCGTTGCCCAGCGGCTTCGACCAGGACTCGGTCAGCTTGCCGTTGCCCAGGCTGCGCGCCGCGTTCGTCGCCGGCGTCTGGAAGACCGGTTCCTTCAGGCGCTCGGCGGCCCACGCGCCGGCCTTCTGCGCGGCCTGCCCGGGCAGGGTCACGTCCATTCCGGCAAGCGAGGCGTTGCGGGTCAGCTTCAGCAGCGTGCTCTTGGCCGAACCCACCATGCCCGCCTTCTGGTACGCCAACGAGAGCAGCGCGAGCACTTCGGCCGTGCGCGGCGACTCGCGGAAGGCGATCAGGAAGCGCTGGTAGTACGGGCGCGCGGCGTCGCCTTCGCCCTTTTCCAGATGCAGGCCGCCCAGCGCCAGCAGGCCGTCGCCCAGGGACTCGGCGTTGGGGTAGGTCTGGATGAAGCGCTCCAGCGCCTTCGCGTCCTTCGCGCCGGCGGCCTTCTGGAGTTCCTCGCGGGCCATCTCGTCGAGCTTGGCCAGCGCGCCCTTGTTGCGGTCCTTGATCTTGCCGATCTCGCGCTGCGCGAAGACCGAGGCCATGGACGTGTTCTTGGGTTCGAACGGATAGACCACGCTGCCGAATTCGGCCAGCATGCGCTGATAAAGGAGCACGGCGGCCGCGTCGTCCTTGGTGGCCGCGCGGGCCTCGGCCATCTTCCACAGCGCGCGCACCGACTGGTCGTTGGTCGCGCCCGACTTCAGGCCGGCCTCGTAGCGGTCGTAGGCCTTTTTAAAGGCCTCGTCGCCGCCTTCCTTGGCGGCCGCGATGCCTTCGGCGTCGGCGAAGTACGATTCGAAGCGGCGCGAGGTCAGATCGGCCAGCAGGCCCTTGGCGGAGGCGTCCTTCGACGCGCCGGCGGCCTCGATGCCCTTCGTGTACGCCTCGATCGCCTTGTCGTACTGCTTGACGACGTGGTACCCGTCGCCCATCTCGACGTAGGCCGGCAGGTCGTTGGGGTTCGCGGCCAGGCGGTCCTTCAGCTTCTTTTCCAGGTCTTCCCAGACGAAGTACGCGCAGACGTGCGAGGGCGAGACGCTGAAGACGACGTCGTTGACCAGGAAGAGGTTGCCCGGGTCGGTCTTGGGGTCCTGCCAGAGGATCGTCGGGGCCAGAATCTTGGCCTTGGGCTTGCCGCTGGCGGCGAGCGACGTGTCGATGCGCAGGAGCTGCTTCTCGGTCGGGACCCAGATGGCCGCGTCGGTGACCAGGCCCGTGCCGACGATCTTGCCCGCTTCTTCTTCGGGGACCAGCGCGCGCAGGTCGCGCTTGCCGCCCTTGATGTCGATGAAGTACATGTTGCGCCCGGCGACGACCAGGTACTTGTCGTGGCAGATGCCCATGACGTACTTCAGGCGTTCGGCGTCGCCCGGCGTGCTGTACGAGGCCTCCGTGCAGCGTTCGGTCTGCCAGAGGCGCCGGCCGGTCTGCGCATCGAAGGCGTAGAGCAGGTCGGAGTCCTGCGGCGTGCAGATGAGCAGCCCCTGGTAGACCATGGGCGGATTGGGCGCCCAGAGGTCGCGGTTGGGGGGCATGAAGCGCATGTTCGGGTCGTTGCCCGGGCTCGCGGCCCGGTCGTAGATGCGGATCCACTTCACGCCGCCGGTGGCCGCTTCGATGGCCGCGACCGCGCCGAGGTTGGTCACGCAGTACGCCACGCCGCCCTGCACCGCCACGGGCAGGCCCATGTCGGGCTGGAAGGCGCCGCCGTAAAAGAGGGGCTGCGCCTCGCAGATCTTGGTCTTCCACATCACGTGCCCGTTGGTGGCGTCGATCGAGACGCACCAGGACTCGCGGTTGTTGCCCGAGTCGGAGACGGCCATGACGTACAGCGCGCCCGCGGCGTAGGTGGGCGTGGAGACGAAGCGGATGGTCTTGAGCCATTCCAGATCGGCCTTGCTGTTGACGCGGTAGTCCTGCTCGGTTTCCGGCTTGGGTTCCAGCGACCAGATCTCGCTGCCGGATTCGACCCCCATCGTGCCGCCCTTTTTCTTGCCCAGGCAGACGATCCAGTTGGGGCTCTGCTTCGGCGGGTTTCCGCCGAACCACTGCGGGTTGACCAGCACCGGCTCGGGGCCGAGCGTCACGAAAAGGTGTTCGGGCCCGAGCGTCACAAACTGCGGGTGCCAGAGCAGGCCCATGTTGGCGCCGTAGCGGTTCTGCTGCGGGTTCACCGGCTGCGGCTGCGGGGGCGGGTTGGGGTACCAGAAGACCGGCTTGTCCGGGTTCGGGTTGCTGGTGCTGTGGCAGGCGATCACCTGCGCGTTGCAGACGAAGAACCAGGGCCCGCGCGCGGTGAGGAAGGTGTTCGCCATCGAGACCTTCTGCACCGTGTTGTCGGGGTTGCGCACGTCCACGACCGAACGGTCCGGCGCGCCGGCCGGAGCGCCCAGCAGCCGCGCGAGCGACTCGCTCCACTTGCGCACGCCCGCGGTGGCCTTGGGCGGCAGCGGTTGGTTGTGCGCGGCGTTGCCGAAGTAGGTGTCCCAGCCTTCGTTGATTTCCACCTTGGCCGCGGGTTCGACCTTGGGGGCGGCGTCCAGGCGCGCCTTCAGCGCCGCCAGGGCCGCGGCGCCGCTCTCGTGGCCGACGCGCAGTTCGCCGTTCTGCGGATCCTTGAGCGCCTCGGCGAGCGCCTCGAAGTTCTTCTGCGCTTCCGCGCGCTGTCCGGCCTTGAGGCATTCGACGACCGTGAGCGCGAGCACCGTGACCTTGGGCACGGACGGATCGGGGTGCTTCTCGATGCGCGCCAGCCGCGTGAGCGCCTGGCGGTCGGCGCCGTGGTCGGCGTCCATCGCGGCGAGCCAGATCAGGGCGTCGTCGCCCCAGGAGGTGGTGAAGTAGGTCTGCGCGACCTTTTCCATGGGCGCTTCGTTCTGCGTCTCCATGGCCTCGCCCATCAGGGCCTGGGCCGTGCCGTCGTTCACCGCGCGGTAGATGCGCAGCGCGGCCGCCGGCAGGCTGGCCAGTTCTTCCGCGACCTTCTCGGAGGTCGAACGGTAGACGCCCAGCCCGTAGCCCTTCGCGGACTCCAGGCCATCGCCTTCCCAGCGGGCGAGGTACACGGTGTTGGGGTACTTGGCGAGAATATCGGAGTAGGCCTTGATGCAGTCGGGCCAGGCCTCGGGGTCCTGTTCGGCCTTGGTGCGGGCGGTCTTGGCCTTTTTGAGCAGGCGGGTGACGTCTTCCTCTTCGGAGAGCGTCACATTGTGCTCTGGACCCTTCGGCTTCTCTTCCTTGGGCTCTTCCTTTTTGGGTTCTTCTTTCTTGGGCTGGTCTTCTTCTTCAGCACGAATATCGGATGGGGTGAAGGCAAGGACCGAGGTGCAAGCCAAGGCCACAACGCCGGCCAACCGGAGCCGTCGCGAGATCATGCGCGTTTTCTCCTGTGTACAACGCAGGGCATGGCGGAGTCTCAGGCGCGGCAAAAATGAGGGCAGGCTCACACGGGTATGACGCCTTCATGGCCCTGTCTGGCCGAGAAATTCCACCGCATAACTCAAAATTGGTCACGGTCTTTGCGCGTTCGAACTGCACCACAAAAGCGCGCTCGATTGTGGAGTTTGGGCGCTGTTTTTCAATCACATATCTCCACCTTTGCGCACCCTGTTCCTCCGCGCGTCCTGTGCACCTTTTGCGAATCGGATTTTGGCGCTCTACTCTTGCAGGCAAGGTGGTTTTAAGAGATGTTACGGAATCACAGGCCAAACTTTCGTGGTCAGGATTTTGCCCGTCGCGGCGGAGGCGTATGGCATGAGCAGTGGATCGGAACAGGCGGGCGTGAAGCCCAAGAGCGGCGCGGCCGCGTATCTGGAACGCTCGCGCGCCTTCGTGGACGCCTGCCTCGAAAAGGCCTTGCCCCCCGAGACGGCCGCCCCCACAACGCTCCACAAGGCCATCCGTTACTCGATCTTTGCCGGCGGCAAGCGCCTGCGCCCGGCGCTGGCGTTCGCGGCGGCCGAGGCCGTCGGCGGTTCGTGGGACGATGCCGCGCCCGTCGGCTGCGCCGTCGAGATGATTCATACGTATTCGCTGATCCACGACGACCTGCCGGCGATGGACGACGACGACCTGCGCCGCGGACGCCCGACCTGCCACAAGGTCTTCGGCGACGCCATCGCCATCCTGTCCGGCGACGGGCTCCTTACCTACGCCTTCGAGGTCCTGGCCACGTGCCGGCGGACCGAGGCGATTCCGGGGGTGATCAAGGCCGTCGCGACGGGGTCGGGGACGGTAGGGATGGTCGGGGGCCAGGTGCTGGACCTGGAAGGAGAGGGGAAGCCGGCCACCGAGGCCAGCGTGGCGGCCATCCACCGCTGGAAGACCGCGGCCCTCATCACAGCCTCATGCGAAGCTGGGGCTTTGTCAGGGGGCGCATCCCTAAAGGAAGCCGAATTACTGCGGAATTATGGGCAAAAGATAGGTCTGGCTTTCCAAATTGTTGACGATATATTGGACCTCACTGCCTCGCCAGAGACTCTTGGCAAGACGCCTGGGAAGGACCTCCAGGCGCAGAAGGCGACGTATCCAGCAGTTATGGGAATAGAGCGCGCAAAGCTCGAAGCCCAGAGACTTATGGACGCCGCCAAGGCAGAGTTGCAGGCGCTCGGTGCACGTGCGCAGCACTTAGAGGACTTAGCCCTCTTTGTGGTTGAGCGGAAGAGTTGACGGGAGCCAACTTGAAGCCCGGCCTCAAGGAAAAGGAATCCAAAGGAGATAGACCCGCGATGAGCATCGATCAGGGCATCGTGATGGGGGGGAAGGCCGGTTCGGCGGACGAGCTGTTGAAGACGGCGGCGCACCGCGCGGCCGAAGCGCTGGGGGCGCAGGCCGCGGACATCCCCTGCGAGATCGCCGAACCGTTCCTGGCTCACATCAAGGGCCACGACGAGGTCAAGCGGATCCCCATGGCGCTGCTCCCGAAGCTCGCCCAGGAGATTCGCAACAAGATTCACGAGACGATCCAGCAGACGCCGGGGCACTACGCGTCGAACCTGGGCATCGTGGAACTGACCGTCGCGCTGCACCGCGTCTTCGATTTCCGCCGCGACCGCCTGGTGCTGGACGTCGGCCACCAGGGCTACCCGCACAAGATGCTCACGGGCCGCGCGCACCTCTTCCATACCCTGCGCCAGGAAAACGGGCTCTGCGGCTACCCGCACCCGAAGGAATGCCCCGAATACGACCTCTTCAACACCTCCCATGCCGGCTGCGCGGTCAGCAGCGTGCTGGGCCTGGCCGTCGCGGACCGCAAGCTCGAACGCGACACCAACCTGGTGGCCGTGGTGGGCGACGGCGCGATGACGACCGGCATCACCTACGAGGCGCTCAACAACGCCGGGCACCTCAAAGAGAACATGATCGTCATCCTCAATGACAACGGCTGCTCGATCAGCGTCAACACCGGCGCGCTCTCGGCCACCTGTTCGGCCATCCGCAAGTCGGGGATGTTCAACAGCGTGCGCAGCAAGGGCCGCGAACTGATCGAGAAGATTCCGTATGTCGGCCGCGACGTGGAAAAGTTCGCCGCGAACGTCTTCGGCGCCGCCAGCCACCTGACGCACTCGCCGGGCGCGATCTTCCTCGACCTGGGCTTCAAGTACTACGGCCCGGTCGATGGCCACGACTTCCACGCGCTCCACGAATGGCTCGAGTTCCTCAAGCATGAAAAGGGCCCCAAGCTCCTGCACGTCATCACGCAGAAGGGCCGCGGCTTCGCCTGGTCGGAGACCGACCCGGTGACGTGGCACGGCGCCAAGCCCTACGAAGTGAAGGAAGACGGCACGGCGGTCTTCAAGAAGTCGAGCAAGCCCAAGCCGCCGGACTACTACCAGGTGGTCAGCAGCGCGGTGGTCGAGGCCGCCAAGCAGGACGAGAAGATTCTGGGCATCACGGCCGCCATGGAAGAAGGCACGGGCCTGGCCAAGTTCCACAAGGAAATCCCCGAGCGCTTCTTCGACGTCGGCATCTGCGAACAGCACGCGGTCGCCTTCGCGGCGGCGCTGGCCAAGGGCGGCATGAAGCCGGTGGCCTGCATCTACAGCAGCTTCCTCCAGCGCGCCATGGACCAGTTGATGCACGAGATCAGCCTCCAGGACGGCCTGCCGGTGGTGGTCTGCATGGACCGCGCC
Source organism: Planctomycetota bacterium (assembly GCA_026184295.1). Lineage (GTDB taxonomy): Bacteria > Planctomycetota > SZUA-567 > H5-PLA8 > H5-PLA8 > JACQFI01. Next base: position 8,250 of record JAHCJK010000091.1, read on the forward strand.
GGGCTGGTCGGCGACGACGGCCCCACGGCCAACGGCGTCTTCGACCTCGCCTACATGCGCGCGCTGCCGCACTTCGTGCTGATGGCGCCCAAGGACGGCCAGGAAGCCACCGAGATGGTGCACTGGGCCGTGAAGCAGAACCTCGCCATCGGCATCCGCACGCCGAAGGAAAGCGTCCCGTCCGAGCCCTTCACCAAGGAATTCCGCCCGCTGGAACTGGGCAAGGGCGAGATCGTCCGCCAGGGCGAGAAGGTCGCCTTCCTGGCCTACGGCGCGATGGTGGCGCAGTCGATGAAGGCCGCCGAGATCCTCGAAAAGCAGCACGGCCTGAAGGTGACGGTCGCGAACGCGCGCTTCTGCAAGCCGCTCGACGGCGAACTGGTCGAACAACTCATGAAGACGCACGACCGCGTGATCACCGCCGAAGACCACCAGTTGATGAACGGCTTCGGCAGCGCGGTGCTGGAAGAATGCTGCAACCGCGGCCTGGATACCCGCAAGGTCGTCCGCGTCGGCATCCCCGACCAGTTCATCGCCCACGGCGCGCGCCCCTGGCAGCTCAAGCAGTGCGGCATGGATCCGGACACGCTGGTGGCGCTGGCGCTGAAGTAACGGCAGGAATCAGGATTTAGGCTTCAGGATTCAGGGAAGGGCGGGCCGCGAGGCCCGCCCTTCGTCGTATCTGGACGCAGGCAATATTTGAAACGGGGTGCCCGATGCCGGCCTTCCTCAAGATTCTGGGGCTTGGACTGCTGCTCTCGCTCGTGGGCATTTTCCTGGTGCAGCGCGATCTGCGGCTGCGCATGTGGGGCGTGCCCGCGGATGCACTGATCGAAGGCGCCTGGCAGAAGGAAGGCATGCTGGGCGGGAAGGAGATCAGCAGCGTCGAGTACACCTTCCGCGACCGGAAGGACGAGCAGTTCCACGGCGCGTTCAAGCCGGCGAAGGGCTGGGTGCCCGAGAGCACGACGGTGAAGATCGTATATCTCGCCAGCGATCCGCGCATCAACCGCTTGGCCAGCGACGGCGCGGTGGGAAGCTACGTTCTCCTGGTCGTGGGCCTGCTGCTATCGGCGCTGGGCGTGAAGATGTTCTTCTCCGAGAGCGTGGTGGCCTCGCACAAATCCGAGACGCCCATCAGCGGCAAGGGCCGCATCGGCAAGGCCATCGACCGCATGACGGATTAGCCGTTTCGTGCGTTGCGCACCGCTGTATAATACCGGTCATGCATACACCCACCGGCTACTTCGATCTCCAGGTCAACGGCTACGGCGGCGTTGATTACAACAAGGAAGGCCTCACGGCCGACGAACTGCACCGCTCCTGCGAGCGGCTCGCGCAGGACGGCGTGACCGGCTTCCTGGCCACCGTCATCACCGAAAAGATCGACCTGATGGCCGGGCGCCTGGCCAAACTCGTCGAACTGCGCGCCAAGGACGAACTCGCGAAGAAGATGATCGCGGGCTTCCACATCGAAGGCCCGTTCATCAACGAAGAGAACGGCTACAAGGGCGCGCACCCGGTGGACGCGATCCATCCCGCCAACGAGGACGAGACCAAGCGCCTGCTGGAAGCCACCGCGGGCCTGACCAAGCTCGTGACGCTGGCCCCCGAACGCGACGAAGGCTTTAAAGTCACCAAGCTGCTGGTGAAGAACGGCGTGGCCGTCTCCGCCGGGCACTGCAATCCCTCGCTGGACCTGCTGAAGGCGAGCTGCGACGCCGGCGTGAGCCTCTTCACGCATCTCGGCAACGGCTGCCCGATGCAGCAGCACCGCCACGAGAACATCGTTCAGCGCGCGCTGAGCCTCTACAAGCACCTGCGGCTCTGCTTCATCGCCGACGGCGCGCACATCGCCTTTTACGCGCTCGGCAATTACCTCCGCGCCGCCGGCATCGACCGCTGCGCGGTGGTCACCGACGCCGTCGCGCCCGCGGGGCTGGGACCGGGCACCTACACCGTCGGCCGCTGGACGCTGAAGATCGGCGAGGACATGGTCGCGCGCGCGCCCGATGGCAGCCATCTGGTCGGCGCGGCCATCAGCATGCCGCAGACCGTGACGAACCTCGTCGAAAAGGTCGGCCTCTCGAAGGAAGACGCGCTGCGCCTGACCGTCGAGAACCCGCGCAAGGCGATCGGGCTGGCCTGATTCACCGCGGAGACGCGGAGTACGCAGCGCCGGAACACACATAAATATTGTGCCGCAGCGCGAAGGCGGCTGCGGCGCCGGCCGTTCCCCCCAACGTGGAGTCCCCCATGGCTACGCCCGTCATCCTTTCCGCCGCCCGCACCCCCATCGGCAAGTTTCTCGGCGGCCTCGCGCCGCTCTCGGCCGTGGAACTGGGCGCCATCGCCAACAAGGCCGCGCTGGAACGCTCCGGCGTCGCCGCGGCCGACATTCAGGAAGCGATCCTCGGCAACGTGATCTCCGCCGGACTGGGCCAGGCGCCCGCGCGCCAGGCGGCCCTCAAGGCCGGCCTGCCGGATACGCTGCCCTGCTTCACGGTCAACAAGGTCTGCGGCTCGGGGTTGAAGGCCGTGATGCTGGCCGCGCAGGCGGTCAGGGCCGGCGACGCGCAGGTGCTGCTGGCGGGCGGCGCGGAGAGCATGTCCAACGCGCCGCACCTGCTCCGCAAGCACCGCGGCGGCAGCCCCTACGGCCACGGCATCCTGGAAGACTCGCTGCTCACCGACGGCCTGGAGTGCGCCTTCGAGAAGTGGCACATGGGCTCGGCGGCCGAACACGTCGCCCGGCGCTTCAACGTCGCGCGCGAGGACATGGACGCGTTCGCGCTCCAGAGCCACCAGCGCGCGGTCGCGGCGATCGAGGGCGGACTCTTCAAGAAGGAGATCGTGGCCGTCGAGATCGCGCAGCGCAAGGGCCCGGCACTTAAGGTCGAGACCGACGAAGGCCCGCGCAAGGACAGCACGCTCGAGAAACTCGCCAAGCTCCCCCCGGCTTTCGAAAAAGACGGCCGCGTGACCGCCGGCAACGCTTCGAGCCTGAACGACGGCGCCGCGGCCGTGGTCGTCGCCGACGAAGCCTGGGCCAAGGCCAACGGCAAGAAGCCGCTCGCGCGGATGCTCAGCTACGCGACGGCCGGCGTCGCGCCGAAGGACATCTTCCACGCGCCCGCGCTCGCGGTGCCCCTGGCGCTCGAGAAGGCCGGCAAGAAGGTGAAGGACGTGGACCTTTTCGAACTCAACGAGGCCTTCGCCGCGCAGTCGGTCGCGAACATCCGCGCGCTGGAACTCGATCCGGCCAAGGTGAACGTGAACGGCGGCGCCGTGGCGCTCGGCCATCCCATCGGCGCGAGCGGCTGCCGCTGCCTGGTGACGCTGCTGCACGCCCTCGAGCAGCGCAATGCGAAGCTCGGCGTCGTGAGCCTCTGCCTCGGCGGCGGCAACGCGGTCGCGATGGTCGTCGAACGCCTGTAACGCCCGGAGCCACCCAGGCAAAAGCGGCGACCGCCGCCGTCAGGGCTTCTCGTCCTGGCGCAGGTAGTGCGAGATGCCGCCTGTCTCTTCCTTGACGAGCTTGTACGCGCCGTAATCCTCGGGCTGCCAGTAGCTGCGCAGGTCGGCCGGCGTGCCCGGCACCTTGACCAGCGCGATCTCGTCGATGGAAATCTTCGCATCGCCCCGCCCGGCGCGCGGCCACGGCGCCAGGAAACTGACGGCCAGCAGTTCTTCGCTGTTCAGCGGCAGGTTCTTGGTCAGCCGGTCGCTCCACGCGCCGCAGCCCCAGATGCAGACGAAATCCGCCATGGGGATGACGAGCGTGGTCCATTCGCCGTCCTTCACGAAGCGCCGCGCGTGGTACAAGGCGTACGGGACGTCCTTGACCTCGCGCAGGGTGATGTAGGAAAGGTTGTAGTCGAAGCCTTTGCCGCCGCCTTTGCGCAGGTCGGCCGAGGGCCCGAAGCGTTCCCACGGGAAGGCCGGCTGCGCGGGCGCGACCCAGACGGCGAAGTCCAGCGGCTGGCCTTCCTCGCGGCCGAACTGGCGGTTGTTGCCGGAGGCATACTCGCTCTTGACCGTGATCCGCACCGCGTTGGCGCCGGGTGCGCCGGATACCTTTACGCCCGCCCATTTGATCTCTTCGAGGAAGGAACTCTTTATCGCCAGTGCCTGCCGGCCGGTGGCGGCGTCTTTTTCCAGCGAGACCGACGGGGGCGGATAGGTGGACTTGGCGCCGGTCCAGGACGCGTCGAAGTCCTTCACCTGGTTGTCGGCCAGCAGCGCGGTGAAGGACCGCGCAAGGTCGCCGGGCTGTTCGAAGTCCGCGAGCACCTTCGTCGTCGCGACCTGTTCGGGCGCGAAGCGCGGGAACGGCCGGCCTTCGCCCTTGGCCACGAGTTCGATCTGGTCGATCCAGACTTCGCCCTGAGATTCGGGCATCACGTTCAGGGTCGTCGGTTCCTGGGCCCAGCGGTTGTAGAAAATCCGCGTGGCCGGGGTGCTGAAGCCTGAGCGGCGGTAGTTTCGCGACAGCCGCCGGTTGAGGGAAAAATCGGCGGTGACCCAGGCGGGCGGCTGCCGGGCCTCGAACTGCTGCACGGCCGTGGTCGCGTCGCTGTTCCCGAAGTACGCGGTGGGGCCGCCGATGGTGAAGCGGAACAGGCCCTTCACCACCTTGATGCGGACGCGCACCACGTCGGTCTCGGGCGGAAAAAAGGCCGTGCCCAGCGAGGTCACCGCATAGCCCTTGTCCGCGCCTTTGCCCAGCTTCCAGGGGAACGCGTCCGACATCGTCAGCTTGAGCGCGCGCGCGCCGAACTCGGAACCGTTCACGGATTCGATGCGGCTCAGCTCGGCCGCCTTGGCTTTGATTTCCGCGGGCCAGTTCCAGAAGGTAATCGAAGCGGCTCTAACGCCGTCGCCTTCGAAGTCCATCACGGCGCCGAGGACCTTCTCCTTCGCGTCCGGCTGGGGCGCTTCCTTTTCTTCGGCGTATGCCGCCGCGAGCGCCAGGGCCAACGGTACCAGCCATGCGTAGCGAGTCATGTCGTGGCTCCCGAGCGCGCAGCCTGAACTCAGGCTTCCGCGATGCAATCGATCTCGATCTTCATCCGGCCGCCGAGGAGGTTCACGCCCACGGTCGTGCGGACGGGCGGGGCGTCGCCGGTGAAGTACCGCGCGTAGACCTCGTTCATCGCCTTGAAGTCGGCCAGGTCCTTCAGGAAGACGCTGACCTTCACCACCTTGTCCAGCGAGGAGCCCGCGGCTTCGAGCACGGTCTTGAGGTGTTCGAGCGTCACGCGGGTCTGTTCGCGGATGTCTTCGCTGAGGATCAGCTTGCCGGTGGCCATGTCCACGGGGCCCTGGCCCGCGACGAAGACGAACCCGTTGCTCACGATGGCCTGCGAATACTTCGCGATGGGCGCCGGCGCCTGCGACGTCGTGACCGCGCGCTTGGGCATGCTCAGGCCTTCCGCCGCTCGCTCTTCAGCACCGCCAGGACTTCGTCGTACAGCGCGGCGTTGCAGCCGACGCTGTCCTTGCCGTGAATCGTGGGCGTGCCGCCCCAGTCGGTAAAGTGCCCGCCGGCCTCGGTCAGGATCGGGAGCATCGGGGCGCAGTCCCACGGGTTCATGGCGGGATCGAGCATCACTTCGGCGCGGCCGGTGGCGACGAGCGCGTAGCCGCAGGCATCGCCCCAGGTGCGGACGACCTTGGCCTTGGCCGCGAGGCGGTCGTAGGCGTCGGAGCGATCCTGGCACATGCGGACGTCGGAGGTGAGCACCACGGCGTCCTTGAGGTTCGCGACGGACGAGACCCGGGCGTTGCGGCCGTTGGCGCGGCAGCCCAAGCCCGTCGCGGCGGAGATCATCTCGTCCTGCGCGGCGAGGTAGATGACGCCGACGGACGGCTTGCCGTGCACTTCGACGCCGATCAGCACGCCCCACATCGGCACGCCGGCGACGAAAGACTTCGTCCCGTCGATCGGGTCCACGATCCAGCGGTACGGCGCGCTGCCGGGCTGGCTCCCGAGTTCCTCGCCCACGATGGCGTGGGTGGGGAAGTGGCGGCCGATGTAGGCGCGGATGGTCTCTTCGGATTCCCGGTCGGCGCGCGTGACGGGCGACTGGTCGGCCTTGGTTTCCACTTCCACGCCGGTGCGGTAGTAGGCCAGCGCGCGGCGGCCGCCCAGGTACGCGGCGTCCATCGCGGCGGACAGCAGGTCGTTCAGCGAAGGCTCGGCCATGGGGCTCCTGGTCAGTTCGGGAACTTGAACGCGGGCGCGCGCTTTTCGACGAAGGCGGCCATGCCTTCCTGCGCTTCGCCCGAGGCAAAGGTCTTGGCGAACGAGTCGCGCTCGTTCAGCAGGCCGTCCTGCAGCGGGCGGGAAAAGGCGCCGCGCACGAGCGCCTTGGCGGTGGCGACGGCCTGCGGCCCGCGCGAGACGATGGTGCCCGCGATGTGCCTCGCCGTGTTCATCAGGTTCTCGCTCGAGGTGACCTCGTTGACGAGCCCCACGGCCAGCGCCATCTGCGCGTTGTACGGTTCGCCGGTCAGGATGCGGAAGAGCGCGCGCCCCTGCCCGATGACGCGCGGCAGGCGCTGCGTCCCGCCGAAGCCGGGAATCAGCCCCAGGTTCACTTCGGGCTGGCCGATCTTCAGATCGTCGGCGGCGATGCGCAGGTCGCAGGCGAGGGCCAGTTCGCAGCCGCCGCCCAGCGCCGCGCCGTGCATGGCCGCGATGCTGACGATGGGCGAGAGTTCGATGCTCTGGAAGACGTGCTGGCCGAGCGCGGCGAAATCGAGCGCGCCCTTGGGATCGAGCTTGGACATCTCCTTGATGTCCGCGCCGGCGACGAAGACCTTGCCTTCGCCGTGCAGGATGCAGACGCGGGTCTTGCCCTGCTTCTCGATCTCGTTCCACGCCGCGCCGAGTTCCTTCAGCACCGCGATGGAGAGGATGTTCAGGCCCTTCTCGCGCGCGAAGGTGATCGTCGCCACCGCGCCGTCGTGCGAGACTCTCAGGAATTCGCCCATACCGACCTCCGTCAGCCCTGGTATTTGTAAAAGCCTTCGCCGCTTTTCCGGCCCAGCTTGCCCGCGGCCACCATCTGCTTGAGCAGCGGGCAGGGGCGGTACTTCGGATCGCCGAAGCCGGTCTGGAGCACTTCCATGATGTTGAGGCAGACGTCGAGGCCGATGAAATCGGCGAGCGTCAGCGGGCCCATGGGGTGCGCCATGCCGAGCTTGAAGACCTCGTCCACGGACTCCGCGGTCGCGACGCCTTCGTAGACGGCGAAGATCGCCTCGTTGATCAGCGGCATCAGCACGCGGTTGCTCACGAAGCCGGGATAATCCTTCACTTCCACCGGCGACTTGCCCATCTCCTTGGCCAGCTGCACGATCTTGGCGCAGGTGGCGTCGCTGGTCTTGTTGCCGCGGATCACTTCGACGAGCTTCATCACCGGCACGGGATTGAAGAAGTGCATGCCGATGAAGAGTTCCGGGCGCTTGGTCGCGGCGGCGATGGCCGTGATGGAGATGCTGCTGGTGTTGCTGGCGAACATGGCTTCGGGCTTGCAGAGCGCGTCCACCTTCTGCCAGATCTCGCGCTTCACGTCCTCGCGTTCGAAGACGGCTTCGATCACCAGGTCGGCGTCTTCGGCGTCGGTGATGTCGATGGTGAAGCTGATGCGCTTGGCGGTCTCGATGCCCTGCGCCTCGGTGATCGCACCTTTCTTGGCCATGCGCTGCAGGGACGTGTCGATGGTGTTGCGGGCTTTTTCGAGCTGCGCCTTGCCGGTGTCGATCAGGATCGTCTCGATGCCGGAGGCCGCGCTGACCTGGGCGATGCCCGAGCCCATCGTTCCGGAGCCGATGACGGCGATGCGTTCCACGGCGGGCATGCGAGCCTCCTCTACTTCCGGGCGGACGTTGCGGCCTGCGCCTTGGCGGCCTTGACGGTCTCTTCGACGACGATCTGGACGGCCTTCTGGAGTTTCTCCGCCGTGTACGTCCCGCCGGCGGGGTCCTGGCTCCCGAAGTCCGGCACGTGCACGAAGCCGCGCATCGCGATGGGCGCCTTGGGCGCCGCGGCCATCAGGCGGTAAAAGCATTCGTTGCAGAGGTAACCGCCGGCGTCCTTCGATGTCCACGCGCCGATGCGCTGGGCCTGCAGGGCGGTCACGATCGCGTCCACGGGCAGCTGCACGGGGATTTCGTTGGCGCCTTCGGGATCGATCTTCAAGCGCGGCGGGCGGTTGCCCTTGTTGTCCTGGGGCTTGTACGGGTGGTAGCCGTTGCGCGCGAGCGTTTCGACCTGCACGACCTGCGAGCCGACGCCAAAAGAGAGCACGATCGCCGGCTTGTGCGTCTCGATGGCCTTGGCCAGCGGCGCGGCCATCTCGTCGTAGACCACGGGCAGCAGCGCCGTGACGATCTTGTAGCCGCCGATTTCCTTGCCGTCGAAGGTCTTGACCGACTCCCACGAGGCGTTCTTTTCCAGCCCGCCGAAGGGTTCGAAGCCCGTGAGCAGGACCACCGGCTTGGCGTCTTCGGCCGCGCGCAGGCCCGGCGTGAGCGCGCCGAGGGCCAGCAGCGCCGCGAACAGAAGGAGTCCGGGCCGTCGAGCGCGCATGCGGCGTTCTCCGCTGAAGCTACTTACGGGCGTCCTTGGCCGCGAAATACGCGTCGAGGAATTTGACGATGACATTGGTGTCGGTGCCGGGCGTGAAGATCTCGCCGACGCCGGCCTTTTTCAACTGGTCGATATCCTGCGGAGGCACGATCCCCCCGCCGAAGACCAGGACGTCGCCCATGCCGTTCTGCTTGAGCAGGTCCATGACGGCGGGGAAGAGGGTCATGTGCGCGCCCGAAAGGATCGAGAGGCCCACGACTTCGACGTCTTCCTGCAGCGCGGCCTCGGCCACCGATTCGGGTTCCTGGTGCAGGCCCGTGTAGATGACCTCGTATCCGGCCTCGGTCAGCGCGCGCACGACCACCTTCGCGCCGCGGTCGTGGCCGTCCAGGCCCGGCTTGGCGATCAGGATGCGGTGGCGGCGGTTGGGCGCGGCGCTCGAAGTTTCGCTCATACCGCTTGTTTATCAGAAAGCGGTGCGCGTGCAAACCCAAGGCCGCGGCTACCCTCACTTCAGCCATGCCCAGAGTTGCAGGACGAACGGCAGGAGCATCAATAGTAGGAGCACCCAGCCCGCCAGTACGTAGTACCACGCCAGCCGTCGCGGCTCCCCGGCGTTCAAACCGTGCGGCCCTTTGCCGTCGGTGTACTTGTGGCAGTAGGGGCATTCGGCCACGTCGGGAAAGATCGACTTTCCGCAATAGGTGCAGACGTCGTATTCGCCGGGGTCCATGCGATGCAGCGTAGGGCGCGCGCGGGATTCGCGCAAAGGCAGGCTGGAATTCAGCGCGGCCGGCGCCGGCCGCCGTGCATCACCTTCAGCTTGCTGCCCGGGGGCACGTCGCTGGGGCGCATGCCGTCCACCAGCAGGTCGCCGCCGGCGCGCGCGGCGCTGGGGTAGATGTCCACCACGCGCGAGCGCGTGCGGCTCCCGTTCGGGCGCACGATCTCCACCATGTCGCGAAGCTCGACGCTGAAGTCCGCCGAGGTGGCCTTGCTGCCGAGCAGCAGCAGGCCCTTTTCGAGCACGTACACGGCTTTTTCGACGACGTACCAGGCCTCGCCGGGCGTGCGCGAGGCCTGGAGATCGTCGTCCTCTTCGTCGTCGTCCTGATCGTCGTCTTCGTCCTCGTCGTCCTCATCGTCTTCGTCGAAGTCGTCGAGATCTTCGTCACCTTCGTCTTCTTCGTCGTCCAGGCCTTCCTCTTCGTCCTCTTCTTCGTCGCCTGGCACGTCGTCGTTCGGGTCGGCCATGGGTGTGCGCGTGCGCGCCTCCGGTTCAGACGGGGCTCCATACGCAGGCCGCGTACAGATCGCCCATGCCTTTCAAGGTGACGGACCAGCCGCCTTTCACCTTTTTCGGCGTGGGCGGCGCCTTGGGCGCGCCGTCCGGAGCCAGGATTCTTACCGCCCACTTCTCTTTTTCGCCAGCCTCCATTGTGATCGTGATCGGTTTGGCGATCTTCTTGCCCGTAAAGTTCATCAGGTGGACGACGCGTTCGTCCGGCGTCGGGCCTTCGCGGAACTCCGCCGCGATGCCCTTGGGCGCTTTCAGCTCGAACGAGAACCGCCCGCCCGCGGCCCAGCGCAGCGCGTCCTCGGCCTGCTTCCAGTTCTTGGGGGCCACGCAGTCGTTGTACGAAGCGTACGGATGGCGCAGCGGGACGTCCTTGTATTCGATCGCGGGTACCAGTTTGGGGAGATACACCACGCGGCCCTTGCCGAACTCCTTGCGCGCGGGCTTGTCGCCCAGTTCGAGCCCGAAGACCGCGGTGAGCGCATTCTTGACCCGCGCGCGTCGCCAGTCGTCGCGCGCGCCGGTGTGCTCGGTGGCCACCAGCCCGCCGCCGTTTTCGACGAAGGCCTTCAGCTTTTTCCACTGATCGTCGCTCAGGGCTTCCTGGTTGCAGAGCAGGACCGCCTTGTGCCGCTTCAGCGTGTTGAAGTTCTGGTCGAAGACGATGCCGAAGGGGATGCGGCTGTCCCAGAGCGCCTGTTCGGCGATGAGCGGCCCGTAGATCCAGTTCATGCAGTGGTAGGCCATCGAGGCGAACGAACGCACCACGGCCACGTCCATGAAGATCGGGCGCGTGCCGAAGAGCTGGTGTTCGTGCTGCCGCAGGAAGCGCCCCAGCGGGCCGTAGATGTTGTTCACTTCGCGCCCCATCGACGGGCGCATCCCGAAGCCGGGGACGTCGAGCTGCTTGTTCATGACGAGGCAGAGGATGTTGTCGAGGTTCGAACCCTGCGGGCTCTGCGTCATCGCCGTCGTGTGCGTCATCTTGTAGGCGCGGAATTCGGCGGACATCTGGCCCTTGGGTCCGATGCGCGCATGCAGCCCGGCGTCGCAGCAGTTGAAGCCCGGCGTCTGCCAGCGCCCGTGGTCGATGCCGTTGTCGAAGCACAGATTGTGCGGGTGGATGCCCTTGATGTTCATGCCCACGGCGACGGCGGCCTTCTTGGACAGGATGTACTGCCGCATGTCGAGGAAGAAGTCGTGGACGTTGCGGCAGCGGAAATCGATCCATTCCTGGATCACCGGATCGTTGATCGTGCGCACCGCGCCCGCGGGCCATTCGTCGGTCCAGAGCGGCGGGGTGATGCCGCTGATGTCGGCGTGGCCGAAGCGTTCGACGCGCTGTTCGGGCGTGTACTTGCCTTCGACGTACTTGGGGAAGAGTTCGCGGCAGACGTGGCAGCGGCAGGAGCGCGGTTCGCCGCGCAGAATCTGGTTGTCGAAGAAGATCTCGTCGGCGTCCACTTCGTCCACGGCGACGTCGAGCACTTCCTTCACGTACGCGCGGTAGCCGGGATTGTTCAGGCAGGGGAAGTAGCGCCAGAGCTGGTAGCCCTGGTAGGTGATCGGCGAACCGCTCGTGGAGACCGCGATCCAGTCCTTGGACTCGGGGCGTTCCTTGAAGAACCAGTCGGTGTGCAGTGTCCCGCCGACGTAGACCGAGACCTTCAGGCCAAGTTCGTGCATCTTCTTCGAGACGGCGATGGTGCGGTCGATCTCCTCGCGCTCGGTCTTCAGGCCCATGCCCTTATGGAAATGCAGGCGCTCCATGCCGCCCGGCCCGAGCAGCTTGGCCCAGCGTTCGACGTTTTCGGGGCGGTGGTAGCGTTCGTAATAGTCGGCGTAGTCGAGTTTGATGCCGCCGCGCCGGCGCATGAACATGAGCGGCTCGTGGCTGGCCCAATCGACGTGCTTAAGCGCTTCGGCTTCTTCGGCGGGATTGCAGAAGTAGGGCGGGGGGACTTCGGTGGTACTCATGCGTGGGTCTCCAGGGGCCTTGGATGTACGGCACAGTCGAACACGAATCTCCGATCCGCCTGACGTCCGGGCGCAGTTTCTTCCGGCGGGGTCCCGAAGGGGACCTCGAGGGCGGCATTCCTATTCTGTTGAAGATCGTTTAAGCGCTACGTTTACGTCTTGTTCGTTCAGACCGCGGCCAGCTTGCGGTATTCGCCCCAGACCTTGCGGCAAACGCCGCACATTTCGCCCTGCGTGACGCGGACGCGCGCGCAATCGACCAGCGCGGCCATCACGTTCCCGTCGCCGCGGCAGGCCTCGTCCAGGTTGCGCACGGCGGCCTCGACCTTCAGGGCGTCGCGGGTGGCGCGCGTCTTCTGCACGCGCTTCTTCTGTTCTTCTTCAAGCTTGGGATCGACGTAGAGCAACTGCGTCTGCTGTTCGCGCTCCTCGGCGCTTTCGAAGGCGTTGACGCCCACGATCTTGCGCCGGCCCGTCTCGATTTCCTTCTGCTGCACGAAGCTGGACTTGGCGATCTCGCGGCGGAAGAACCCGGTATCGATGGCCGGGAACATCCCGCCCAGTTCTTCGATGCGCTGGAAGTACTGGTACGCCTCGGCTTCCAGCCGGTCGGTCAGGGCTTCCACGAAGTAGCTGCCGCCCAGCGGGTCGATCACGTTCGGGACCCCGGTCTCGTGCGCGATGATCTGCTGCGTGCGCAGCGCGATCTGCACGGCCTTTTCCGTCGGCAGCGCCAGCGCCTCGTCGTAGCTGTTCGTGTGCAGGCTCTGCGTGCCGCCCAGGACCGCCGCGAGCGCTTCGAAGGCGGTGCGGACGATGTTGTTCTCGGGCTGCTGCGCCGTCAGCGAGACCCCCGCCGTCTGCGCGTGCGTGCGCAGCAGCATGCTCTTGGGATCCTTCGCGCCGCGCTTCTTCACTTCGCGCGCCCAGATGCGCCGCGCCGCGCGGAACTTGGCGATCTCTTCGAAGAAATCGATGTGCACGTCGAAGAAGAAACTCAGCCGCGGCGCGAAGTCGTCGATGTTCAGCCCGGCTTTGACGCCTTCGTCGAGGTAACAGAGCCCGTCGGCGAGCGTGAAGGCCAGTTCCTGCGCCGCCGTGCTGCCGGCCTCGCGGATGTGGTAGCCGCTGATGCTGATCGTGTTCCACTGCGGGACGTTCTTGGCCGCGTACTTGAAGATGTCGGTGATGATGCGGATCGATGGCTCCGGTCCCACGAGCCACGAATTCTGCGCGTGGTATTCCTTCAGAATGTCGTTCTGGATCGTCCCGCGCAGCTGTTCGCCCTTCACGCCCTGGCGTTCGGCCGCGGCGATGTAAAACGCGAAGAGCATCGCGGCGGGGCCGTTGATGGTCATCGAAGTGCTGACTTTGTCCATCGGGATGCCGTCGAAGAGGTCGGACATGTCGTCGACGGAATCGATGGCCACGCCGCAGCGGCCCACTTCGCCGCGCGAACGGTTGTGGTCGCTGTCGTAGCCCATCAGCGTGGGGAAATCGAACGCGACGCTCAGCCCCGTCTGCCCGTGTTCAAGCAGGTAGTGGAAGCGCTCGTTCGTTTCCTTGGCCGTGCCGAAGCCCGCGAACTGGCGCATCGTCCACAGGCGCCCGCGGTACATCGTGGCGTGGATGCCGCGCGTGTAAGGAAATTCCCCGGGGAAGCCGAGGTCGCGCGCGTAGTCCTGCTTCGCCACGTCGTCGGCGGTATAAAGCGGTTTCACGTCGCCGCCGGAGAGCGTCTTGAAACAGCCGTCCTTACGTTCGGGTGTCTTGCCGTATCCCTTTTCGTAAGCGGCTTTGGCTTGGCTGAAGTCGTGCATCCCGGCTCCTTAATACCAGTAGTAGTCTATACCACTCGCGTCCGATTGCATCTGCGCTTTGCGACTCTTCCCAAAGACTTTCGCAACTAGCACATATAAAAAGAGTTAAAGGTGCTCAGTCCTTCGGCGGGAAATGCCCGTGCGACGTCGAGGCATCGCTATTTGGCCGTAATATGGTCCCGCCGCTCCGAGACCTGTGAACGGGTGGACGCGTTTTTTCTCGAAAGAATCCCGTTTCGGTTCGGAATAGCCCGGTGCATCCCTCTGTGATTTCGACCTGGTACGCTGATCTAAGGAGCAGCAGCAATGGTTTCGGATTATGCAGGTGGCATCGGAAGCGTGCCCATCGAACAGCCGGTTCGCCGCGTCTGCGAACCGCAGCGTTCCGGCAGCACCGCCGCGCTACTGGAAGTGCTCTTTGGATTCTTCTTCAATACCTTTGGCATCGG
>JAHCJK010000092.1 GCA_026184295.1 Planctomycetota bacterium
GGCCACGCAGATGCGCTCGGGCGCGACGCGCTCGTCCTCGATCCACCTCCGCACCCGCCGGCCGATCTCGTACACTTCGGAATACTGCGTGGGCGCTTCGGCGCGCCGGATTTCGTGCGCATGCGCAAAGCGCGCGGGCAGCGCCGCGTCGCGCAGGCGCCCGAAGCTGCGCGCCACCGTCTCGAACGGCTCGGGCTCGCGCGCGCCGACCGCCCCGCCGGCCTCCTCGTCCGGCCACGGAATCGCGGGCTCGACCGAGACCGCGCAGCCCTGGGCGCGCAGGCACTCCAGCACCGCGCGGTGCAGCGGCACGATGCGGTGAAAGCCCGAAAGCACCAGCCGCGTGCCGGCGGGAAAGACGGTTCCCTGGGCGGCCGCGCGCAGGCGCCGCAGCAGTCCGGCCTCCCGGCCCTCGCGGTCGGTCCAGGCCTCCCCCAGTTCCTTCTCGTACGCGCCGTACACGCGCGCAACCAGGCTCAGGCGGTCGGAGACCCGCGCGTGCCCGGCCTGCCGCACGAGCACCGCGGCGCTCTCGATCGCCTCCGGACCCGCGCCCGCGCCCTTCCAGGCCGCGATCAGGCGCCCGACCGAATCGAGCGCGTCGAGGGTCGGTTCGTCGCTCCGGCCCGCGGCCTTCCACGCGCGCGCGATCGCGGCGGAACGCGCCGCGCCCTCGGCCACGCGAGGCGCGCGCGCGCCTTCGCGCGGCAATTTGACGTCCAGGGTCTGCAACAATTGGGACAGCGTGAGATGGCCGTCGGCCCACGCTGCGCCCGAGCCCGCCGCGCGGCAGCGTTCGTCCAACGCAGCGTCCCTTGCAAGCGAGGTGGGGAAAATATAAAGCGTCTGTGCGGCAGCCATGCGCTGAAGGATACGCAGTTTCATGGGAAGGCAACGCGCGAAAAGCCATGCGCGCCAGACGAAACTTTTTAGCGAACGTTGTTTACCATTGATTGGGACACCGACTCAAGTTATAGTGGCGTCCATGATCCTTTGCGACGGCGCCAATACCCTCCTGCACGGAACTTGCGCTGATTCCGATCCGCCTCGCGCGGCCTGAGTATCGATTCGTCGTTATTCGTCGGTCGCGGTCTCCGCGTCCAATCTCTTCGAATCCCAAACAAAGCACCTAAGCGGTCGCGTGGGCGACGGCGTGCGATGACAACCCACGAGGAAAAGATCCCCATGTCTACGCTCGATCTCTGTCAGGAAAACGCGCCCGATTACGGGAATCTCGTAAAAGACGGTCACTACGACGACATGCCCCACGGTTTATGGGGCAAGTACGACAACGTCCGGCGCTTCTGGGAAAACCAAGTCTCACGCTTTGCGGTACACGATTCCGTCGTGCGCATCAAGGAACGGGGAAAGCGCCTGCGTATCGCCGACCTGGGCTGCGGTTCAGGCGAAGGCTGGGATCTGCTGATGCAGATTCCCACGCTCGAAGCCTCGGACGACGCTAAGTTGCTCGCGCCGGAAGACGTCGCACATTACTACGGCGTCGATCTGTGCGCCGAGATGATCGAGACCGCGCGCAGGCGCTTCGCCGGCACGGCGGGCCTGGAGTTCCGCGCCGGCGACCTGCGGGAGCCCGACGCGATCCTGAACGGGCGCCCGCCCTTCGACCTGTACTATTCGAGCTACGGATCGTATTCGCACCTGACCGATTCGGAGATGCTGAACCTGATCGAGGCCATCGCGGCGCACGCGCGCGGGCCGGCGGTGCTGGTGATGGACATGCTGGGCCAGTACAGCCTGGAATGGCCGCAGTACTGGGGGTACTCCCGCGACCCGAAGGCGCCGCGCATGATGCCCTACACGATGACGTGGCTGTATCCGCCCGGCGAGCAGGAACGGCACCGCGACGAGTTTTCGGATTACAAGCTGCGCCTGTGGGGCGGCCGGGAATTCGAGCGCTTCGTGCGCCGGATTCCGGCGGTGGCCAAGCGCGTCTCCAGCCTGGCGATCACCGACCGCTCGATCTTCGTCGGCCGGCACGTGGACACGCGCGAGTTCAATCCCGACAGCCCGCCGATCCGGCGAGGCGTGAACGGGCTCTTCGAATTCAACTGCGTGACGCGCCCCGAGGACCTGCTCGTGGGGTCCCTGCCCTTCTGCGAAGAGCCCGAAGTCCAGGCGTTCCTCGCGTCGTGGCGCGAGACCTGGAACCGCGCGGTGGGCATCTACGGCAGGCTCGTCTCGAACGATCCGCCGTCGCCCGACGACTTCGGCACGATGCTGAAAGGCCTGCCCCAGCCGCTGCGCCAGGGCATGGAAGCGCTGGCCCTGCTGCGCTTCCGCCAGGGCTGGCTCCAGCCGGGCGACCCCGTCGCCAACCTCCTGCAGCCCCAGTTCGCGATGCTTCTGCGGCAGGCGGAATACCACGCTCAGCAGGGCCTGGGTTGCAGCCACGGGTTCGTCGCCGTGCTGGAACTGAACGGACGCTAACCGGAGGAATTCCAATACATGTGCGGCATCGTGGGCATGTGGGGCGCGCACGCCAGCGCGCGCGCCGTCCGGGAAGCGATGGGCCTGCTGCGCCACCGCGGCCCGGACGGCGAAGGCGTCTTCGAGCACGAACGCTGCGTGCTCGGGCACCGGCGCCTTAGCATCGTGGACGTCGAGGGCGGCGCGCAGCCCCTGTACAACGAAGACCGGACCGTCGCGCTGGTTCACAACGGCGAGATCTACAACCACGCCCGCCTGGCCGCGCCCTTGCGCGAACGCCACGGCTTCGCCACGCGCAGCGACGGCGAGGCGCTCCTGCATCTGTGGGAGGAAGCCGGCGCCGCGGGCACGTTTCCGCAACTGAGCGGCATGTTCGCGGTCGCGCTCTGGGACGGCAGGGAACTGGCGCTCGCGCGCGACCCTATCGGCATCAAGCCGCTCTACTGGTCGCGCAGCGGCGACGGCATCGCCTTCGCCTCGGAATTCAAGGCGCTGCTCAAGCTGGCGCCCGCCGAACGCATCGAACTCTTTCCGCCCGGGCACTATTTCACGACCGGTGGCGGCCTGCGGCGCTTCTGGAGCACCGCGGAACTGCCGCCGCCGGAGGAGGCGATCCGCATCGACCGGCCCGTGCCCGGCGACGAGGACGGGCGCAACGCCGACGACCGGCTCTTCGAACTCGTCGAATCCTCCGTGCGCCGGCGCCTGATGTCCGACGTGCCCGTGGGCGTTTTTTTAAGCGGCGGGCTGGACAGCAGCCTGATCGCGGCGCTGATGGCCCGGCACATTCCGAACCTGCATTCCTTCGCCGTCGGCTTTAAAGGCAGCGACGACCTGGCCAAGGCCGAACTCGTCGCGAAGCACGTCGGCACGATCCACCACGCGCTGGAACTCGACCGGGACGAAATCGTCGAGACGCTGCCGAAGATCGTCTTTCATCTCGAGTCCTTCGACGTGGACCTGATCCGCTCGGCCGTGCCGTGCTGGTTCGTCTCGCGCGAGGCCGCCCGGCACGTGAAGGTGGTGCTGACCGGCGAAGGCGCGGACGAACTCTTTGCCGGCTACACTTACTACAACACGTACGACGAAGCGCAGCTCCATCCGGAACTCGTTCGCTCCGTCGGCAACCTGCATCCGATCAACCTTCAGCGCGTGGACCGCATGTCGATGGCGCACGGCCTGGAGGCGCGCGTGCCGTTTCTGGACCTCTCGGTCGTGCAGTACGCGATGCGCCTGCCGGTCTCGTGCAAGCGCCGCGACGGCCTCGACAAGATCGCGCTGCGGCGCGTGGCGGCGCGCGTGCTGCCCGAATCCATCGCCTGGCGGCCCAAGCTCCAATTCGACCAGGGCAGCGGCTGCTCGCATTTCCTGAGCGCGCGCTCGAACCCGTTCCCCGGAGGAGAAGAGCATTTCTACCGCGACCTCTTCAAGCGGCACTTCCCTCAGTCGGCCCAGCGGCTCGTCGTCCGCTGGTCCGCGGGGCGGCTTGCCGGATAGCGCGGCGCCGGAGAGCACCGGCGCCATCGAATTCCGCGGGGTCTCGAAGCGTTTCCCCGGCGGCACGCTGGCGCTCGACGGTCTCACGCTTTCCGTCGCGCCGGGCGAACTCGTCGCGCTGCTCGGTTCCAGCGGCAGCGGCAAGACCACCGCGCTCAAGCTCATCAACCGCATGGAAGAACCCGGCGCGGGCGAAATCCTGATCGACGGCCAGAACACCGCGCAGATGGATCCCATCGCGCTGAGGCGTTCCATCGGCTACGTGATTCAGGAAGGCGGGCTTTTTCCCCACTGGACCGTCGAAGAAAACGTGGGCCTCGTCCCGCGCCTGCTCGGCTGGGAAACCTCCCGCATCGCCGCGCGCGTGAAGGACGTGATGGCGCTTGCGCAGGTGCCGCACGAAGAATTCGGCGCGCGGTACTCGAGTACTTTGTCGGGCGGGCAGCGGCAGCGCGTGGCCATCGCGCGCGCGCTCGCGGCCGAATCGCGCATGCTCCTGCTCGACGAACCCTTCAGCGCGCTCGACCCCATCACCCGCGAAGCGCTCCATGCCGAAGTGAAGGCCCTCGTGGCGCGCCTGGGCGTCACCACCGTGCTGGTGACGCACGACGTCGAAGAGGCCTTCAAGCTCGCCCAGCGGGTCGCGCTGATGGACAAGGGCCGCCTGATCCAGTTCGGAACGCCCGAAGCCTTGCTGCTGCGGCCCGCGCACGAATACACGCGCCGCTTTTTCGAAGGGCGCGCGCACGACCTGAAGCTGCGCTACCTGGTGCTCGCGCGCGTCGCGCCGTACCTCGAACCGGCCGACCCCGAGGGTCGCGCGGTGGAAACGATCGACGGCGGGCGCTCCCCCGAAACCGCGCTCGGCCAGATGCTCGAAAGCGGCGCGGAGTTCTTCGCCGTTCGCACGTCCGGCGGCGCGGCCGGTCCCTTCCGCATCCGCGACCTGTGGCGCAGCCTGAAGGAAGGATCCGCATGAGCTTCCTCGATTTTCTGCGCACGCATCAATCCGACCTCATGCAGCGTTCGTTCGAACACGTGGCGCTCTGCGCCGTCACGCTCGCCTCTTCGGTGCTGATCGCGGTGCCCGGCGGCATCGTGCTCACGCGTTTGCCGCGCGCGTCGTCGCTGGTGATGGCGGCGGCCTCGGTCATTCAGACCGTGCCGAGCCTCGCGCTGCTGGGCCTGCTGATGGTGCTGACGGGGCAGATCGGCTACACGCCCAGCATCGTGGCGCTGTTTCTGTACAGCCTGCTGCCGATCCTGCGGAACACGTACACGGGCATCGAACAGACGCCCAAGCCCGTCCAGCAGGCGGCGCTCGCGCTGGGCATGACCCCCTGGCAGGTGCTCTGGGAAGTCAGTTTCCCGCTCGCGATGCCCGTCATCGTCGCGGGCCTGCGCACGGCGGCGATCCTCGTCATCGGCATCGCGACGCTCTGCGCGTTCATCGGCGCCGGCGGCCTGGGGGTCTTCATCAACCGTGGCCTCGAAACCGTGAACCCGAATCTCGTGATGCTGGGCGTCGTGCCCGTGGCCCTGATGGCGCTCGCCGCCGACGGCGCGCTCGCCTGGCTCGGCCGCAAACTCTCCCCACCTCAATAGGAATCGTCCCATGCGCATGACGAAAAGCGTGATGGCCGGACTCGCCTTGGCGGCCCTGCTCGTGGCCCTGGCCGGCGCCCTGGCGCTCACCCGGCTGAACAGCCGAGGCGACCTCGTGATCGGCGCGAAGAACTTCACCGAATCGCGCGTGCTGATGGAAATCATGGCGCAACTGCTGGAAAGCGACGCCAAGCTGACCGTGGACCGCCGTGAACTCGGTTCCACCACGCTCTGCTACGAAGGCCTGGCGACCGGCACGCTGAGCCTCTACCCCGAATACTCCGGGACGCTGCTGACGGACATCTTCAAGCAGCCGCCGCTCTCGAATCCCGAGGAAGCGATCAAGAAGGTCAAGGAACGGCTCAAGGCCGAAGGCAAGCTGCGCGCGCTCAAGCCCTTCGGGCTCAACGACACCTATGTGCTGGCCATGAAGTCGGAAAAAGCCAAGGAACTCGGCGTCGCGAAGATTTCCGACCTGAAGCACCATCCGGAATTGAAGGCCGGTTTCACCTCCGAATTCAACCAGCGGCAGGACGGCTTCCCCGGACTTGCCAGGCACTACGGCCTGGAAATGAAGGACGCGCCCGTGGACCTCGCGCCCGGACACATGTATGCCGCGGTGGACGGCGGGCAGGTGGACATCATCTCGGCCTTCAGCACCGACGCGCGCATCCGGAAGTTCAACCTTCAGACGCTGGAGGACGACCGGCAGTTCTTCCCGGTCTACCAGGCGCTGCCGCTGATTCGGAAGGACGTGGCGGCGGAATTCCCCCGCGTCGTCGAAGTGCTCTCTTCGCTGGCGGGAGAAATCGACGACGAAACGATGATGAAATTGAACCACCGGGTGGACGTCGAAGGCGTGCCTGTCAAAGAAGTGGCGCGCCAATTTATCGAGCAATTCAAGAAGGAAAATGCGGCCGAACCCAAGTGAGACGAACGCCTAGGCCCAGGTCAGGCCCTGCGGGAGGCGGTTGAAGTTCTCGCAGCCGGTCTCCATTACCGCGACCATATCTTCGACGCGTATCCCGCCCAGCGCGTGGCAGTAAAGGCCCGGTTCGACGGTCAGCACGTCGCCGATCACCAGCGCCGGGCCGCCCTTGTCGAGCAGCGGCGGCTCGTGCACGTCCAGACCCACGCCGTGCCCGGTGCCGTGCACCATCCCGCAATACGTCGGCGGCGAACCCGCGGGCGGCAGCCCCATCGCGAAGCCGTGCTTCGCCATCACCGCCGCCGAGGCCGCATGAACCTGTTCGCCGGTCACGCCGGGCTTGATCGCCGCGATGGCGGCGGCCTTGGCTTCCAGCACCGCCGCGTGCATGCGCGCGATCTCGGCGGGAACCGTGCCGTGAACGACCGTGCGCGTGCAGTCGCCCCAGTAGCGCGTCGCGCGGCTGCGCGGGAAAATATCCACGATCACCGGCTGGCCCGTGCGCAGCGCGCCGGAACCCCGGTCGTGGCAATCCGCGCCCTGCGGCCCGCCGGCGACGATCGCTTCGGCGTTCAGGTAGCCGCGTTCGAGCAGGAAGATGTCCACGAGCGAACGAACCTTTTCCGACGTGAGCGCCTCGCCGCCGTGCAGCAGCACGCCGTCGGCGCGCGCGCCGGCCTTCGCGATGGTCTTGCAGGCCAGGCGCACGGCGTCCTCGGTGGCGGCCTGGGCTTCGCGCAATGCGGCAAGTTCCTGCGCGTCCTTCGCACGGCGGTCGGCGACGCCCAGGTCCAGGTCGCAGGTGATCTCGATGCCCGCCTGACGGATCAGGTGCGCGTAGATGTAGGGCAGCGAACGGTCCGCGACGACCTTCGTCACGCCCGCGCGCCGGAGCGCCTCCGCGGCCGCCTGCGCCGTGGCGGTCTCGCGGTCGCCCGAGAGCCCGCTCGCGGGGGCGAAGTCGCGCGGGCAGGCGACGCGGTCGGCGCGGGCCTGCTTCCGAGCGCGGTCCATCTCGATGTCGCGCAGGATCAGGAGCCGTTCGCGCCCGCCGCCGGCCTTGGGCAGGTCAATCCAGACGGTCGGGTCGCCGCAGAGAAAGCGCGCGCGGTGGTAGAGCGCGTCGTTATGCGCGGGGGCTCCGGCGAAGACGACGGCGGTGGCGGCATCGAGGGGCGTGGGCACGCGGGTGTACCTCCGGCGAGGATTCTAGGAAGGCAGGAGGAGAAATGGAATGGTTGAAATGCCGCCGAGCAACAGAACCAGCCCTAGCAGGTAAGATAGATGATATTTTCGTAGGCGGATCAGGTGCGGTACCACAACCAAGACGCCACAAACCACCAGAACCATCGCATATTCTTCTCTGGATAGCCCAGGGAAAAAGCCACGTTTACCTCCTTTCAAGATGGTATTGAAGGTAAAAGCCCCAACCACAAATCCTAACCCGCTGGTTAAACCAAGCGTTCGCTCGAAAAGCTTTTTGCGCATCGGTGCTTTGATCAACGCCCGCCCTTCGTGGACGAGGTCTTCGTATTCGTTATGGTCCAGCGGTTCGAGAGGCATAAGACCCATTCCGAACTAACCACGCAATACGAGAAACGGCACCGACGCCACTCCGCCTACAGTCATCACCATTACTAATAAGGTGCGCAGGGAAAATTGCTTCAACAAAAAGCCGATCGGCAAACACAAGCACAGAGCGGCGGCCAACATCAGAAGCCACCGGCGGAAGGGCCTTGCAGCCGTCTTCCAGGGAAGGCAGCACAGGCCCCATCTCGATGGCGACGCCGATTTGGTGCACCGCCACCAATCCAATCAACAGTCCCGATAGGAAGACAAGCATCAACAGGAATGGAATCCAAAAGCCGCAGCTTTTTCCCATCGATTCCGATCATTGTACTACGGTATTGGGTTGACATGCCTGCTCCTGCCTCTCCACGAACGCATCGCTTCCGGCTGCGCTTCGTATTCCAGGAGTTTCGCCTCTACTTCGCTATTGGTCTGTCCGAACAAGCGAATCAAGAGGGGAATGCCGCGGTCCATCTCGATGTCACGCAGGATCAGGAGCCGTTCGCGCCCGCCGCTGGCATTGGGCCCATCGATCCAGTCGGTCGGATCCCCGCAGGAGGAGAAATTGAACCACGAATCGCACCACTACAGAGACAACCATCGAAAGGTTCCCTCAACGTTCGAATTAGGATAGCAACACGGGAACGGAGGACACCGCCGCAATTAGCAATATCACGATTATCAGGTGGATTAGATAAAATCGTTTACAGCTAATTAAATGTGGTACGCCAATCAGGAGTCCGCTCACTATTCCCATAATAGAAAGCTGCCATTTAGGGATATTCGGTAAGAATGGGTGTTCACATATAGCCATGAAGAGCATTACCATCAGTAAGATCGCGCCTACAGATTGGGCCAATTCCTTCGGGTCTCTAAAAACCGATCCAGGATTGCGTTCGCGTCCTTCGCGTAGCAGTTCCTGGTATTCATCTTCGTCCAGTGGTTCGAGCGCCATGTTATTTAAGATAGATTTTCCATGGGTTGCACGCCAATTTAATCCTGCTTCGATTTTCCTTTCAACCTCTGTTCTTCCCGCCGTTTGGCCACGCTGGCGATACCGGTCACGACGCCCACCGCAAGAAAAAACACGGCCCCATAGATCGTTGCCTCCCAGGTCAACGACAGTCGTTCCTTGAGCCAGACGGCCACGTAGAGAAACACGGAGGCGGTCAGCATCAGCGCCAGTCCGGTTTTCAGATCGAAATAGAAGGGAGACTTCGCAGGTCCGTCGTCCATACCCACCTACCCTACTCGCCGGCCGCCTCTGCCGTTCGGGCAGCCTGGCTGTCGTCGTCGCGGGGCTTCTTCGCATCCTTCACCCCGTCGATCTCGCGGGCCTTCGTCGTGCCGACGTCGTAGGCCTGCGGCGGGGGCATGCCGCTGCGGATGCGCACGTACAGTTTCATATAGCGGACAAAGCGCGTGAACGAACAGAACGAACAGACCGCCAGGCCGGGGATGCCGTCCAGGAAGCCGCGTTTCAGGACGTACATCTTGAAGAATTCCCAGCCGGGGTGCAGGAAGAAGCTCAGCAACCGCGGCTTCCGTCCTTCGCGATGATAGCGTTCCGCGGCCTGCGTCGTATAGCGGTTGAAGCGCTGGAAGTAGCGGTTGAGGCCTTCCAGCGTGCATGGGCAGGTGATGTGGTCCAGCTTCGCCTTCAGGTAGCCCGAGCGCCCCGAACTGACGCGCACGTCGGCGTGGACCTCGCGTTCGGCGTAGCGCCCCAGGTCGCGCTTGAAGAGCCGCTGGACGTCGTTGGTCTCCCAGCCGCCGTGCTTGATCTCGCCGCCCAGGAAGTAATTCCGCCGCACCACGAAGTAGCCGTCCTGGTCGGGCCCGCCGGGCCGCGCGAGGATTTCCTTGATCTCTTTTTCGAGTTCCGGGGTGATGCGTTCGTCGGCGTCGATGATGAAGACCCAGTCGTGCGCGCACTGGGGGATGGCCCAGTTCTTCTGCGCCGCGGAGTTCACGTATTCGTGCTGGACCACGCGAGCGCCGGCGGCCTGGGCGATCTCGACGGTCTTGTCGGTGCTGAAACTGTCCACGACGAAGATCTCGTCCGCGATGCCGCGGACGGACTTCAGGCACTCGGGGAGGTTGGTCTCCTCGTTAAAGACCGGGATGAGGATGGACAGGCGTTCGGCCATGGGTTCATTCTAGGGCCTGGCGGCAGCGGGGTAAACAGGAACTGCGGGCGCGCGAAGCAAGGAATCGGGGTACCGCGGAGCATCGTGCCGCACGGCGTGGCTTCCTGGCAACATCAACACACCCTGCGGCGCTCCGTTCCGCGGCACCCGGCCGGGCCCTCCCCTGCTCGGCCGCTAAATTCCCGGAACGCGAGGATGAGAGGCTGGGGAAGTTAACGGATCCCCCTTCGCCAACCGCTGCACCCCGCGTTCCGTGACCCCTCCCTCCATGCTGCGTCGACCTTCTTAAGTGTTTCGCACGAGGCGTTCCGCGCCCCGGCCCAGATTGCGGTAAATCTCCAGGCTGCGTTCGTAGCCCTTGGTCGCGTTGGCCTTCACGGCGTCCCACGCGCAGGCAGGCTTGCCGCCCAGGGCAAAGCCCAGCAGCGCGGCGGCCATGAGCAGGTTCGCCAGGTAAATCAGGACGATGGAAAAGAGCCAGCCGTCGGGCTTGAGGTCCGACTGCCCGCGGTTGAGGCTCCAGAGCGTGAAGCCGACGTGGAAGGCCCAGAAGCAGCCGATCAGCCCCGCCAGCAGATACCGGTAATCGCCCAGCGGCCGCCACCACGCGTCGAGCGCCAGCCAGACGCCCACGCTTAAGAGCGCGTACAGCGGCACGAAGTACGGCGAGAGCCGGATGAAGGTGTTGGTCTTGCTGGTGGTCACCTGCCCGCCCGAGACCGAGGCCCGGAAGTTCGTGACCGTGCCGAGGCTGAGCCAGGTGGCGAGGGCGTGGACCAATTCGTGCGCGAAGACGTAGACCAGGACGGGCCGCCAGAGCAACCCGCCGACGACGGCGAAGGCCACCATCCCGCCCGCGAGCCAGCGCGCGCACGTCACGATGCCGGACGGATCGAGGTGGAAGATTTCGGAGACGCGGACGACGACGCACCAGTCGTAGACGACGTCATGGAAGGCCAGGCTGAAGCCGACGCAGGCCGGAATCAGCAGGATGCCGAGCAAGAGTTTGAGACCACGCACCACCCAGCCGCCGGAAACCGCGCCGGTGGCTATGGCAGCGCCCTGTGCGACCGGAGCCACCGGGCGCAACGTGGCCGTATCGGCTCCCCCCATGAGACTGGGTATCGGCCAAAGGCAGGCAAGGCCTTAGGGATTGACGATTTTCGATTTTCGATTGACGATTGAACAACGCGGGAACCGTCGTCGTCGCTCGAGAAGATACGAGCCGATCACCACATAAGGTTATTGGCTAAAGACCATTACACCAAGGCCACCTAGGTACTTCGGCGCACTTTCTCGGGTTGGATAAGGTTGCGTGGACGGCTTGGGGCTCACACGGCGAATTCGACCACGGGCTTCACGGTCAGCACGCCGGCTTCGTACCCTGCGTCCAGGAATCGGCGGATCGCTTCGCGGCCTTTAGCGCCGTAATCGAGCGTGTAGTCGTTCACGTACATGCCCACGAACTTGTCGGCCTTGTCTTCGCCCATGTCGCGCGCGTAGCGCAGCGCGTACTGGAGCGCCTCCTTGCGGTGGTCGAGGCCCCACTTGATGCTGTCGTGCAGGTGCCGCGAGATGCGCGGGATGCGGTCCTTGCCCAGGTCCTTGCGGATGCCGTTCCCGCCCAGGGGCAGCGGCAGGCCGGTCTCGGCCTTCCACCATTCGCCCAGGTCCACGACCTTCGCCAGGCGCCCGCTGGTCTCTTCGTGGTAGGTCAACTGCCCTTCGTGGATGATCAGGCCCCCGTCGAAGCGCCCGGCGGCCACTTCGGGGATGATCGCGTCGAACGGGACGACCTCGTAGGTGAACGGCACCGGGGGGCTCTTGAGGCTCTTCAGGCCGCGCGCATACAGGTTCAGAGAAAGGAAGGCGCTCGTGCGGATGCCCGGCACCGCGATCTTCTTCCCCGCCAGCCACGCCTTGGGATCGCCGCCCTCGAAGCGCTTGGCCACGATCATCGGGCCGTACCCGTCGCCCAGGCTGGCCCCGTGCGGCAGCAGCGCGTACTTGTCCGCCACGTACGTGTACGCGTGGAAGCTCAGCGCGGTGACTTCGTACTCGCCCTTCAGCGCCTTCTGATTCAGCGTCTCGATGTCGATCAGGTGGTGTTCGTAGGACTCCGGCGTCGTGTCGAATTTGGCAAACGTCAGGGCATAGAACATGAACGCGTCGTCGGGGTCCGGCGAGTGGCCAACATGGATCGTCTCGGGCATGGGTCTCTCCTGGTGGCGGCCTGCGCATTCCTTAATAGCGCATTGCTGCACATGTGTCCAGGAGACACGAATGAAACATCGTGCATGGTTCGCGCTTCCCGCGACGGCCGCGGCCGGTAGGCTTGGGGCACCTATTATATCGTGCGCTTATCAGGAGACCTTCCGCATGTACAACATCCTCATCGGCATCTTTTTCATCATCGGCGGGGTGAGCGGCTCGATGGTGGTGCGCGGGACGGACAGTTCGATCGGGCTGGCGGTGCTCGGCCTGGCGCTGGTCGTCTGGGGCATCTTCCAGGTCTCGAGTTCCGGCAAGCCGGCGCGGCCCGTCCGCCGCAAGACGACGGTCAGCCGCGTCAGCAGCCCCGCAGGCCGGCCAAGCGCGCCCAGCCGCAAGACGACCCTGCGCCGCCCGCAGTAGCCGTGAGCAAGTGGACAGCCTTCGCCCGGCCCCATGCCATGCTATGCATCCGCGCAAGAACGGTCTGTTACCTGCCGGCCAATCGCAGCCGTTATCCGTTTAGCATGCAGGTGGCCTCCGCCCTCTTCGAAAAAAGTCTGCACCAGTTGACCTGGATCAAGGTCGCTGCGCGGCGCGCCGCTCCAACCCTAAATCCTGAATCTGAATCCTGATCCCTGTCCTACTAAGGATAGCGCGCGGTTGGGACACCGAACGATCCGAGTGGTAGCTCGCCGTGCGCACGTCCAAGTTCGCGCGTGGGCGAGGTCCTGCGGCAGGCGCGCGCCATGCGCCCGCAATCCCTTCGCGTAAAAAGCTGCACATGAAGAAGGTGGGAGGCGCGGGATACGCGCACGCACCGGCCGCGCGCCGCTCTATATAGGAGCGCGCTGCTGGACCGGCGGCCTCGCCATCTTCGAAAAAAGTCTGCACGTGTTGCGCCTGTCCATTCGGATAAGAAGTCATGCCGCAAGACAACGTGCCCCCGCGATGGCTGTACGTACGGCCATCGTGCCAAGACCAAGAGATGCCACGGCAGCGCCGAAGCGGGCAAGCGGTTCGCGTTGTGAGTGGGAATGGACCTCAGGTTGCGCGCAGGCGGTTAGGCACGGCCACAGGGAATCACCCGACGCGCTGCAAGGAAGGTATCACGCTCGGAAGCTTGTGTCAAGAATGTCGATTTTTATCGCAAAAGTCTATGTTTCGCATTCTTCCATTGAGCTTGGTCCGGACCCCTGCCCTTGGTATTAATTGGGCAGTCTGTCCACGGATCTCCGCCGAAACTTTCGGGTGCCACCTGGCTGAAGCCGTAATCAGCCAGTGCCGGTTCCCAGAGGGCTTCGCACTGGCTGCCAACGGCCGCAGCCCGTGGCACCAGGCGCTCCGTGCCGCTGGACGTGGAGGTGCTGAAGGCGAAGCACGGCCGCACGCACGCGCGGATCGCGCTGACCTACGACATGGTGGCGAACTTCATCACCGACGGCCGCGGCGACGGCGCGCCGGAAGTATGACGGCAGGGGGCAGGATTCAGGATGTAGGATTCAGGGGACAGGGATCAGAGGTCAGGGAACGGCGGACGGAACCGAGGGGACAGGCCGGCGCGGCGGCGCGGGTCTGTCCCGGATATTGGATCGAACTATCATAACTCGGAGTTAACTATGGAGATTGGTATGCGCGCCCTCGTTCCCATCTGGTTGTTGTCTGCTTGCGCGGCAACATGTCATTCGGCGGACAATCCTGAACCATATTCGCGGGAAATAGAAACACTTAGAGCAGCGGATAAAGCAAATTTTGATCCACGACTCCGCACGTTATTGCTCACAATTTTAGTACCGGATGTGAAGCAAGATATATGGATGATAAAGGTGGCAGAGTTCTTGCAGGAGAATCCGGACAAGGCCTACAAGGTAGCGCTCGAACACCTTATTCCGTTTCCCGTTCAAAATAGGCCTACGCCCTATCTCAAGGCACAGTCCGCATTGGAGCAAGCCTGGGTTGCTGTTGCATCCTCAGGAATGAATGAGGACGAAAAAGCAGATGCCCTTGCTAGAGCTTTTGCTCCTGGATTTCACGCTAGAGTTCAGAACGCCGCAATTAAGGCAATAAAACAGCTCAAAAATGGACGCGAGGCATTATACAGGCAAATTCTAGCATCGGAGGAGCAGCCCATCAAGCCCAGCGACCTATTGATTATTGGTGAGTTATTTGGGGGCGTTTGCGAGGATGCCAATTTTTCCCCGACGGAAGACGACCTCAAGAAAATGATCCATTCAAAAGTTACCTTTCAAAAAATCTTTGCCTGTAGGTGCCTTGCCCGCAAGGGAGACGAGCGGGCAAATGGCATCATGCTTGATCTCATCAAGCATGACCAGTTTAAGCAAAATGGGATGCGCGGGGCGCTGATTACAGAATTATCCTACCTGCCCAATAAGTGCGAATGTTTCGTCGAGATGGCCAAGGTCGTTCTTCGCGAACCCAAGACCCGAGAGGCAGGCCAATTTCTATGGGAATTGGTCGGACGGCTTGGAAGCATTGATAAAGGTACGCCCAAGGCTCCTGAGGCAAAGGCCATGTTGCAAGAGATCGCAAACGTGGAACTAAAAGTGCCCGATAAATTCGAACATCCCGATGAATGCTTGATACTGTACTACTATGTCGAGGCCAAAGCAGCGGCTAAAGAACTGCTCAAGGGGCTTTGAGTTCGGGCTGGGCAAACGGGCTGGTGGCACTGGCTGGGACTTGATTCGCGTTGAGCGCGGTGTTTGGTGCCACTGGCTGAGGCCGTAATCAGCCAGTGCCGGTTCTCAGAGGGCTTCGCACTGGCTGCCAACGGCCGCAGCCAGTGGCACCAGGAATTGAGCGATCAGATTTGAGATACGGGGACAGACTACGCCTCTATTTTCAAGGCGGCTTCGGGCGTGGCGGTGCTGCCCATGCAGGGCAGGCGCCTGGGTGCGGCGCGGTCCCAGGGTAGCGCGCGGGGCGCGCAACCCTGGGCTTTCTTCTGCTTCCCCTTCGGGGAAGTTGCGACGGGAGCGGGAGTGGGGACGGGAGTGGGAGCGGGAGTGGGAGTGGGAGCGGGAACGGGAGTGGGAGCGGGTGGACAGGTGGGCGCGCCGAGGCGCGAGCCTGTCCAGCCTGTCCCCATTTTTTGTTTGTGGATGGGGGAACGAAAGGAGTTAGCGCTTAGCCGGTTTCGGAAATTCAGAAGGAGTTATTTGGCTGGCTTTTCATCGTCCGTAAATCGCGCGCTGGCGAGATCGAAATTCAGGACTTTTAGATTCCACGAGGCATCAATGGCCCACACAAGGCCGCGCTTCGGGTCCTGCATCAATCCAACGCTAGGGTTTCTTCCTTCGAACCCGTTGGGAATTACCATGGTGACAAATCGATTCTTCTCGACATGGTAGGCGACGGCAGCCTTGTCGATGGCGTCATGAAACAACACCAAATCTCCCTTGGGAATATAAACCGCCTCTCGGGGATAGAATGGCCCATGCCGGCGGTTCTCCGGTTCCAGTTTCTTGAGGACCCCCGATGTCAAGTTGCAGGACCAAAGCTCGCCTCCCCCGTCACGAAAGGCCGTGCAAATCAACAGTTGATTGCGCTTCGAATCATAGACCAAGGTTCCATGATCGTCGCTCGGTGTAGCCGGCAGGGGGCCGCCGGTCGTCTTCCATTCAACCCAGGCATGCTTTGCATGATCCAATTTCCAGATCAAACCCGGCCTGGGATTGGGCCCCGCCTTGCTTGGCGCCCAGACCATGACGCCGGAGGGCGTCGTGCAGAATTTCGGTACCCAGGGGCCGCCGCCGAACGGCGTGTTCGGGAGCGGCCTTTCCCACTCGGAGACGGCCGGATCGAAAATGAAGGTGTCGTCACGATTGAAAAGGAGCATCTTTTTCAAGATGGGGTCGTATGCGTAAAGCTTATAGGTGTGCGAGTGCATGAAAGGCCGGCCCTCAAAGCTCCAGTGAAGCCCGGCCTGTCCGGTGTTCGCCCAAGCGCCCAGTGGAAAATCGGACACGCAACTGATTCGCCAGGCGTTTGCACGGGTGGAATACATAGAAACATCCGTGCCACTATAGGCGCAATGCCCTCCACTGAACCACAGGATCTGCTGACGATCGGTATCGTAGGTTGCAGTGCCCCAATCGCGATTCACGCCAAACGTTTTCGACGTCTTGATGTCAACCCACTTATTTGCAGGAAGCGAGGATAGCGTCGTTTCTGCGGCGGCTGAATTCGAAGCAACGCTTTCGTCCCAAAACGAGGGCAGGAATTTCCCCGTATGGCGCACCACCGTTCCTGGAGGTACGCCGAAAGCGGAGGCGCCTTGCAAATCCACCGCGGAAGCGTCCACGCGGCAGACAAAAACTTCCTGGGGATCCCAGGGCTTTTGAGCAACCGCAGCGCACGCCGTGTCGTTGGGCCCGACCACCATGTCCAGGGGCTCGGCCCGGCCAGAAACCGGGACGAAGTCCGAGGACTTCGCATCGGTTGAAGCCTTGGGCCAGCGCTTTACCAATGTCCATTCGTTCTTTTCGGGCGAGAAGGTCCAAATTTCAAAAGGACGCGCGGCATAGGGAGCGACGCGGTAGCCTTCTTCGGAGCGGTATCCAAATCCGCCAAAGAGCGCCACTTTTTTGCTCTTGGGAAGGTATGCCAGTGCATGCCCGGCTCTCGGTTCAGGGGCCAGTTTGGGCCGCCGTTGACGCCAGCGTCGAACGGTACAATCGTACTCCCACGTATCGCACATCAAGTAGTCGAGATGATCGCCGCCAAACAAGTAGATCTTCTTGGAGGCGGGTTCATATACCATGGAGGCAAGCGCGCGCGTCGGCGGCTCGACGGCCAGCCAGTCCCGGGCCATGCGCAAATGTTCGGCGGCATCCGCGGCTTTTTCAATCAGCGCAGGCGTTGCTTTTCCATCCAGCAAATTCAGCGATTTCGATGCCGCCAAGAGTTCGGGCTTCGCCCACGCGACCTGTTCCTTTTCCTCCGCATTCAAGCCGTCCTGCGCCGAGAGCTTTTCCGCGAAGGCATCGACCCGAGCCCGAAGAGCCTTTGTTGGAATGGCCAGGTCTTCCTTGGCTTCTTCCATGGTTTCCGCGAGATGCAGCCTGCTTCGCATGCGTCCTTCCAGCAGGTGCACGGCCCAGCGCAAATCGTTGCATTCCGCGTGCGATTTAGCGAGCGGTAACCGCGAGAAGTCGAGGCGCGTCCAGGTGTTTTTCTCCAGACTGTATACGCGAGTTCCCGGGCTACCGCTCGGATCGGCGGAAGTTCCGCCGAACAGGACAACCTCCTTGTTGGTCGAATCGTATGCGAGCGAGGCCCAAAGCAGCCGGCCGTTGAACGGCTCACCCGCCGGATCCAATCGCTTCCATCCACTTGCAACGCCCCACTGCACCGCCGGGACCTTCTCGGCCGACGAAGGATCGTATGCGTACGTGTTGCAGAGCGGATTGCCGTACGGATTGACAATGAGCATGATGGCTTTTTTGACGTCGGGCGCCCAAACGGCCTGAGCACAGGCATTATATAGGGGGCCTTTGTCGATCAAAATCCAATCACTGCCCTTAGGCCGCAGCGCTTGCGAGAGCATCGCTCTGTGGTCGTTCAACTGCTTGAGTTCGATCGCGTCGGGCAGGGGCGACCAGGTATTCGCTTTGAGCGCCGATTCCGGGGCTTCGCCCGCCCGTGGCCCGCCACATGCCCCAGCAAGGAACAGCGCGAGCGTTATCCTGGCGATCATCATGCATGCAGGCGACGCCATGGCGAGCATCCTCCTTCGTTCGATGCCAATCCGGCGCCGGCCGGATACGTATTACTGTACCCCAGCGCTTGGCATCTCGTGCTCGAAATCGAAGCGCTGCGTCTTTTTGGGATGTTAAATCCTTGAACGCATGGCTGGACCTTCTATAGTCACGCCCATGGGGCTCTCGCATGCCAAACGCCGCGGCCGTCCTGTATCGGAATCCGCCGCATACCGCACGGTTGCAGGGAGCATTCGCGAAGGAATGGTCCAAGGCCGCTGGCCGCAAGGCGCCGTGCTTCCTTCGATTCGACAATTGGCCAAGGAATTTCAAGTCGGCGAGAGAGTGGTCCGCCTTGCGATCGCCACGCTCAAGGATGAATGTCGAATCCGCGCGACGCCTCGAAGGCGGTTCAAGGTTCTTTCCCCAACGGGCGCGATTACAACTACCACCGGGATTGTATTGGAAGTCATGGGCGGGAATTTGCACACGTTTCTGCAGAGTTCCAGCGTGTCCGACATTCAACGCGGCCTTGAGTTCGGCGTTGGCGACTTGTGGGCGCCGCTGCTCATCGTTCACGACGAGCATCTTCGTTCCGCGTTGCCCGAAGAGCTATTGGACTATTCCCTGCGGGGGATCGTCCTCCTTGGACAATTTCAGAACAAGCTGTTGCGGCAATACGAACGCTTGAACATCCCTGTTGTGCTTGCGGATCGCCCAGGCGAGCATTGGAAAATGCATGCGGTTTCCGTTGACAATGTAACGGCAGCCATGGATGCCACGCGGCGCCTCATCGCCTTGGGGCACCGGCAACTGGCGTTCTTGCGGTTTGTCCAACTGGGAACCCGAGACATCGATCCAGACTCGAGAGAGCGGCAAGTCGGATTTGAAAGGGCCTGCCAAGAGGCAGGTCTCGCAAGCAAGAACCGTCTCATCCTAAATTCGTTCCCGAAGGATGGTGGGAATTCCGCGTCGCTCTCGGCGCTTTTTGAGAGGCGCCCCCAGATAACGGCGGTGCTGTGTTCAGACCCGAGCCGTGCAAGCCTTGTGTTGGAAGCCGCGAAAATTCGAGGCAAATTGATTCCACGCGACCTAAGCGTGGCTGCATTTCAATCCGAAAAGCCCGAATTGCCCGATATCAGCGGTCCTAGGATCAACTTTTTCAGTTTGGGAAGAATGGCGGCCCTGTTATCAGGCTGCGCCCGCAGGCCGATCAAGCATCAGCGCGTCGCGGCCATGTGGTGTGACGGAAAATCGATCTGCCCGGCTCGAGTCTAAAGGTTATTGCGGGGACCTAATTCCGGGGACAGACTACGCATCTA
Organism: Planctomycetota bacterium; assembly: GCA_026184295.1. Taxonomy (GTDB): domain Bacteria; phylum Planctomycetota; class SZUA-567; order H5-PLA8; family H5-PLA8; genus JACQFI01. Next base: position 19,451 of record JAHCJK010000092.1, read on the forward strand.
TTTTCAAGATGCCTTCGGGCGTGGCGGTGCTGCCCATGCAGGGCAGGCGCGTGGGTGCGGCGCGGTCCCAGGGTAGCGCGCGGGGCGCGCAACCCTGGGCTGTCTTCAGCTTCCCCTTCGGGGAAACGATCGGCGAACGTCGCGACCTCGGCGCTCGGGGATGCGCGGCACGCCAAGGCGCTTTCGCGCGTGGTGTGGCACCCGGCGAACGGCTCGAATCTGCTTTGGTGTGGACAGGCGGGACGCCTGTCCCACATACTCCTCAACGGTGCGCGCTCGCGCGACGTGGGCGTTCCCTGACCACTGCCCCCTGTTCCCTGCCCCCTTGTTGTTTTCCGTTTGCAGGTTTCGGTTTGTTTGGGTCTTGGTTCTTTGCCGTTTGAAGTTTCCGCGCAGCGGGCACACCACTTTGTGGTGTGGCACCCACGAACGGCTCGAATCTACAAGTACCGGGGCTGCTTCCTTTGGTGTGGACAGGCGGGACGCCTGTCCTACATATTTCAACGGCTTTCGCCTAGGCCAACGGCACGACGGAGCCGCGTTCGATCCAGGCGGGGGCCACTTCTTTCTGGAGGGCGGGCGCTTTGGGGCTGTTCAGCAGCGGGGCGGCTTGACGGCCGATCGTGAAGAAATCGATGGCGGGGCCGGAGAACGCGGTGGGTTCGACGCTTGCCTGAAAGCAGACGATCCCCAGGTCCTGGGGCACCTTCAGGCCCAGCGCGGCGGCTTCCCGGGCCAGCGCCTGCGCCGATCCCGGGTCCGCGCACAGGACCGCGGTGATTCGGGGCCGGACCTTCAACAGCGCCCGCAACGAAGCCTGCGCGATCCGGCTCGAAAAGAAACTGAACACGTTCCTGGCGGCGTTCGGCAGGCCGGCTTCGTGGCAGGCCCGCAGAAAGCCCTGCTTGCGCGCTTTCGAATCGGGGTCCACGTCGTTCAGCGTAAAGAGAATGAACTGCACGAAGGCGATGCGCCGGTGGCCGGCTTGCAGGAGGCCGCGCGTCGCGTCGTACGCGGCCGATGCGTTGGCCACGCAGACGGCATGCATCAGGTGGCCGGCGGCGGGCGTATCGACGTAGCAGACGGGCGCCGTCAACCGTTCGTAAGCCGAGAGCACGTTCGGCGTAAACCGTCCCAGCAGCAGGATGCCCTTGAGCGGCAGGTCCAGGAAGGGGCCGGGCAGGATGCGCTGATACTTGTGCGCATGCGCGATCAAAAGTGGCGCGCCGATTTCGCCGCAGCCTTCCAGGATCCCGCGGTGCAGTTCCGTCATGCCGCCGCGCATGGGCAGCGCGCCGACGGGATCGCTCAACACGGCCAGGACCAGGTGGTCTTCGTCCGCGCGCGCGCTGCCGGGCGGAAGGATGACGCAATGCTTGCGCGCATTCCGGGCAAGGACCCTTTCCGTGACGAGATGTTCCAGGGCCAGGCGCACCGCGCTGACGCTCGCGTTGAATTTCTGGGCCAGCCTGCGCACGGGCGGCAGGCGCTCGTAACGCTTCCAGGCGCCCTTCGCCATGGCCTGCTTCAGCGCGCGCGCGACGCGGGCATGTTCGGCCTGCGGGTCCGGAGGCCGGCCTCGGAAGGTAGGTTTCCTGCGCGCGCCGGGCATCCCGCCATTTTACCGCAATTTACCGCAAACAAAGGCAGAATTGGGCGTTCCGCGATGGTTTGGCGTGTATGCTCCACCAGGACATCGGCGCTTGAAGGAGCCCATCATGCATCCCCAACAACTCGTGCGCGGCGGCATCTTCCTGGCATTCCTCTTCTGCACGGGCCTTGGCGCGAACGGCTTCGGCGCCGAATCGCCCGCCCACGCGCCGGCGAACTCCTGGATCGAGATTCCCAACACCAAGATGAAAGCGGTGCTGCCCAAGCCCGATCAATTCCCCGGCACGTGGGGCATCTGCGGGCCGGCGTCCGTGGTCAATGCGTGGAGCGGCGGGGCGCTCGACACCAAACGCAATCGCCTGGTCCTTTTCGGCGGCGGCCATGGCGACTACGCCGGCAACGAACTCTACGCGTTCGACATCGGCAAAATGACCTGGGAACGCATCACCGATCCCACGCCGAACCCCAAGGTGGACGATTCGGACGAGAACTCCGACGGCACGCCGCAGTCCCGGCATTCGTATGGAGGACTGGCGTACCTGGAACACTGCGACCGCTACTTCGCGCTGGGCGGGTCGATTTACAAGAGCGGCCATGCGGCCTGCAACAAGGTATGGACCTTCGACTTTGCCGCCCAAAAGTGGGCGCGCGCCAAGGACAAGCCGCCGTTCAACCCCATGTACGAATGCAGCAGCGCGTACGATCCCGCGACGAAAAAGCTCTGGTTTTGCAACGTCAATGCGGGCAGTTGGGCCGAAGTGTGGTGTTACGAATTCGATAAAGAACAATGGAGCCGCTTCAAAATCGGGAACGACCTCGGGTATGGGGGCGTGGCGCTGGACACGAAGCGCGGGCTGCTGGTGGCCTTGTGCGCCGGGAAAGTGAAAGTGTACGACGTCCGCGGCAACAAGCCCGGCGAAGCCTGGCAGACCACGGGCGACGTGCTTCCCAAGACCGGCCAGGTCGGATTCGACTACGATCCCGTGGCGGACAAATTTGCGTATTGGGGCTCCGACAAGGTGTATGTGCTCGATCCCGAAAAGAAGACGTGGACGATCCAGGAGTTGCCCGGCGCGCCGAAACTCACCACCAAAGGGACCTACGGCCGCTGGCGGTACGTGCCCAGCGTCAACGCGTTCATTCTGGTGTCGAGCAGCGAAGAGAACGTGCGCTTTTACAAGCTGAGCGCCGGGCCGGGGACCGGCGCCCCAGCGCCGGCTTCGGCGACGAAATAGAATTCCGGGGCCAGACTACGCAGCTATTTTCAAGATGGCTTCGGGAA
>JAHCJK010000093.1 GCA_026184295.1 Planctomycetota bacterium
AGGCGAGCCTCGACGCCGGGATCACCGGCCTCGCGCTCCTCGCCTTCCTCGGCGCCGGGCACACCGAAAAGGTCGGGAAGTACAAGGAGAACGTCCAGCGCGCCGTGAAGTGGATCATCTCGCAGCAGGGCGCGGACGGTTCGATCGGCAGCGCCTTCAAGGAATACTGGCACCCCGGCTACGCCTACCACCACTCGATCTGCGGGCTGGCGCTGGCCGAGGCCGCCGGCATGGCCAAGGTGCCCGCGACCGTCGAAGCCGCGCAGAAGGCCGTGGATTTCTCGACCGAGAAGCAGCAGGCCGGCGAAGGCTCCGACAAGGAAGCCTGGCGCTACCTGCCCAAGAAGGACGCGGACGCTTCGGTCTCGGGCTGGTTCGTGATGCAGCTCAAGAGCGCCAAGATCGCCGGGCTGCACGTCAACCCGGCCAGCTTCGAAGGCGCGATCAAGTTCTACGACTCGATCGAGAACAAGAAGGAGTACGACGGCTACCCCGGCGGGCGCTTCCCCTACCAGAAGGGCGGCCAGCCGCTGCTGAACCCCAGCGCCATCGGCATCCTCTGCAACCTGTTCCTGGGCCGCAAGCCCGACGAACTGCGCGGCGGCGCGGAGTACCTCAAGGAAAACCTGCCCAAGTGGGGCGACCCGGCGCTCGGCCGCGGCAACGCCGGCGGCTTCCCCATGTACTACACGTACTACGGGACGCTGACGATGTTCCAGATGGGCGGCGATTACTGGAAGGCCTGGAACGAGTCGATGAAGGGGATGCTCCTCCCGACGCAGCGCAAGGGCGGCGACGAAGACGGCAGTTGGGACCCGATCGGCGGCAAGGACGACGGCCTGGGCGGCCGCGTGTACATGACCGCGATGGGCGCGCTCTGCCTGGAAGTCTACTACCGCTACCTGCCGATCACACGCCACTAAGTTCACGCGCGGCCGTTTGCGAGCGGGGAAAGGGAAATGCCCTTTCCCCGCTTTTTGATGCCGGTAACCTGCCCGTAATCCGATCGGCTCCGAGGAATCCGCATGGCACGCTCCAAGGGCGCAGCGCACGGCAAGAAGATTTACATCGCGGTCGATTTCGAGGGCGCGGCCTGCGTGATCGGGCACCCGGGCAAGCCGATGGAAACCCTGGGCTCGGGCCTGGAATGCAACACCGCCGTCTTCAAGCAGGCGCAGCGGCTGGTCACGGCCGAGACCAACGCCTGCATCCGCGGCGCGCTGGCCGCCGGCGCGACGGAAGTGATCGTCGAAGACAACCACGGCTCCGGCCACAACCTGCTCTACGAGGAACTGCATCCGGAGGCGAAGGTGCTCATGGGCGGCCCGCGCCCCCGGCGCTTCTGCGTCCTGGACGATTCCTTCGCGGGGCTCGTGCTGCTCTGCCACCACGCCATGGCCGGCCGGAAGAACGGCATCCTCGCGCACAGCTACTCGTCGGTCTCCGTGCACCGCATGATCCTGAACGGCACGCCGGTCGGCGAGATCGCCTTCGACGCCGCCATCGCGGGCGAGCGCGGCGTCCCCGTGATCCTGGTCACGTCCGACGAGGAAGGCTGCGCCGAGGCGCGCGAATTCCTCGGCAAGGACCTGGAAACCGTCGCGACCAAGCGCGGCCTGGGGCGCAACTGCGCGCTCTCGCTCGCGCCGAAAAAGGCGCAGGAACTGACCGAAGCCGCCGCGCGCCGCGCCGTCGCGGCCTGCGCCAAGCGCAAGCCGTACAAGCTCAAAGGACCCTTCACGCTCGAACATGTCTACAAGTGGGAATCGCAGGCCGACGCCGCCGCAAAGGCCAAGGGCGCCGAACGCCTGGACGCCTACCGCATCCGCCACCGAGGCAAGACGATCTCCGACCTGACGTAGGATATCCCCGATGCCCGAACCCAGACTGACCGTCCTGCGCGAAAAGGTCGCGCCCGCGCACTCGATCTCGTTCGATCCAACCTGCGGATACACGCTCGCGGACCTCTTGAAGGTGCGCGCGCCCGAAAATCCGCCCGCCGATTTCGAGGCCTTCTGGCGCGAGACCTACGCGCAGGCCCGCGCGGCGGACGGCGACCTGGCGCCGTCCATCCGGCCCGTCTCGCAGACCATCGACGGCGTGCGCGTATTCGAGATCGAATACACCTCGTGGGACGGCTTCCGCACCGGCGGCTGGCTGATCGAACCGCCCGAAGGCAAGCAACTGCGCGGCCTGCTGGTGATCGGCCACGGGTACGGCGGGCGCGAGGGCCCCGACTACGGCTGGGCGCGCGAAGGCTACGCCACACTCGCCCCGTGCGCGCGCGGCTTCCACCGCTCGGCAAGCCCCGCGATTCCCAACGTGGCCTCGAAGCACGTGATCCACGGCATCGCCTCGAAGGAAACGTATCTCATCCGCGGCTGCGTCGCGGAACTCTGGCATGCGGGCAGCGTGCTGACCCAGCGCTACCCGGCGCTCGCAGACCGGCTCTATTATTCCGGAGGCAGCTTCGGCGGCGGGCTCGGCGCGCTGATGCTCCCCTGGGATGCGCGCTTCAAGCGCGCGCACCTCAGCGTGCCCACCTTCGGGCACCATCCGATCCGGCTCTCGTTCGTCTGCACGGGCTCGGGCGAAGGCGCGCGCCAGCACTGGCTCAAGCATCCGGAAGCGTTGGAGGTCCTGCGCTACTACGACGCGGCGACGGCGGCGACCTTCGTCACGATTCCCACGCACACCCACGCGGCGCTCTTCGATCCCGGCGTGATCCCGCCGGGGCAGTTCGCGGTCGCCAACAGCCTGCGCGCACCGGGCTCCGAACTCGTCGCCGTGCCGTGCGCGCACTTCGAACCCGTGCCGCCGATCTTGACGAAGGAAGAAAGCGAAGCGCTCTCGAGGAGCATCGTGGACTTTATCGGCGCAGCCTGAGGGCCGCGGCGCTCAGCTAAGCCCGCGAATCTTGCGCAGCTTGTTGCGCCGCTCGCGCGCCAGGTCTTCCTGCGAGGGCGGAAAGTCCTCGCGGAAACGCAGGTCCATCACCACGCCCAGCGCGTGCAGGTCGCTCAGGCAGGTGTCCAATGTCAGCATGCGCCCGTCCGCCAGGCCCAGCGCGCCCTCGCTGGCGCCCACGGTGCCCGGACGGACGATGCAGGCCTGCTTCACGTCCGCGGCGGTAAAGGTCTCGCGGTGCGTCCCGTAACTGAGCGTGAAGACGCCGTCTTTCAGCCGCAAGGTGAAGTCGCGCGCGCGCCAGAAGGCCTTGCCCTGCCGCCAGGAGAGCCAGCCGAAGAGCGCGATGGTGCCCGCGCCGACGCCGGCGAAGGCCCAGCCTTTCCGGCGCGCGGCAGCCTCGAGCGTCTCGCGCAGGGCGGCCTCGGCCCCGGCGGCCGCGTCGCCCGCGGTGGCGGCCTTCCACACGCCGATGCCGATCAGCAGCAGTCCGCAGACCGCGCAGACGAGCGGGATCACGAAGCCCATGCGGCGGATGTGCATCTCGCCCGGCAGGTGGCGCATGACCAGTTCGGGGTGTTTCTCGATCCACGGGACGAAGGGCGTGCCAGTCTCCATCTCGAAGGCGTCGGTGGCCATGCGTTCGCAGCAGGCCGCGCAGTAGATGCGCCCGTCGGGCAGCGGCACGGGTTTTTCGGCGGAAAGGTCGCGCGCGCAACGGGCGCAGGCGTCTTTCGCGGCGGCTTCGGATTCGTTCATGGCGCTGGAAGGATACCCGCCCGGCGCGGCCTGGCAACGCGCGGAGGCTAGTACGCCTTGCGCTGCCGGCTGCTGGGGATGTTCAGTTTCTCGCGGTACTTGGCCACGGTGCGGCGCGCGATGTCGATGTTCTCGGCCTTCAGGCGTTCGACGATCTCCTGGTCGGAGAGCGGATTGTCCTTCGACTCGGCTTTGACCATGTCCTGAATCTTGAGCATGATCGCGCGGTTCGATTCGCTCTCCCCGTCGGCCGTCGCGAAGCCGCCGGTGAAGAAATACTTCATCGGGAAGAGCCCCTGCGGCGTCTGCATGTACTTGCCGGCCAGCGCGCGCGAGACCGTGCTGACGTGCATGTGGATGCGCTCGGCGACTTCCTGCATCATCAGCGGCTTTAGGTGCGACGGTCCGTGCTCGAAGAACGGGCGCTGGATATCCACGATCTGCTGCGCGATGCGGAAGAGCGTGTTGCGGCGCTGGATCACCGATTCCATCAGCCAGACGGCGCTGCCGAGCTTGCCCATGATGTACTCGCGCACCGGCGAATCCTTGGGCTCCTTCTTCAGCAGCGTCAGCGAGTCCGCCGAGATGCGCAGGCTGGGCAGGAAGTGCTCGTTGATGCGGATCATCAGCTCGCCTTCCACTTCCTCGACGACCACGTCGGGCACGACGTACTGCGGGCGCGCGCCGCCGAAGAGCCGCCCGGGCTTGGGATTCAGGTGCGAGATGCGCTGGAGACCTTCCTTGACGCGCTCCATCGTCACGCCCATGTCCTTGGCGATCTTGGGCAGGCGGTTGTGGCTCAGGTCCTCGAGGTGCTTCTCGACGAGCTGTTCTTCGAAGCTGACGTCCTCGTTCAGGCGGCGGAGCTGCAGCAGCAGGCACTCCGGTACGGTGCGCGCGCCGACGCCGGGCGGATCGAAGCTCTGCACGAGCGAGAGCGCCAGTTCGGCTTCCTCCTCGGTCACCTTGTCGTCCACGACCGCGCGGCGGATGAACCCGTCGTTCTTGTAGAAGACGTCCATCAGCGGAACCTTCAGGTAGCCGCCGTCGTCGAGCGACCCGACGATGAACTCGGCGAGCTTCTTCAGCCGCGGTTCCTCGCGCGACAGATGCAGTTGCTGCGTAAGGTGGTCTTCAAGCGTGATCGTGGGCGCGGCGGTATTGAGCATCGCCTCCTGCTTCGCGTCGTCTTCGCCCATGCGGCGCACCATGCCGCGCTCGCCGCGGGTCAGCGGGTCGTTCCATTCCTTGAGCAGGACTTCCATGCGCTTGAGGCGCGGGTCTTCGCCGTCGGGGGCGGCTTCGGCTTCCTTGGTGGCCTTGAGGGCGGGCGACGATTGCGCGGCGTCCATGACGGGATCGCCTTCCATCATCTCGAGCCAGGGGCTGGAGGACAGCTCCTGGTTGATGTTCTGCTGCAGGTCCATCAAGGGCAGTTGCAGCATCTCGATCGACTGGATCATCTGCCGCGTCATGACCAGCTTCTGTTCCATCCGCTGGCTGAGCGATTGCGTTATCTGCATGGCCGCCTCCTCGCGCGCGTACCTGCCGCGCGCATCACCGAATTCACTTCACTTCCTTGCGTCCCTTCAGGGCCTCGCCGATCGTGCCCGCCTGCGCGAAACTCAGGTCGCTGCCCGCCGGAAGCCCGCGCGCCAGCCGCGTCACCGCCACGCCCGGCGTCTCGTCCTTCAGCCGCCCCCGCAGGTACGCCGCGGTCGCGTCGCCTTCCACCGTCGGGCTGGTGGCCAGCACCACTTCCTGCACGCCGCCCGAACGCACCCGTTCCACCAGCGAACCGATGCGCAGGTCGTCCGGTTCCACGCCCGCCAGGGGGCTCAGGCGTCCCATCAGCACGTGGTAACGCCCGCGGTACTCCCCGGATTTCTCGATCGCGCGCACTTCGCGCGGCCATTCCACGACGCAGATCGTGCCCGCCTCGCGCCTCGGGTCCGCGCAGATCGCGCAGCGTTCCTTCTCCGTCAGGTCCCCGCATTCCACGCAGGGATGCAGGTTCTTCTTCACGTCGCGGATGGCCACGGCCAGCGCCATCGCTTCGGGCGTCGGCGCGGCCAGCAGGTGGTACGCCATCCGCTCCGCCGAACGCCGCCCGATGCCGGGCAGCTTCTCCAGTTCCCGGATCAGGCGTTCGAAACTGTCCGCCGGCTCCGGCTCGGCCTCCCGCGCGCGCTTGCCCATGGGCTACAGCCCCGGGAATCCCGGCGGCAGATCGATCCCGCCCATCGCCTGGCGCGTCTCATCCAGGAGGAGTTCCTTGCTCTTGCGCAGCGCCACGTTCACCGCCGCCGTCACCAGCGGGCCCACGGTCTCCGGATCCTTGAGCACCTCCGGATCGACCGTGATCGCGAGCACCTCGCCGATGCCGCTGGCGGTCACCTTCACCATCCCGCCGCCCGATTCGCCCTCCACCGTGCGCTTGGCGGCGCGTTCCTGCATCAGCGCCATGTTCTCGCGAATCTTGCCGGCCTGTCCGACCAGCTTCATCAGGTCCGCGATATTTCCGAGTCCGCCCATGCTCATCCGTGCGTTGCTCCGCCCTGCTATCGCTGCGATCCGCCCGGGCGGCGTTCCACCCGGCGCACTTCCCCGTCCACGCGATCGACCAGCGCCTTCACCACCGGGTTCTCGCGCACGGCCTTCTCGTCCACGGGCGCCACGGGGTTCGCGTGCATCACCGCGGCCACCGCGTCTTCCACTTCGGCCGGCTTGGCCGGAGCCGCCGGGCCCGTCTCGTCGTCGTCCCCGCTCCCGCCGCCGGCATCCTCGCCCTCGCCTTCCGGTTCGGGCGGCGGAGGCTCGTCCATCGGCAGCGCGCCTTCTTCGTCGAAGGCCACTTCGGCTTCGACGACGCCGGCGGGTTCGTCCGCTTCCGGCGCGCGCCGGGCCTCGGGCGGCTTGGGCGCGGGCGCCGGCCGAACCGGCGGAGCCGCGGGCGCGCGCACGGCCGCGCTGTTCGCCTGCACCCGCACGAAGGCCACGGCCAGCGGGCGTCCGTACACGCGTTCGAGCGCCTGGCGGAGCAGCGCCTGCCGCTCGGACTGCTCCAGGGTCTCGCGGTAGAACATCTGCGCCGCCGAGAGCCCCAGTTCGATCCGTCCGCCTTCCAGATCCAGCCGCGCGCCCTGCACATGCCCGAGCGCCGACGCGATAAAGGCACCGCCCTTCTCTTTCCGCACTTCCTCGATCACGTCGTTCCAGCGGTCGGGCCAACCCGCGGGAGCCGGCGCGTCGGATTCCTTCGGTTCCTTCTCGCGCGCGGGCTCCGGAGGTCTGGGGGGCGTGGCCGCCGGGCGGGGTTCAGCGGAACCCGCCGGGCGGCCTGCCGGGTTTGGGCGGGGGCCCTCCCGTATGCCGCCCGAGGCTGCCGCCGAACGGTTCAGCGGCGCGCCGGACTCCAGTGCCGAGACCAGTTTGCCCAAGTCCACGAGTTCCTTCGTGCGCGAAGCCCGCACGATCGACATCTCCAGCGGCAGCCGCGCCTGCGCGGCGTCCTTTACCTGGCGGCGCGCCTGCGCGAAGAGCTGCATCAACTGCAGAAGCTGATCTTCGCCCAGCTTCGCGCCCAGCTTCGCGTACGAATCCTTGAGGTGGCTCTGGCCTTCCAGCAGCGAACTCTCCGCGCCGCAGGTGCGCGCGATCAGCGTGCCGCGCAGGCGTTCCGCCAGTTCGACGAGCAAATCGTCGGGATCGGCGCCGGCCTCGATGGCCTGCCCGGCGAGCGTCAGCGCGTCAGAAACCTTTCCGTCGGCGCAGGCGTGCAGGAGGTCGAAGAGCAGTTCGTCGGGGGCGGCGCCGGAGATCTGGCGCACGACGGCCTCGTCCACCTTGCCCTCGCCCAGGTTCACGGCCTGGTCGAGCATCCCTTCGGCGTCGCGCAGGCCGCCCTTGGCAAGCCCCGCGATGCGTTCCAGCGCGCCGGTGGTGGCGTCCACTTCTTCCTCGTCGCAGATCTGCTTGAGGCGTTTGACGATGTCCACGAGCCCGATGCGCCGCAGGTCGAAACGCTGGCAGCGCGAAAGGATCGTCTCGGGAATCTTGTCGGGGTCGGTGGTCGCGAAGACGAACTTCACGTGCGCGGGCGGCTCTTCCAGCGTCTTGAGGAAGGCGTTCCACGCTTCCGTCGTGAGCATGTGGACTTCGTCCACGATGTAAATCTTGTAGCGTAGTTGCGCCGGGGCCAGGCCCACGTTTTCGCGCAGCTTCTGGACGTCGCCGATGCCGCGGTTGGTCGCCGCGTCCATCTCCACCACGTCCAGCGCGCTGCCGTTCTGGATCGAGAGGCAGGACTCGCACTCGTTGCAGGGTTCTTCGGCGACGCCGTTGGCGCCCTTGCCCTTCAGGCAGTTCAGCGCCTTGGCGAAGATGCGCGCGAGGCTGGTCTTTCCCACGCCGCGCGGGCCGGTAAAGAGGAACGCCTGCGCCAGCCGGCCCGTCTTAAGCGCATGATGCAGCGCCGCGGTGACCATCTGCTGCCCGACCACGTCGCCAAACGTCTGCGGACGGAAGCGCCGGGCGAAGACGACGTAAGCCTCGCCGGAGGCGCCTTCCTTCTTCGCTTTGCTTTCGGCGCGCTTGGCGGCCATGCAGAGCTCCGTGACGCAACGTCGTGAGACAACGCTTCCCCGGTAACAAGAGGCCCTGGCCCCTTGCTCAAGCAGGTGCACTGACAACGACGGAAGTTCGGGTCAGCCGGTAACCTTCGGCTGGTTCGGTACATGCGGCGCGGCCTTAACCCGAGGCCAGGAGACCCACGGCACTCGAGTAAAAAGACTTATGGCTGCTGCTTTCGCCCTGACCAGGTTCATCCCCACTCGATGCATGGGGCCTGACCCCGGGTTAAAGCCGCGCGCGATGACTCCTGATTTCAGACAACCGCATGAGGTGCGTTAGAGCGTTCCTGCCAACTCCAAGCACCTGCTATGCCAATTACCATAGCCTTTGTTTTTGGATGCGTCAACGGGAAGTTGCGCTTTCTTGAATAGTTGGTTGCAAATGTTTGCGATGCTTGGCGGTCCATGTGGATGTGCCCTGTGAAAACGCGTAAGATCGCACCATGCGGATTGTACACTGCGCCGACCTGCACCTCGGACGCAAACGCTTGGACGGACGCCTTCCCGACGCGGATTTTGCCGCGGCGCTGGGCCGCATCGTGGCCCGCACGATCGAGTGGAAAGCCCACGTCCTGCTCATCGCGGGCGACCTTTTCGACACGCCCCAAATCCCGCCGCCGGTCCTGCGGCAGGCCTCCGCCGCGCTGGCGCCGCTGAAAAAGGCCAAGATTCCGGTCCTGGCCATCGAAGGCAACCACGACCGTCCGGGCTCCGGCAGCAACGCGCCCACCTGGGTGCGCTACCTGGCCGAAGACGGCCTGCTGAAGCTGCTCACCACGCCCTTCAACGCCGACGGCCCGCTGCTGACGGCCTACGACGCCGAGACCGGGCAGGGCTCGCTGCTGGAACTCAACGGCGTGCGCTTTGTCGGCGCGGGGTACCTCGGCGCGGGCACCGAACGGAAGGTCCTGGCCATCGCGAAGGCGCTGCCCGCCGACGCCAAGCCCACGGTGATGCTGCTCCACGCCGGCCCCGAATACTTCGTCGGCGAAGGCGGCGGTTTTTCGAAAGAGACCCTGGCATCGCTGCGCGAGAAGATCACCTACCTGGCGCTCGGCCATATCCACAAGCCGATGTGCCACAACGACGAGGTCGGCCGGCCGTGGGCCATCAACCCGGGCTCGCCGGAAAACTGCCGCCTGGACGAAGCCGAGATCAAAGGCGCGCGCGGCTGGGCCGAACTGGACATCGAACCCAACGCCCTGCCGGGCCTCGCGCTGCTCCACGCCGAAATCCGCGACTGCCCGCGCCGCCCGGTCGTGAAGTTCGAACTCGACGTCTCGCCCTTCGGCAACAAGCTCAAGGAAGGCGTGGAAGCCATCGCCGTCGCGGCGGTGAAGCTGATCGAAGGCAAAAAGACCGCGCCCGAAACCGTCGTGCGCCTCTTCCTCACCGGCGACCTGAACATCGGGCGCATCCCCATCGAACCGCTTGGCCTGGGCGCGGCGGTGGCGGCCAAAGCCAAGGTCGCGGGCGTCGAAGTCGATCTCGGCCAGCTCAAGCTTTTTACCGGGCGTCCGGGCGAAAAGCGCTCGGTCGAGGGCCTTTCCACGCAGGAGATCGAACGGCTGGCGCTGACGGACCTGCTGAAAGCTCGGCCGCCCGAGGGCCTGGACGAGCACGTCGCCGGCGTCGCGGAACTTTACGCGAAGCTGAAGGACCTGGTCGCGCGCGGCGCGCCGCCCGAAGCGATTCTGGAACTGCTGGAAACGTCCAAGCTGCCCGCGGAGATGGTGAAGGAATTCGAGAAGACGCTGATCTAGCGCTACTTCGTCAGGTCGTAGCAGGCCAGCTTCCCGTTGTAACGCACGTACGCCTTTCCGTTCGCGTAGGCCGGCGCGGCGTAGGCGGGTTCCTTCGCGTCGAAGACCTGCATCTCGCCCAGTTTTTTGTACGCGCCCGGCGCGGCCTCCACGAGGCCCAGCTTGCCCTGGTAGCCGAGGCAGAGCAGCACGTCGCCGATCAGCAGCAGCGAGCCGTTGCCGAACTCCTTTGTGGTCCATTTCACTTCGCCCGTCTGCCAGTCCAGGCAGACCAGGCTCCCGTCCTTGCCGTTGCCCGAGAACGAATAGACGCAGCCGTCGCGCACGGCCGCCGCGCTGGAACAGGACGAGACCGCCTTGCTGACCGGCCAGAGCGCGTTCGGCTTGCCGTCTTTCAGCTCGAAGGCCTGGCAGCCGACGCCGTAGCCGCTGGTCACGAAGAGCCGCGCGCCGTCGGCCAGCGGTTCGGTGGCGTGGCAGTCGTAGGCCGTCTTCCACGGGATATGCCACTGGAACGCGCCGGTCGCGGGGTCGAGCCCGCGCAGCCCGTCGCTCGACCACGCGAAGAGGCAGTCCTTCCCGCCCAGCGCGCGGATGCTCAGCGGCGCCCAGCTTCCCACCGCGTTGGGCGACTTCCACGCCACGCTCCCGTCCTTGGCGTGAAAGGCCATCACCAGCGGCGCCTGCGGGCCCTGCCCGTAGCCGCCGACCTTCACCAGCACCGTCTCGCCGTAAAGTACCGGGCTCCCGCAGACGCCCCAGTACGGAATGCCGGTCTTGCTTTCCTTGAGCGTCTCGACGAGCCACTTCTGTTCGCCGGTCTTCAGATCCCAGCAGGCCAGGTGCCCGTACGCGCCCAGCGTGTAGACGCAGCCGCCGCCGATCGCGGGCGTGGCGCGCGCGCCGTTGCCCAGGCCTTTCCAGGTCTTGTTCGAATTCGTCGCGACTTCCTTCTTCCACAGCGCCTTCCCGGTCTCGGCTTCAAAAGCGAAGATCAGGTCCTTGTCGTCGGAGCGCCCCATCGCCACCACCACGCCGTCCGCCACCGCGGGGCTGCTCGTCGATCCGTTCAGCAGCGGGTCGCCGGGGCAGAGTTCCTCCGAGGTCCAGGCGGGCGTCAGGCCGCCGGACCAGTCCTTGCGCACCGCCTCCGCGGCCTTTGTCTTCGGGAGGTTCTCGGACGCGGCGAGCGTGGCTGCCAGGGCCAGGGCGGCGAGCAGGGGCAGGATGCAGCGCATGGGTCGCTCCTCTTTTCTGTCGTGGGATTCCGGTTCGTTACTTCGCCGCTTCGGCCGGGACGCTGAAGAGCTTGAACGACTTGGTGCTCCAGAAGCCGCCGGCGTAGATCGTGCCGCTGTCGGGCGCGTACGCGAAGCCGTTGACGGGGCTCGCACCTTGGGCTTTGCCGCCGTGGGTCAGCTTGCCGCTGGCGGGGTCGCGCACGAAATACCCCAGGCCCGCCGCGGGCGCTTCGGGCCCGCCGCAGTAGTACAGCGTCTTGCCGTCGGCGGTGAAGGCGAACCCCGAGATGCCGCCGAGCTGCGGAATCTCGATCTTTTCGACCAACGTCAGCGCCCCGGTGGACGCGTCGCGCGCGTAGAGCACGCCCTGGCCCTGCACGCCGGGCTTGCCGTAGTTGCAGCGCATCGCCACGTACAGGTGCTTGCCGTCGGGCGAGACGATCGCGCGCCAGTAGTGGCTGTTCTCGGGAACCTCGGGCAGCGCGGCCGTGGAGGCCAGCGAGAGCGCGCCGGTCTTGTCGGCCGCCAGCACGGCCACGCCTTCCTTGCCCGCCGAGTACCAGAAGCGCCCGTCCGGCGAGGCCGCCAGACCCGAATCGATGCCCTTGCCGGTCACCTTGGCGCTCACGCTGGCCGCGCCGGTGGATGGATCGATCGCGATCGTCTGAAGCGTCTTGGAAAATCCGGACAGCAGGTAAAGCGTGTTCGGCTGTGCGGACCGGACGAGCGTGTGCCCCGCGACGGTGGGAATCGTGCCGAGCAGCTTGAAGGAGCCGTCCTTTTCGTCCACCTGGTACCAGCGCAGCCCGATCCCGTCGCCGTCGCCGTGCGCGTGCGTCCAGGCGCCCGCGACGTAGAGGATGTTCTTCTCGCTGACGACGTAGTTCAGGTCGATGTGGCGTCTCGCCTTGCCCAGTTCTTCCGCGACGTTGATCGCTTTGAGGAACGTGATCTCACCCGTCTTGGGATCGCGGCGGAAACTGTTCAGCGTGCCGCTGCGGTGAATGGAGATGAAGAAGAGGTTGCCGTGCGCCAGCGGCTGCCAGGCCCAGTCCAGCTTCAGGTCGCCTTCTTCTTTCACTTCTCGGGTCAGATTGGGCAGCAGCGGGTCGGCCGCGCTTGCCGCCGGAACCGCGAGCAGGAGGCCGGCCAGCAGCGCGAGGCAGAGGATCGTGGGATAGCGCATGTTGCTCTCCTTAAGATGGGGACCGCTCATGGGATCACATACGCCGCCGCAGGCCGCCCAGGGGCGCCGGGGGCATGCCACCTTCCGATATCGATTGCCGATTTCCGACGTCAGGCGTCCGGGCGGCCCTTGATGCGGGCGAGTTCCCGCTTGCGCATCTGCAGCGCGCTGCAGCCCCACTGCTGGCGGCAGAGACGGTTGAAGGTCGTGGCGCTCTCGACGCCGATCAGCCCCGCGATCTCCTTGATGGAGAGCGTCAGGTCGCTCACCAGGTCCTTCGCGCGTTCCATGCGCCGGCGCGCCAGGTAGGAATGGCAGGAGACCTTCAGCTCGCGCTGGAAGAGCCGGTTGACGTGGTCGGGGTTGCGCCGCACGGCCGCGGCCACCTGCGTCACGCTGTGAATCTCGGCCAGTTTCTCTTCGATGAACGACGTCGCCTGCCGGACGACCTCGTCGGAGATCGTCCGCAGCACCAGGCGGTTGCTCTCGTTCGTGAGCATGCGCAGCCAGTCCTCGCCCGAACGCCCCTGCGCCAGGGCTTCGCAGAAGGTCTCTTCCAGGCGGCGCAGGTCCGGATCGAAGAAATCGGGAATGCAGACGCGTCCGCCTTCCAGCGCGGCGGCGGCATCGCGGTAGTACGGCTTCTTCGCGAGCACCTCGCGGTCGGCCCACAGCTCTTTGCGCGCGGGGTACGCGGTGCCGCCCAGGAGTTCGAACCGGCGCATCGTTTCAGGAGCGGTGGCAGCCTCGAGCAGTTCCGCGGCGATGTCCAGCGAGGCGGTGTTGTGCGGGACGCACCAGCACGTGCCGTTCACCGCGCGGCCGGGGACCCCGGCCGAAGGACCGCTCGGAAAAGGAAGGGTGCGCGCCTTCGCGGCCAGTCCGGCGGGCCATGCGCGCAGGCCGGAAGGCCAGCCGAAGACCAGCGCGACGCGCCCGTCGCGGAAGAGGTCCATGGTCGCGGTCTTTTCCGGATAAAGGTCCGCGGGGTAGTTGATCAGGCGCTGCTCGGCCATGCGCCGCATCCAGGCGTAGGCTTCCAGCAGGCGCGCCCGGTCGCGCGCGATCCGTTCGAGCCCGCCCGAGCAATCGACGCCGTTCGAGGCCAGCAGCGCGACCAGAAAACCGTAGCGGTGCGTCGGCCCGCCCTCCTGCGCGCGCAGCGCGGGCGTCCGCTGCCGCGCGGCGAACCACGTGAGCAGGCGCTCCAGTTCGTCCCAGGTCCGCGGGCGGGCCTTCTGGCCCTGCATCAGGTCCTCGCGCAGCATCAGGCTGTAAGGCGTCGCGTCCTCGGGCAGCGCGTACAGGGTCCCGCCGCGGGAACAGAGGTCCAGGGCCGCGTGGGCGAAGGGCATCCGCGCGCGCGGCGGGACGATGGCCGCAAGGTCGCGCAGCCAGCCGCGCCGCGCCAGCGCGGTCATCTCGCGCGCGCGGACCGGGAAGAGCGCCAGCGGCGTCCAGGGGGCCTGGAGTTCCTTCACCAGGTGCTGCATCGCCTGGTCGTGCCCGCCGGGCGCGGCGCGCACGTCCCATTCCACCTCGGGATGGCGCCGCATCACGGGCGCGAAGATTTCGCGGTAATGCTCGGGCCCGTAGACCCAGGCCTGCACGCGACGCTTGCGGATGCCGGGGCGGGCCATGCGGAATAGAAGCTCCTCTCGAACCGAGGGATTCCACTATACCGAGGCGAACCGGTTCGGCGGGGAAGAAAAGAACCGCGGTTTTTTTTGGCCTTGGCATCCGCGCCGAAGGGGTATCATTTGCGCGCCCACGTCCGGCAGGAAGACCATGCTCATCCGTTCCATTCGGCTGCAGAACATCAAATCCTTCGCGTCCGGCCCCGACGGCCAGGGCGTGCGCGTCGCGTTCGAACGCGGTTTGAACCGGCTCGCGGGGCCCAACGGCGCGGGCAAATCGACGCTGATCGAGGCGCTCGGCTACGCGCTCTTCGACCATTCGCCCGAGACCCACGCGCGCCTGGATCTCGACACGCTGCTCCTGCGCAGCGGCGCGAAGGAAGGCGAGATCGAAGTCGAAATCGAGACGCCCGACGGCCGCTACTTCGTCCGGCGCGGCGTCGGCAAGCAGTCCAAGACGCGCTGGACCGTCCGCGACGCCGGCGGCTTCGTGACGCACGAGACCGAGGACGAGGTGCGGCGCTTCCTCGCCGCCGCCGCGGGGCTTCCCGCGCCCGAGGCCCTGCCCGACCTCTTCCGCAAGCTTGTTGGCGTGCGCCAGGGGCGCATGCTCGATCCCTTCGAGCTCACGCCCACCGAAGCGCGCAAGCATTTCGCGCCGATCCTGGATGTCGAGATCTACCAGCGCTGCTTCACGGACCTGCTGGAGCCCGCGCGCATCCTCGAACGCGAGGTCCACGAGGAAGTGCGCAAGCGCGACGTCGCGCGCGCCCAGGCCGAACTGCTCGCCGGCGCCCCGCAGGAAGCCGAGCGGCTCTCGGCGCGCCTGGCCGAGATGGAAGGCGCGCTCCACGCGGCCCGCCACGCGCTGGCCAAGGCGCGCGAAGACCTGGCCGTGCATGAGGCCCGCGAGCGCGCGATTCCGGAGGCCAAGTCCGCGCTGGAGGCCGCGCGCAAGGCCGTCGAGACCGCCGACCGCTCGCTGGTGGAAAAGCGCGAGTGGCTCCAGCGTGCCGAACAGGCCCGCAAGGTGCTGGAGGCCCACGCCGAGGCGCACCGCGCGTACGTGGCCAGCCAGGAAGTCTTCGCCGCGCTGGCCGAGGAGCGAAAGCAGTTCGAAGGCGCGCGCGAACGCGCCGCGAACCTGAAGCAGCAGCTCGCCGCCGCGCAGGCCAAGGCGCAGGAGTCCGACCGGCAGGCGCGCGCGCAACTGGACGAGATCGAAAAACGCACCGTCGAAGGCGCGAAGCGCAAGGAATCCTACGAGCAGCGCAAGGCCGTCTTCGAGAAGGCGCAGGCCGGCGCGAGCGCGCCCGAGGCCCCCGAGACGCTGCGACGCGCGCGCGAAGCCCTGAACGGCGCTGAACGCTGGGCCGCGGGGCTGCAGGCCGCGCTGGAAGGCGCGCGCCAGGCGGGGAAAGACGCCGCCGAGGCCAACCGCAAGCTCGCCAACTTCGACCCGCAGGTTGTGCAGCGCGCCAACGCCGCGCGCGATGCCGCTCGCGCCGCGCACGAGGCCAAAAAGACCGAGCACACCGAGCTTGAAGCGCGCCGCAAGTCGCGCCGCGAGATGTCCCACGTGCTGGAGCAGTCCCGGCATTGCCCGCTGATGGCCGAACGCTGCAAGCAGTTCGATGCCGGCAAGCTGGTGCTCTCCGAGGTCCAGCTCGACGAGACGCTCGACGATCTGCGCAAGGAGACCGCGGCCACCGAAGCGGCGCTCAAGAAGGCCGAGGCCGCCGCGGAAGCCGCGCAGCGGGACCTGGACGGCACCCGCGACACGCGCGTGACCGCCGACCGCGCGCTCAAGGAACTCGGCCGGCACCTCGAATTCGCGCGCCAGCCGGACTCGGTGGAAGCCTGGAAGGCCGCCGCCGCCGCCTTTGCGCCCGCCGGCAGTCCGCCGCTGGACCTGCCCGGCCTGCTCGAACTCCCCCACCCCGGCATGGACCCGTGGAAGGCGCTGGAAGCGGCCGGCGCGGTCGCGAACTCGTTCTGCGTGTTTGCCGAAGGCGTCAACGCTTCGGTCGCGAAGTGGGCCGCGCGCCTGGACGAGCGCCAGCAGGCCAGCCAGGACCGCTCGCGCAAGCGCGAACAGGAAGCCCACGAGCTTTCCGTCGAAGCGCAGCGCATGCAGGAACGCGACGCGGAACTCGTCCGGGCGCGCCAGGCGCAGGAGCAATCGGCCGCGCGCACGCACGAAGCGTTGAAGTCGGCCGAAGCGCTCGCGAAGTCTCTTGAAGACCTGACCGCCCGCGTCGCCTCGCTCGACGCGCTGGAAGTCCGCGCGGCCGAAGCCGAAACCCGGCGCGCGGAATTCGCCGACGGCCACCGCGCGTACGTCGCGGCCGAGGCCGACGCGGCGCGCCTGGAACAGACCCGCGGCGACGTGGCCGTCGCGGTCGGCGACCTGGAACGCGCGCGCGCCCAGGCCACCGCGGCCTTTCAGGCACGCGACAAGGCCATCGCCGCGTACGACGCCCCCGGCCACGCGCGCGCGCGCAAGGCGCTCGAAGAGACCGCCGGGCAGGTGATGGCGATGGAGCGCGACCTGACGCGCGACCGCGAGCAACTCGAGGAGGCGCAGCGCCGCGTGAAGCAGCTCCAGCAGGCCCGCGACGGCTGGAGCCACAGCGAGGCCCGCCGCGCGCTGCTCGACGCCCGCCGCGAACTGCTCGAACACGCCCGCCGTACGCTGCGCGACGCCGGGCCCAAGGTCGCCGAACACCTCGTCCAGGCCGTCAACGGGCGCGCGCAGCGCATCTTCAGCGCGCTCTCGCCCAACGATCCCGGGCAACTGGACTGGCAGAGCGATTACGAACTGCGCGTGGCGACGTCCAACGGCGTGCGCCGCTTCTCGATGCTCTCCGGCGGGCAGAAGGTCAAGGCGGCCCTGGCCATCCAGCTCGCGCTGATTCAGCAGTTCAGCGAGGCGGGCCTGTGCGTCTTCGACGAGCCGACCTACGCGCTCGACGCCGAATCGCGCGGGCTCCTGGCCGAGGCCATCGCCGACGCGCAGTCGCTCACCAAGTTCGAACAGCTCTTCGTCGTCTCCCACGACGACGCCTTCGACGGGCACGTCGAACACACGGTCGCGCTGGCGTACGCGCCCGCCTCCGGCAGCAGCGTGGCGTAAAAAAACGCGGGCCCGAAGGCCCGCGCTCTACACATTCTATTGAACCGCGTCCGGCTACTTCTGCGGCAGTTTTTCCAACTGATCGACCAGGCTGTCGGGGAATTCCTGCGGCAGCTTCACCTTTCCGCCGCCCAGCGCCGACGCGTAACAGCCGAACATCACGTCGGAGACCTGCGCGGAGATTTCCACGCGCGTGGGGAACTCCTTCCAGGTGTTGTTGTGCAGCGCGTCGCGGATGCTGACGTACAGCGCCGGCTGCGACTCCGCGTCGCCGCGCGGCCAGTTCGTGTCGATCTCCTCGTGCTTGCCGTCGATCCAGATCGAGCCGCCCTTGTTGAGGCTCACCCAGATGCGCCCCTTGCTGCCGATGATCTCGACCTGCTGCTGCAGGTAGATGGCGCTCTCGCCCGGCACGTTCGGCGCCGACGGGCCGGCGTTGAAGTGCAGGCGCGCGTCGCCCAGGCCCACCGTGGCGGCGGTGTCGTGCGGCACCGGCGTCTTGCCGAAGCGTTCGATGCCCCAGCACTGCGCGACCACCCACTCGGGCGCCGGCAGCCCGCTGATGCGCGCGGCCTTCAGCGCCAGGTCCAGGTCGTGCGGGCCCTGCTCGAGGATGTTCACGCCGCAGCTCGCGCGCAGCAGCCGGACCTCGCCCAGCGCCTTCTCCTGCAGCAGGCCCCAGATGCGCTGCCAGTGCGACATCCACTGGTACTGCGTGTTGACGCAGATCAGGCGGTCCTTGCCCAGTTCCACCAGGCGGCGCGATTCGGAAGGCAACAGCGCGATCGGCTTCTCGATCAGCACCGCGGGCGCGCCGGCCTTGATCGCGGGCTCGACGATGCTCGTGCGGATCGTCGGCGGCGTGCAGATGTCCACGAACTCCGGCTGTTCCTTCTGGATCATCTCTTCCATGCTGGCGTACGTCTTGGGAATGTTGTACTTCTCCGCCGTGGCCTTCAGCTTCGCGGCGTCGATGTCGCAGATCGCCAGCAGTTCCACTTCGCCGCAGGCGATCATGGCCTTGATGTGGGTCTGCGCGCGGCCGCCGCACCCGACCTGAACGGCCCGCAACTTCCGTTTGGTGCTCATGGAATCTGGTCCTCAGCGTGGGGGAAAAGGTCGCCCGGCTCCCGGACGAATCTCACAAAATATAACAATATTTAACAATTGATCACAAGTCAAGCCCTTTCGCGCGCTTACTGCAACTGCTTGATACTATTGGAGTTTCTTGATTTCCTCGCGCCACTTCGCGGCGTCCGCGCCGTGCGTCTTGCCGGTGATCGCCGAGAGCGCCCCGGAGGCTTCGGCCTTCAGCTCGCGGTCGTCCCCGGCGCGTTCGAGCGCGTCCACCAGCGGCGCGCAGGCGAACGGGCTGCCGAGCTGCCCCAGCGCCCACGCGGCCTTGCGCCGCGCCACGGGCGCGCCGTCGGCCAGCAGCGCGAGCAGCGGAGCGCCGGCCTTGGGACTGCGCAAGCGCCCCAGCGCCACGGCCATCTCGGCCTGCACGGTCGCGTCGCGCTCCTGCGCCAGCGCGGCGGCCAGCGAAGCGCCGTCCCACGGCGGCTTGACCAGCCCCAGCGCGCGCGCCGCCGCGCGGCGCGTCGCGGGCGACGGATTGGCCAGATGCGCTTCCAGCGCCGAACGGTTCTTCAGCGGCGGCAGCTTGCCCAGCGCGTCGGCGGCGGCGAGCGCCACGTCGGCGTCTTGGTCCTGCAGCGCGGCGGCCAGGCGCGCTTCGGCGCGCGCATCGGCCAGGACGCCCAGGTCGTACGCGGCCTGCAGGCGTTCTTCCAGATTGCCCTTCAGAACCTTGTCGGCGGCGACTTCGAACGGATCGGCCTTGCGCTCGGGCTGCTTCGCGCCGGGGTTCTCCATCTCGTTCATCGCGTCTTCGAGCTGCTTGTTGTAGTCGGCGGTCTGGGCGAGCGTCTCGCCCAGCGCCTGCGCGGCGGAAGCCCCGCGACCGCCGGCGTAGATCGCCAGGATCGAGTCGGGCTTGCGCATCCGCGTGAGCTTGTGGCGCGCCGCGGCGGCCAGCGCGGGCGGATCGTTGCGCGTGGCCAGCTTGATCAGGTAAAGCATGATCGTGGGATCGGGCAGGTCGCCGAGCGCTTCCAGCGCGGCCAGGCGCACGCCCTCGTCGGGGTCGTCGCGCAGCGCGCCGAAGAGCAGTTCGCCGGTGTCCACGGGATGAATCTGCGCGTACGCCGCCAGCGCCGCCTTGCGCACCGACGGCGGCCGGGGCGCGGAGGCGTGCGGCTTGATCAAAGGCCCGGCCGCGGGGAGCTTGGTCTCGCCCAGCGCCTGCAGGGCCGCGACCGCCACGGCGCCCTCGGACGAATCGTCCGCCGCCGCCAGGCCCAGCGCCTTCACCGCGTCGCCCGCTTCCGGGGAATCGTGCTTGATGCGTCCGTCGTGGAACTCGGCCGCCAGCGCTTTCATGTGCAGCAGCCGCGACTCGGGAGAGCCTTCGGTCAGCGCGCGCTGCATCTCGTCCGCGCGCGAGCGCCCCGGGCGCAGCCAGCCGGCGGAGAACGCGAGCGCCAGGACCAGCAGCGCGGCGGCCCCGACGCCCAGGCCCGTCGCGAGCTGCTTGTGGGACTTGATCCAATCGCCGAGCCGTTCGGCGGCGGACGGCCCGCTGATCGAGACCGCGCGCCCGGCGGCGAGCGCTTCCAGGTCGCGCGCGAAGTCTTCCATCGTCGCGTAGCGCCGCTGCGGGTCCTTGGACATCGCCGTCATGCAGACGCGCTCGTACAGCGGCGGGACGGCCGCGTTGATTTCGCGCACCGGCGTGGCGCGCTCGTTGACCACCTGGTAGATCGTCGCGACCATCGTCTTGCCTTCGAACGGCGCGCGGTGCGTCAGCGCCTCGTACATCACCGCGCCCAGGCTGTAGACGTCGCTGCGTTCGTCCACCGTCAGCCCCTGCGCCTGCTCGGGGCTCATGTACGACGGCGTCCCCATCACGCTGCCGGTCATCGAAAGCTTGACGCTTTCCTTCCCGAAATCCTTCGCGAGGCCGAAGTCCATCAGCACCGGCTCGCCGTTGTGCCGTACCATGATGTTCTCGGGCTTGATGTCGCGGTGGATCACGCCCTGCGCGTGCGCGAAGGCCAGCGCGCGGCCGATCTTGGCGAGCAGTTCCACGCTTTGCGGATGGCCCAGCCGGTCCTTCTCGATGTAGTCCGAGAGCATGCGCCCTTCGACGAACTCCATGCTCAGGTACGGCATGCCGTTCACGTGGCCGACGCCGTAAATCTCGACGATGTTCGGGTGCTTCAGCCGCGCGACTGCGCGGGCCTCGCGCATGAAGCGCTCGTTCGCCTGCGGCACGATCGCTTCCGCGCCGGGCAGCATGATCTTGATCGCGGCCTTGCGGCGCAGGTCCAGGTGGTCGGCCAGGAGCACCGCGCCCATGCCGCCGCGGCCGAGTTCGCGCACGACGCGGTAGCCGTCGAAAATCTCCGGGAGCAGCCGGCGCAGGTCGGCGCCCGCGGCCGCCGCGGACTCCGTCTGCAGAACCAGTTCGTCTTCCGGCGCCTGCACGCTGCTCACGCCCGGGACCTGCGGCGGAGGCGCCAGCACCGTCGCGGGCGCTTCGGCCGCCGAAGGTTCGGCCGCCGGCGCCAGCGCGGCGCGGCAATCCTTGCAGAGATATTTTTTACCGGGCTGCGCGTTGCGGATGCGGTACTGCTTGCGGCATTGCGGACAGGCGTAGGTGGAAAGGCCCGCGGGTTCCTGCGCGTTCATCCGGCGATCTCCGGCGTCCGCGCTTCAGGGTACTCGAAAAACGCCCGCGGCGGCAACCTTTTCCGCGCGTCAAGAGCCCTCCCCGCGCAGGCCGTCCAGCAGTTCGCCGCGCAGCGCGAACGCGACCGCGAGCCACGTCCACAGGAGCCCGCTGAAGGCCACCGCCAGCACCGTCAGTCCCAGCGAGGCGTACGGCACGCCGGCGCCCGGGCTGCGCAGCGCCGGCACCACGGCCACCAGCGCCGCGGCCAGCCCGCACAGCAGCCCGCCGGCAAAGAGCGCCGCGTGTTCGCCCGCCACCAGCCGTCGGATGAGCGCGATGCGGAAGCCGACCGCGCGCAGCAGCGCCAGTTCGCCGCGCCGTTCGAGGACATTGCGCATCACCAGCACGCCCATGCCGATGCTGCCGAGCAGCAGGCCCAGGCCGCCGAGGACCTGGAACGTCGAGAGGTACGTGTTCTCCACTTCGCCGAATTCCGCGAGCCGCCGCGCGGCCGGCTGCACTTCGAAGCCCTGGTCGATCAGGCGTTCGCTCAGCAGCTTCGAGACCGCCGCGAGGCGTTCCCTGGGCGCGTCGATGAGGAAGAGCCGGTAGCCGCTCTCGCCGGGGTAGCGCTCGATGAAATGCTTCTCGGAGATCGCCAGCCCGCCCTGCAGCACCGAGGTCGCCAGCGTCGCGACGATGCGGACCTTGAACGGCGCGCCGCGCCCGTCGGTAAATTCGAGCGTCCCGCCAACCGACTGGCCGAGGGCCCACATCACCGAGTTCATGTCGCCGATGGCGGGAATCGCGCCGTCCGGTTCCGTGCCGCTCAGGCGCAGCCACGGGTTGCCGGGCGGCCCGTCGCCGGCCGAGGCGAACGAGAAGGCCTCGCGCCGCGCGAGTTCCTCGGGATCGACGCCCCAGAGCTGCGGCGTCTGCGCGCGGTTCAGGTTCAGGCAGCTCGCGTCGTCGCCCGCGCGCACGCGCAGCGGCACCACGGCCACGTTGGCCATCTCGTCCTTCGAAAGGTTGTAGGTCTCGCGCCCGGCGTCGGAGTTCAAATCCTGGATCAGCGGCAGCGACGCCTGCGCGAAGAGCGCGAAGCCCCCGGTTCCGGAGGAGCGCTTCTCCGCGCCCTCGGCGGGATCGCGCCGGTTGGCGCCGACGGCCACGACCAGAAAGACGCCGCTCGCCAGCAGCGCCAGCGTGGCCATGCTGCGCCCCCGGCGGCGCGCCGCGTTGCGCAGGCTCAGGCCCGAGGCCGTCGGGTGCGCGGCCGCCGCCTGCGCCCAGCGCGCCAGCAGGACCGAACCCAGCGCCACGCCCG
>JAHCJK010000094.1 GCA_026184295.1 Planctomycetota bacterium
ACAACTCTCCGTCTGGCTCGTTGGGCCGGAACAACCTTGGGATGGGTCGCTTTCGGGGTTGAGGTGGTCGGCTTGGGCTGCGTACGCCTATAGCCTTTCTATCCCGCCATCCTTGCGCTGGTGCGGGTGGCTGCCGCGAACTGAATTAGCATAGGACAATCCCAGTACCGTTTGCCAAGGCGGCGTCACACAGCCTATTCAAGATCACAAGAAATTCCGGAACGGGTGGGTACGGGTTACACATTTCCAGCGCTTGAACTTCCTGCTGCAGTGCGGCGATTTCCCGGCTAGGAATGCCAGGCTCTCCGCCGAAGGCGGACGCCAGGACACGCGTGAGAATAATGGGAAACCTCGTGTCGCCGACCGCAGCAATTTGCTTGCGAAGTTCGCAAACACGCGCAAGGTTTCCTATACGGGCACTCGCGGCAATCAGAGCTTCATCGTAGCCCTCGGTTTCCCAACCTTCTTCAATATCCAATTCGCCGGTCGCGGCATCGACCACGATGATCTTTGAAGCAAAGGGCTCCGGTAGCCGCACGCGGTTCCGGTTTAGAAAGACGATCGCCCCTAAGCCCATGGATGGCCGGCCGCGGGCTACTTCCCAATGCAATACAGCGCGCTGCGCCCGCGCACGTACATGCGCGTGCCTTCGAAGACCGGCGTGGCTTTGCCGTCTTCCAGGTCGCAGCGGCCGATTTCCTTCAGCTCCTTGGTCGGTTCCACGATCGCGGTCTTGCCGTGCTCGCTGTTCACGTACAGGTTCGCGCCGGCGAGCGTCAGGCTGGGGTAGAACGGCTGGCCGTTGGCGTCCAGGTCCTTGTAGTTCTTGGTCGCGGCGATCTCGCCCGACTTCGCGTCCACGACGCTCAGGTCGCCGTAGCGCGTGACGGCGAAGAGCAGCCCGTTCTGGAGGATCGGGGAGGCGTAGTAGCGTTCGCGCTTGATCGCGGCCTTCCAGAGGACCTTCGGGTCGAACGGTTCCGCGACGGCCTTGGGCAGTTCCAGGGCCACCGCGCCGTTTTCATCCAGGAAGTACGCGACGCCGTCGGCGATGAGCGGCCCGTTGTACTGGTTGGACGCCTTGCCCTTGCAGAGCACCTTGCCGTCGGCGGCCTTCACGAAATCGCCCACGGGGGTCACGATCACGGCTTCGCCGCCGATGGTGGCCACGGCCGGGGTGCCGAAGCTGGGCTTGCAGTCCTTGACGCGCCAGGCTTCCTCGCCGGTCTCCGGATTGAGCGCCACCAGGTTGTTGTAGTGCAGGATCAGCTTGCCGCCGGCGAGCAGGGGCGAGCTGCCGTTGCCCCAGTCGTGCCAGGGGCGGTCCACCAGCTTCATCCACTGGCGCTTGCCGTCGAGATCGTAGCAGACCACCGCGCCGCTGTTGAACATCGCGTAGACATGCTTGCCGTCGAAGACCGGCGTGGCGGCGGTGTGCCCGCATTCGGGGTGCGTCTTGGGCGGCAGCGCGGCTTCCAGGCCCTTCAGCTTCTCGTCGAGCGCCGCGACTTCCTTCTTGACCTCGTCGAGCTGCTTCTTGGCGGTCTCGTCGGTGCGGGCCTTGCGGATCAGGCCGTTCTGGGTCTTGCGGAGTTCGTCGCGCTTGGCGAGGTCGCCTTTGGCGGCTTCAAGGTCCGCGGCCATTTTGGCGCGCTGGTCTTCGGGGAAGGCTTCGAGCGCCGGGTTGGCGGTCTTCCAGAGGACTGCGCCGGTCTCCTTGTTGACGCAGAAGAGCAAATCCGGTTCGGCGCAGACGAAGATGCGGTCGCCCGCGATCACCGGGCAGGCGTTGCTCCACGCGGGCAGCGCGCAGGTCCAGACGACCGCTTCGGTCTTGGACCACTTCTGCGGCGGCTGCGCCTCGGGAAAGCGCCCCGTCCAGTCGTTGCGCCAGCCCACCGTGTCCGCCGCACCCGCGGAAGCCGCCGCGGCCCCCGCCAGAACCAGCGCCATCGTAAAGGTACGCGTCATTGCCAGTGCCCCTTTCGCGTTTCAGGTTGCTTCGCTTTAGAAAAGGTCGAACCGTGGAAAATTTCATCACACGTATGGAGGTTGCACACTACCTAACGTAAGGAGGCAGACCTCAGATTCCAAGCGAAAGAAGGATTCACGAAGTTCCGCCTTTGCTGCTCGAATGCTCCTGGTGCAGTAGGTCTTTTGCGATAGTTGGGCTTAGTTTTGGACCCATTTCGGCCGGGTTTAGTCAAATAAGGCGTGTAAACCTCAGTCTATGTCCATTAAAGTGGTTTAGCGTTTGGCGTAAGGAGGCTCCCCGCATGAAATACCGAATTGCCATCGTTTTCTCGCTGATGCTGCTGGCCTCCTGGGCCCGGGCGGACATCTTCGTCCTCCAGGACGGCAACAGCATCGAAGGCGACATCATCGACGAAAACGACACGGAACTGACCATTCAGGGGCGCTTCGGCAAGACCAAGATCAAACGCTCCGACATCCGCGAGATTCAGAAGAAGCGTTCGCCGCGTTCGGTCTTCATGGAACGCCTCGCGGAACTCGAGAAGGGCGACAAGAAGGACGACAAGGAGGCCTGGCTGGACCTGGGGCGCTACGCCAAGGCCAACAGCCTGCGCGAGGAACTCCAGAAGGCCTTCGGACGCGTCCTGGAACTCGACAAGGACTGCGAAGAAGCCCACCTGGGCCTGGGCCACGTCCGGCATCTCGGCTCGTGGATCACCGCCGAAGAGAAGCGCAACCTCAGCGGGGGCAACGCCGCCGCCGCCGAGAATCCGCCGCCCGCGGCGAACAACAACCCGCCCGCGCCCGGCCCCGGCGGCGCCTCGCAGACCGGCACGCTCGGCTTTGTGGACACCAAGGGCGGTTCGTCCAAGCGGGTGGACTGCGGCGCCTGCGGAGCGACGGGAATCTCGCGCTTCTTCGAATGCAAGCAGTGCAAGCGTTCGGGCAAGCCCGGCTGGCTGAACATGGGCGACCACATGGAACCCTGCGGCACCTGCAAGGGCCAGGGCAAGTTGCCCGGCGTCCCCTGCAAGGTCTGCAACGCGACCGGCAAGGTCGATCCCGAAAAGCCCAACACGCCGATGGGCCGCCAGATCCCGGCCGGCTACGAACAGTGCGGCGGCTGCGGCGGGATGGGCTACGAGACCTGGCTGCCCTGCAACCAGTGCAAGCGTTCGCCCGAGCCCGGCTACCTGGACATGAACGGCATCATCCAGGTCTGCACGCGCTGCCAGGGCTTCGGCAAGCAACCCGGCATCCCCTGCAGCAAGTGCAAGACGACCGGCGTCGTGCGCAAGCCGTAAGATCGCCGCGCCCCTTTTCCATCGCGACGGCCCCGGGAAACCGGGGCCGTTTGCATTCCAGGCTGGGCCTTCGAAAAAAGTTCGCTTCCTTGGGCGCGCTTTCGGTTTCTTCGAACCGGCGCGCCCTCGGTTCTTTGCGCGAGTTCGTACGCGCGCCCGCGGGCCCCGCGCGTTTCGCCGCGCCTTGCAAAGCGCCGCCGCGGTTCTAGAATCCCGGGCTCCGATCGGGTTTTCAGACGCTTCCGCGCTCATCTTTTCAGAAGGAGCACCACGCCCCATGCCCTCGCCCACCAGTCTCCCCAAAGGCGCCGCGGTCTTCGCCCAGTCGGGCGGCCCGACGACCGTGATCAACGCCTCCATGGCCGGCGCGGTGCTCGAAGCGAAGAAGTTCCCCAAGGTCTTCACGAAGCTGCTCGGCGCGAAGAACGGCATCCTCGGCGTGCTCAACGAGGAACTCTTCGACTTCAAGGCCGAAGCCCCCGCGGACCTCAAGAACCTGAAGCTCTGCCCCGCCGCCGCCGCCGGGAGCTGCCGCTACAAGGTGAAGACCGAAGCCGATTACGCGCGCATCGTCGAAGTCTTCGCCGCGCACAACATCCGCTACTTCTTTTACGCCGGCGGCAACGACTCGATGGACACCGCCGACAAGGTGAGCAAGCTCGCCAAGAGCCAGGGCTACGAGATGATCGTCATGGGCATTCCCAAGACGATCGACAACGACCTCGGCTTTACCGACCACTGCCCGGGCTTCGGGAGCGTCGCCAAGTACAACGCGACGCAGGTCATGGAGGCCGGGCGCGACACCGAGGCGCTCTACACCGCCGACACGACCACCGTGCAGGAAGTGATGGGGCGCAACGCGGGCTGGATCGCCGCGAGCACCGGGCTGGCGCACCGCTCGGAAGCGGACGCGCCGCACCTGATCTACGTGCCCGAGATTCCCGTCAGCGCCGAAAAGCTCGCCGGCGACGTCCGCGGGGTGCTCAAGCGCCTCGGCTACTGCTTCGTCGTCGTCTGCGAAGGCGTGAAGAACGAGAAGGGCGAGTACCTCGCCGAGATCGGCGGGAGCTTCGGGGCCGACGCGTTCGGGCACAAGCAGCTCGGCGGCGCGGGCGAGTTCGTCGCGAACCTGATCGAGAAGGAAGTGGGCGTGAAGGCGCGCCGCAACAAGCCCGGCACGCTGCAGCGCAACGGCACGCACTGGGCCAGCAAGACGGATGTGAGCGAGGCGTTCATGTGCGGCCAGCGCGCCGTGCGCCACGCGCTGCTCGGCGACACCGGCCACATGGTCACGCTCGTGCGCACGTCGAACAAGCCCTACAAGTGCGACACCGGCCTGGCGAAGCTCAGCGACGTCGCCAACGGCGAACACTTCCTCCCGCGCGACTTCCTCGACGAAAACGGCACGATGATCACCAGGAAGTTCCGCGACTACCTCGAACCGCTGGTGAAGGGCGAAGTGAAGGTGCCGATGGGCAAGGACGGCCTCCCCCAGTACGTCCGCCTGAAGCGCAAACTGCTCGCGAAGAAGTGCGGGGCGTGGAAGAAGTAGCCGCCTTCCGTGGTCGTATTCACCACGGAGACACGGAGGCACGGAGCACGGCAGGACACGCATCCGGGCGGGGCACGGCGAACGGCAGGGTTCGCGCAAAGACGCAAAGACGCAAAGACGCTAAGACGCTAAGACCCAAAGACGCTAAGGCCCAAAGACGCTAAGACTCAAAAACGCAAAGACGCTAAGAACGGCACGTCGTATCTACCTAACCGAAGGGTTGGCCCGAAGGGCCATTGGAAAATAGCCAGGGGCAACGCCCCTGGAAAGAGGCCCCCCACAGGGTCCGACCCTGAAGGGGTCGCGGAGTTTTCCTCGGCCCCTTCAGTCACAATGGTAAGGAAAGGTAGCCAGAGACTCGGTGAGATGGAGTAAGGTTTTCGTTGACGAGACGGAACACTCACCCATTTCAAGGAGCTCTGGCCATGAAGAACATTATCCTCGCGGGTTGCGATTTGCACGACCGAAGTCTGGCTGGTGGCACTGCTTGAAATTCAGCCAGTGCCGGCGCCCAGACCGCACCATCAGCCATTGAAAATGCGTGGATTCAGGGACACGCTGTAGGTTCTATGGCGAATCCCAACGTAAAGGCGCTGCTGGGCGGATTGCTGAGTACCCTTATTGGCCTGGTGATCGCCCAACCCACGATCGAATTTTTTGCCTGGGGAAACCCGGAAAATCGTGTGTTTCTAATCCTGGGATTGTCGGTCGGGATTTTTATCCCTGCCTTCCTTGCGATGAGATTGGCCCTGGCCGTAGGCACGAAAAAACACGAGACCTCCGAGCGCGACTCGAATTAACGCACATTCAAACCGCACCGTTATGATCCTTCGGCACCATCGAAATTCTTGGCGGCATGGCATCTTCGCTTTTGGCCCGAAGGGCCATCGGAAAATAGCCAGGGGCAACGCCCCTGGTACCCGGCGGCATTTAATGTGCGGCCCTGAATGGGCCGAGGAAATCTCCGCGACCCCTTCAGGGTCGGACCCTGGGGGGCCTTGTTCCAGGGGCGTTGCCCCTGGCAATTTTCCGCCCGGCCCGTTGGGCCGGAACAACCCGCCGCTTGGCTCACAACAGCTCCGGTGCTTGTAGATTCATCCGGGCCGTTGGGTGCCACACCATGAAATGGTGTGCGGGCCGTTGCGCTCGGTCCACCCTGCGTAAACTTGTGGCGCAGACCTCCCGGTCTGCACACACCGCGCGCGAAACACTTCTAAAAAGCGAACGCTGGGTCTCCGCGGTGAACAGCAACCGATTGAACAGCAGCGAAAACCAGTCGTGGTTAGTGAACGGCCCGAAGGGCCCGATGGAAAATAGCCAGGGGCAACGCCCCTGGTCGTTCGCGATTTGAGATCGACCCTGGAAGGGGTCGAGGAATCTCCGCTGCCCCTTCAGGGCGACGCGTTCAATGGGCCTGTTCCAGGGGCGTTGCCCCTGGCTATTTTCCGTCGGCCCTTTGGGCCGAACCCAACAAGCCTTGGGTAAGTCTGAAAATCCTATTTCAGGTCGCGAACGGCAACCTCCCGTGGCGCCCGGCTTGAATTTGCCGTTACCTGCCCTAGCCTTTACCCAGCCACCCGCCCGGAACGAACGCTTCCGCGCGCTGCGAGGAACCCGCCCATGTGCCGAAATATCCGAACGTTGTTCAACTTCGAACCGCCGGTGACCGAGGAAGAGATTCAGGCGGCGGCGCTGCAGTTCGTGCGCAAGGTGAGCGGCTTCAACAAGCCGTCTCAGGCCAACGAGGCCGCGTTCAACGCCGCCATCGAAGACGTGGCGAAGGCCTGCCGCACCCTGTTGAGCAACCTCGAGACCGCCGCGCCGCCGAAGAACCGCGAAGAAGAGGCCGCCAAAGCCCGCGCCCGCGCCGCCGTTCGGTTCGCGAAGGACGAATAACCGCCTTGTTCCTTTTCACCACGGAGGCACGGAGACACGGAGAACCACGAACGCAAAATCACAAACCACGAACGCAAAACCACAAACTACGAACGACCTGTTTCTCGCCAAGACGCCGCTGTACCTCCACGCATGGCAGTATCCCTGTTTGTTTCTAACCCCCAGACCCATCGGGCCTAACGCGCCGGCCGCATGAAACGCCGTACAGGCGATCACCAGCTTTATGTTAGAATTCGACATATCCTATAATAAGACGGAATACTTTTGCGCTGCCTGCTGTCGGGCCTACAATCCACGGAATACCGGCGAACTATCGGCCAACTATTGGCCAACTACGGGAGACCTCTTATGAAATGCCGCGAGCGGTTCGCGTGCCTGATCCTGGGATTGTTCATGTGCGCGTGGGCCGCGGAAGCGCGCGCCGAGGAGACGCTGCCCGACGCGGAGGCGCTCGCCCAGGCCGATTACGCGGCCGCCGCGGAGATCTGGGCCAAGCGCAAAGACAAGGGCCCGGACGCCGCCTGGCGCGCGGAAGCCTCCGCCGTAGCCGCCGCCGCGTGGCCGAAGGCGCTCGCGGCGCTGAACAAGCAGATCGCGCCCGACGCGACGCTCGAAGCGTACCTGCCCGGGCAGCGCCTCAAGACGATGCCCGTCAAATCCTTCGACCCGCGCGCCGGCGTAGTGCTCGACATGGGCAAGGGCGCGACCACTTCGGTCATGTGGAAGAACGTCTCCGTCCCCGAGCGGCTCGCGCTGATGCAGCGCGCGGCCGGTGAAGGTTCGCCGGAGGACCTGCGCGCGCGCTACTGCCTCGCGGCCCTGCACGGCAGCATGCTCGAGGCCGGAGACCTGTACGAACAGGCCGGAAGTCCGGCGGCCGGCCGGGGGCTCGTGGAAGCGCACCTGGCCGGCGCGTCCGGAAAACTCGCCGAAGCGCGCCAGCGCGCCTTCGTCAACGATTGCCTCGCCGCGCTGGAAAAATTCAAGGAGGCCGGCCAGCCCGAGGCGCTCGATGCCTTCCTGCGGATTTACGAGGCGCGGCTGTCGGGGAATCCGTTCGCCGGCGACGTGAAGAAAAAAGTGGAAGCGTTGAAGGCCGAATTCGCGAAGGCCAAGCCCGCGGCAGAAGCGAATGCGCCGGCCGCGGGGGAAGCCCCCGCCGCGCCGGCGGCCGACGGGCGCCGCGCGGTCTTCAACATGGATTTCAGCCGGCCGAACTGGGGCAAGATCGTGCCCGTCAACGGCAACGACTACCGAGGCGAAGTGATCGCCGATCCCACCGGCGGTTCCGGCAAGGTGCTCTCGGCCAAGATGCTCTACGAAGTCCCCGGCTCGTACCTTGGCGCGGCCGCGCACACCGAACTGCCGGGCAACGCCTTCTACACCGTGGGCCCGAACACGCTCTTCGAGGTCGAAGTGTACTACGAAGGCATGACCGATCCGTCGGCCTTCCTGGACGTGAAGGGCACGCGCGGCGACCAGAAGGTCACCGGGCGCGTGCCGCTGGGCGAACTGAAGGAGAAGACTTGGCAGAAGGTCGCCGTCCTCGTCGCCGAAGGCAAGATCGTCGCCTACCAGGGCCGCGACAACGACCTGCCGAAGGACGGCGACCGTCTGATCCTGATCTCGTTCCACGCCGACCTGGGCTGCACGCGCCGCGTCCAGAAACTCTACTTCCGCCGCCTCACCATCTACGAACTCCCGCCGAAGAAATAGCGCCGCCGCGCCCCGCCGCGGCCCCGCGCGCCCGCCGTCCACGCTTCGTTGCACCGAGCGCGGCGGTGCAGGCCCTTTCGTATGCAGAGATTGGAACGCGCCGCGGCATTGCCAAACCGTAACGGAATCCTCGCACGATTCCGCCACGCCTCCGGCAGACTTGGGCGAGACACCGTCACGCTCGGGTCACAAGGGGGATGCGATGAGCGATTTCAAGATCAACACGCTGATTCTCTGCACCAGCAATTCGGCGCGCAGCCAGATGGCCGAGGGCTTTCTCACCAAGTACGCCGGCGACCTGATGCGCGTCTACAGCGCGGGCACCGATCCGATGCCCATCCACCCGCTGGCCACGAAAGTGATGGCCGAGGCCGGCGTGGACATCGGCAAACAGCGCGCGAAGCACTTCTCCGAATTCCTCGGCACGATTCCCTTCTATTACCTGATCGTCTTCGCGGCCGAAGCCGAAGAACGCTGCGCCTCCGTCTGGCCCGGCGCCTTCCAGCGCGACTTCTGGCCGTTCGAAGACCCCGCCGAAACCAAGGGCAGCGAGGAAGAACAGCACGCCGCCTTCGTCCGCGTCCGCGACCTGATCGAAGCGAAGGCGAAAGACTGGTCCGACCAGGTCCGCAAGTCGAAGCACGTGATCGCGGAATCGGCGTGACGGACAGGGAACGGAAGGGTTCAGAGGGCAGGGCAGGGGTGGGGGTAGGCAGGGGCAGGCAGGGATCAGAGGGATCAGGGGTGGAGCAGCGCCGACGCGCCGCCCCCTTTACTAAAAAAAGCGGCGAAGCCGCACCTTCCCTGAATCCTGAATCCTGATTCCCGATTCCACGACCCCTTCAGTCGTGGTTAGTGAACGGCCCGAAGGGCCCGATGGAAAATAGCCAGGGGCAACGCCCCTGGTACTCGGCGGCATTTAGTGTGCGGCCCTGAATGGGCCGAGGAAAACTCCGCGACCCCTTCAGGGTCGGACCCTGGGGGGGCCTCGTTCCAGGGGCGTTGCCCCTGGCTATTTTCCGTCTGGCCCGTTGGGCCAGAACAACCTGCCGCATGGCTCGTTGGGCAAAACACCTAGGGGGGATGGGCCGACCTTCCGGCGTGGGAAGGCCACGGCCCGCACACCGCGTTGCGGTGTGGCACCCACGAACGGCTCGAATCTACAAGCGCCGCTCCTTCCAGCGTCTGCGCGCGGTCGAGACCCGGGGACGGACTTCGCGCTTATCGGTATAGTCCGGCAAGCAGGCAGGAGCGCCGGCGAGAAACAACCCACTAATCTTTCCCTGGAATTGGAATTCTATTCTTCATCCATGTGCCTTTATGGACCAAGAACTCATCAAGCCACTTGGCAAACTTTTGGGAATCGTTACTTTCAACGTAAGCCTCTGTATAAAATTTCTCGGCATCCTCCAGGCGATTTTGTTGCCATGCTGCATTTGCCAAATAAACAAGCGTCCAACAGTTCTTTGGCTCCAAGGCAAGAGACTTCCTTAGACATTTCTCGGCCTCGGAAAATCATGCATCTCAATATAGCACTTGCCGAGTTCTTGCCAGCTTTTCGCGTCGTTGGAAATCGAAATCGATGCCTTGAGGCACTCAATCGCATCGGCATATTCATGGCAGCGACGAAGTGCTTCTCCATACAAAGTCAAGAATACGGGGTTGCTTTTATTTGTTGCCAAGAGCGACTTGCACAATTCCCTTGCCTCAACAAAGTGGCGATCATGCATATACGCTAAGACTCTTGACTGCCCGTCGAAATTCTCTTGAGTTGTCATTTTTGAGTTTTCCTCGGCCCATTCTGGGCCGCACATTAAATGCCGCCGGGTACCAGGGGCGTTGCCCCTGGCTATTTTCCATCGGGCCCTTCGGGCCGTTTACTAACCACGACTACGCAATTTTTCCCTGGGCCGCCCCAGTTCGTCACCCCGCGCTGCGCCGTTCTCCGCGCCCTCCGCGCCCTCCGCGGTGAATAAGGCCGAACGGGCTACAGCTTCTCTTCCACGCTGCGCACTTTGTCTTCCATCGTCTGCGCTCGGTCGGTGCGGGTGCCGAACTTCAGGGTGCTGGTGATGCGCGGGGCGCCCATTTCGTGGACTTTTTCGTGGCACAACTTGATGGCGGCGAAGACGGCGTCCCAGTCGCCTTCGATGTTGGTGCCGTAGGCGTGGAGCTGCGTTTTGAGGCCCGCGTTTTTGAGGATCTTTTCGCAGGCGGCGACGTAGGGAGAAACGGAAATCCCGACGCCCAGGGGCACGAGGCAGAAATCGGCGATGACGTGCATGCGAGGGCTCCTTTAAGCTGTTGCTGCGCCGCAGTATACAGGCTCGGGACCGGGCGCGCACGTGCCAAGGGCGGCCGGAAGAGGGCGCGGCGATGAAAAATGGGGCAAATGAACGTGTGCAGGACGCTGTTTCTACTTGACAAGAGGTAGGGTAAGCATAAATATCATCAAGCTTTGTCGCATTGGTTCCAGGCGGTCCAGCTTCGGGCCGCCGATTTTGTTGTCAGGGAAGGCCTCGGTTCCGACCGAGCCGGGTGGAAGGACGCATCATGGCCAATCCAAAACGCCGTCACTCTCATTCGCGCACCCGCATGCGGCGCGCGCACGACCGCCTCGCCAAGCCGATCCTGGGGCTCTGCCCCAAGTGCGGCCAGAAGAACGCGCCGCATCAGGTCTGCGGGTACTGCGGCTACTACCGCGGGGTGGAAGTGATCAAGATGGAAGCCGAGACCGAGGCTCCGGCCGCGGAAACGAAGTAACCGTGCGCGCGCGGCGGCCGTTGGGTCCGCCGGGGCGCCTTGATCCTGGGTGCGCGGAGATTCGCCGGGCTTGGGCTGGGGACGCGTCACGATGAGTAGCGAGCTCCAAGCGGCGATCCTGGGCACCGGTTCGTACGTGCCCGCCCGGCGGCTCACCAACCAGGATTTCGAGAAGACGCTCGAGACCACCGACGAGTGGATCACCACGCGTACGGGGATCAGGGCGCGCCGCATCGCCGCTCCGGACGAGGCCACCAGCGACCTCTGCGCCCGGGCGGCCTCGGCCGCGATCGAAGACGCCGGCATTGCCCCCGCGGATCTCGACCTGATCCTCGTCTCGACGCTCACGCCCGATTACATGATGCCTTCGACGGCCTGCGTCCTCCAGAAAAAGCTGGGGCTCAGCGGCCGCGCGATTCCCGCCTTCGACCTCAACGCCGCCTGTTCGGGCTACGTCTACGGCCTGGCCACGGCCAAGGCCTACGTCGAAGCGGGCCTGGCGAAGCACGTCCTGGTCGTCGGCGCGGAAGTCCTCTCGCGCGTCCTCAACTACCAGGACCGTTCCACCTGCATCCTCTTCGGCGACGGCGCCGGCGCGACGGTGGTCGGGCGGCACACGCCGGGCGGCAGGAGCCACCGCATCCGCGAAGTGAACCTCTGGGCCGACGGGCGCGACACCGAAAGCCTGCTCATCCCCGCCGGCGGCAGCGTCCATCCGGCCTCGCACACGACCGTGGACGAAAAGCTCCACTGCGTGAAGGTCAACGGCAAGGAAGTCTTCCGCTTCGCGGTCTCCAAGATGCTCGGGATGGTCAAGGACACGATCGAACGCAACGGCTGGACCGCCGAACAGATCGGCCGGATCATTCCGCACCAGGCCAACTACCGCATCCTCGAATCGGCCTGCGAACGCCTGAATCTCCCCATGGACCTCTTCTTCACCAACCTGGCGGAATACGGTAACACGTCGGCGGCCTCCGTTCCGCTGGCGCTGGATGAAGCCGCCCGGGCGGGCAAGCTCCCCGCCGGCAAACCGGTCATTCTGGTGGCCTTCGGCGCCGGGATGACCTGGGCCTGCGCCGTCCTAGAGTGGTGAACATGCCGCTTCCCGTGCTGGTCTTTCCGGGGCAGGGCGCCCAGGCCGTGGGCATGGGCAGGGACCTCGCCGACCGTTGCCCCGAAGCGCGCGCGCTCTTCGCCCGCGCCGACGAACTGCTCGGCTTCCCGCTCACGAAGACGATCTTCGAAGGGCCCGAGGCCGCGCTGGTCGATACGAGCGTCCAGCAGCCCGCGCTGGTGCTGGTCAGCCTCGCGGCGCTGAAGGCCGTGGAAGTCAAAACCGGCAAGCCCTTCGAATGTTCCGCCGCGGCGGGCCTTTCGCTGGGCGAATACGCCGCGCTGGCCGCCGTGGGCGCGCTGGATTTCGAGACCGCCATCACGCTGGTGCGCACGCGCGGCGAACTGATGAAGGCGGCGAGCGAGAAAGTGCCCTGCGGGATGGCCGTGGTCCTGCAGCTCGACGAAGCCAAGGTGCGCGCGGCCTGCGAACAGGCCGCGGCGGAAACGAAGTTGCCGGTTTCGCCGAGTAATTTCAACGGCGGCGGGCAGATAGTCATAGGCGGAGCCCACGACGCGCTGGCCAAAGCCATGGACCTCTGCAAGGCCGCCGGCGCGCGCCGCGTGATGAAGCTCCCGGTCGCGGGCGCGTTCCACACGGCGCTGATGCAGCCGGCCGCCGACGGGCTGCGCGAGGCCTTGAAGAGCGCGAAGATTTCGAAGGCCCGCGCGCCGGTCTACGCGAACGTCTCGGCCGGGCCGGTGCAGGAGCCCGAAGCGATCCGCGCGTCGCTGGAAAAGCAGCTTACCGCGCCGGTGCTGTGGGAACAGACGGTGAAGAACCTGGCCGCGCAGGGCCTGACCTCGTTCGTCGAACTGGGGCCCGGCAGCACGGTCAGCAACATGATCAAGAAGATCGCGCCCGAGGCGGCCACCCGGGCCGTCAGCACCTGGGCCGACGTGGAGGCGGCGAACTGATGTTCAAGATCGCCGGCGTCGCGCTGATCCTGGCCGCGGGCGGGCTGGGGTACATGGCCTACGACGCGTACCGGGAACGGAACAAGTTCGCGAGCGGCATCAACGATACGTTCAAGGACGCGCCGCTGAAGATCGAAGTGAAGAAGGAAACGCCTCCCAAGACGCTGTGGGGCGGCATCGGCGCGGCGGCCTGCCTGGTCGTGGGCGGCGTGCTGGTGGCCAAAAAGTAGACAGAGTTTCGCGGACGAACCAAAGGACGACGATGAACTTTACGGGCAAAGTGGCGGTGGTGACGGGCGGCGCGCGCGGGATCGGCAAGGCGATCAGCAAGCGCCTGAGCGACCTCGGGGCCGACGTCGCGATCCTGGGGCGCAACGTCGAAGCCGCGCAGGCCTTCGCGGCGGAACTCTCCGCCGGGGGCAGGCGCGCCAAGGGCTACGCCTGCGACATCTCCGACGCCAAACAGGTGGACGCGGCGATCGAGGAAGTCGTGAAGGACTTCGGCAAGATCGACGTCCTGGTCAACAACGCCGGAATCACGCAAGACGGTCTGCTGATGCGCATGAGCGACGAG
Source organism: Planctomycetota bacterium (assembly GCA_026184295.1). Taxonomy (GTDB): domain Bacteria; phylum Planctomycetota; class SZUA-567; order H5-PLA8; family H5-PLA8; genus JACQFI01. Next base: position 13,814 of record JAHCJK010000094.1, read on the forward strand.
GCCTGGTCGAAGGTCCTCGAGACCAACCTGACCGGGGTCTTCCGCGCGATACGCGCGGTCGCCCGCCCGATGCTGAAGGCGCGCAGCGGCGCGATCGTGAACATCGGGAGCGTTGTGGGCTTGATCGGAAACGCGGGACAGGCTAATTACTGCGCCGCCAAAGCCGGGCTGATCGGGCTGACGCAGTCGGCGGCGCGGGAGTTCGGTCCGCGCGGCGTGCGCGTCAACGCGGTCGCGCCGGGCCTGATCGAGACGGACATGACGGCCAACCTGTCGGACGACCAGAAAAAGGGCCTGACGGGCAACCTGCCGCTGGGCCGGGCCGGCAAGCCCGAGGACGTCGCGGGCGTGGTGGCCTTCCTGGCCGGCGACGACGCGGCGTACATCACCGGGCAGGTGCTGGCGGTGGACGGCGGGATGGTGATGTAGGGATTTTGGCGATTGACGGGCGTGTAAAATCGCCCATCGTCAGCGTGCTTAAAAAGGTGCCGGCCCGAAGGCCGGCGGGATGGCAGCAGAAGGCCGGCCTTTCAAGGCGGCGGCCGGTTGAGGGTGAGGAAAGGCGAACATGACCAAGGACGAGATCAAGGACAAGGTGGTCGAGATCATCTGCAAGCAGCTCGAGCAGCCGAAGGAAAAGGTGACCATGGAGACGAAGTTCGCCGAAGATCTGGGCGCGGACTCGCTCGACACGGCCGAACTGGTCATGGAATTCGAGGACGAATTCGACATCAACATCTCCGACGACGCCGAAGGCAAGATCAAGACCGTCGGCGATACCGTGTCGTACATCGAAGAGCAGATCAAGAAGAAGGGCTGAAGCATGGCGGGAAACCGGCGGCGTGTGGTCGTAACGGGCCTGGGCGCGGTCACGCCCCTGGCCATCGGGGCCAGGCCCACGTGGGACGCGCTGCTGGCCGGCAAGAGCGGCGCGGCGGCGATCACCCACTACGACCATGCCCGGCATGGCGTGCACTTCGCCTGCGAAGTGAAGAACTTCGCGCCCGAACAGTTCGTGGAAAAGCGCGAAGCGCGCCGCATCGACCCCTTCGCGCTGTTCGGCGTGGCCGCCGCCAAGGAAGCCGTCCTCGATTCCAAGCTCGATTTTTCGAAGGAAGACACGCGCCGCGCCGGCACCGTGATGGGCACCGGCATGGGCGGCATGACGGAATTCGAGGAACAGAAGGAACGCCTGATGACCAAGGGCCCGGAACGCGTCAGCCCGTTCCTGGTGCCCAAGATGATGCCCAACGCTGCCGCCGGCTACGTCTCGATCATGCACGGCCTGCGCGGCCCCTGCTTCTGCACCGTCACCGCCTGCGCCAGCGGCGCCAACGCCCTGGGCGAAGCCCTGCGCCTGATCCAGCACGGCGCGGCCGACATCATGGTGGCCGGCGGCTGCGAAGCCGTCGTCACGCCGCTGACCATGGCCGGTTTCGAAAACATGGGCGCGATCAGCAAGCGCAACGACAACCCTGAAGCCGCCAGCCGCCCCTTCGACAAGGACCGCGACGGCTTCGTGATGGGCGAAGGCGCCGGCGTGCTGGTCCTCGAGGAACTCGAGCACGCGCTCAAGCGCGACGCGCGCATCTACGCCGAATTCGTGGGCTACGGCATGTCGGGCGACGCCTTCCACATCACCTCGCCCTGCGAAGACGGCGACGGCGGCATCCGCGCCATGCAGGACTGCCTCGCCGACGCCGGCCTGCGCGTCGAAGACGTCGATTACATCAACGCGCACGGCACCTCGACGCCGATCAACGACCGCGTCGAGACGCTCGCGATCAAGAAGACCTTCGGCGACCGCGCCAAGAAGATTCCCGTCAACAGCACCAAGTCGATGACCGGCCACATGATCGGCGCCGCCGGCGGCCTCGAAGCCGTCGTCTCGGTGCTCTCCGTGGCCGAAGACCGCGTCCACCGCACGCTGAACTACACGACCCCCGACCCCGAACTGGACCTCGACTACGTCCCCGAAGGCACGCGCGAAGTGAAAGTGCGCGCCGCCATCAGCAACAGCCTCGGCTTCGGCGGCCACAACGCCACGCTGGCGTTCGCGAAGCTGAAGCTGTAGGCCAAGCCGGTTCCACGCTAGGCAGAATGGCCCCGCGCGTACGCGCGTTTTTTTGATGCTTCGCGCTACGCCCGAATTGACAGGTGTTCAGGGCAAGCATTACACTTTTCGATAATGAGTGAATCGGAATCTGAGCATCCGTGCGCGGATGCGCTCATCATCACGCCATCGTTCGATCTGCCGTTGGTGGGCTACTTTCACGGCGGGAAGCGCCTGTTTACGGCCGGAGGCGCACCGAAGCCTGTTTTCACGACCGTCGGACACCTTTCCAAGGAATTCTGCGACGTACTTAAATCTAAAGAAGCGAAGAAGGAATATATGGAGGCCTGCATCCGCAACTACGAGCGCCTGTACTTGGTATCCAGTGTTGTCTCGATCGGCGGAATGATTGCGCTATCGCTGGGTCTGATATACGGTGCACGATATCCAGAGGTCGCGATTACTTTGCTTATGATGGGCGGCACCGGGTTGGGCCTGTACATGCTTATGATCCGTGACGCCTATCGACTGCTCGCGCGCGCCGTCCGGGATTTCAACGCCACCTGATTGGCCTGCAACGCGCCGGTCGGCTGCGTCCGCTTTCGAAGCGCCCGGCATGGTGGACCAGAGCGGCCGGATCACCACGATGCCCATCCAGCCCATCACGGCGTACAGAGACCGCTCTGCGCCGAGCGCGATTGCCCGCCCCCTTGTGGGGGAGGGTCAGGGAGGGGGGAGGCTCACGGCGCGCCCTGCGCAACCATCCGGCGCGCGGCCAGCGCGCCGGGTCCGTTCGTAGCGCCGGCATCCTGCCGGCCGTATCGCCAGCGTCCTCGCCGGCCCAGCGAAGGTGAAGACGCAGGGTCCGCCGATGCCGGCGAGACGCCGGCGACACGGCCGGCCAGAGGCCGGCGCTACAGCGCTGGCCGCGCTTGGGGCGCGCAGGCCCGCTCCGGCGCGCGGGCAACGCTTAGGTCCGCAGGGTTGCCTAGGGCTCGGGCGTGAACTCCGGTTTCGATTCGCGCAGCGCCTGCCGGAAGGCCGTCTCGTGCATCCACTCCACCGTGCCGTCGGCGCAAAGCACGTTCCGGCCGCCGCTGTGCGCATGGCGTTCAAAGGCCATGATCGCGAGCGTCGAAGATGGATTCCCCGGGCCGAGGTACACGTACCCGGCGGCCTCGGCCCAGGCCGGATCGACGGAGCCGTCCGTGCGGAAGACGGGAACCGCGGGCACTTCGAGATGTTCCAGCGGATCGAGGAAGACCCTGGGATCTTTCATGATGGCCGGATACAGCCGCTGGATCAACGCCGCGGGGCCTTCGGCCGGAGGATAGGCGCCGGTCGAGGAGGCATCGGCGTAGAGCATGAGCGCCTTCCCGATCTGGCTCAGGTTGTTGGCCGAGCTTACCCTGCGGCTGCAGCCACAACGGCCACCGAAGCTTGAAACGACCAGTACGTACAGGACCGCGAGGCCCAATCCGACGAGCGCGATCCGAGGGAGGGCCGGAAACGGCGGCCGCATGACCGAGGTGGGCGGATGCTTGCGCAGGTAGTCGCGCACGTACAACCCGCCGATGCCGAGAAACCCGCCCGTCGGAATCATCCACCAGACATGTTCCATGCGAAGGATACGCGCCGGAGGGCGGGACGGTTTGCCGGAATCCGTTACGGCTCGCACAACTGCGCGTGGAGCGCTTCCGCCAGGTCGGACACGTCCATCGAATCGGTTTCGCCGTTCACCTTCAGGACCACCTTTCGGCCGTCCCGGCTGGCGGCCTCGAAGAGCAGCACCTTGCCCGGCGCACGTTCGTCCAGCCCTTCCAAGTACACCCAGGCGGTGGCCGCGAGCCACTGCGGATCGACCGTTCCGGCAGGCGTGCGGACGGGCACCGTGGGCGGGGACCTTAAGCCCTCTTCGTTCAGGAATAAACTCGGATCGGAAACGTTGTTCGGGTGGAGCTGCCACAGGGATTCCTGGGGCGTAGCTCCGCCCGAAGGAAATTTTCCGCCGTGGTCGAACGCGTACGCGGTCAAGGCGACGGCCACATGCCTCAGGTTGACGCGAACCCGATACCGATAGGTATGCACGTAATTTGGCCGTGACAACAGCTTGGCGCAGCCCCATGCAATTAATCCTGCCGCCCCAAACGCGAGCAGCACCCAGAAAACCTTCGGAATGCCGCGCTTCCGAACCCAATCCCGTACAAACAGCCCGCCGATGCCCACGGCGGCGCCGCCCGGAATGCGGGCGGATTCTTTTGAGGTTCACACGTGCAAGAATCGCTTCTTTCGGAATCTTTACATATGCTTCTTAGTCCAAGATAGGTGTAGAGTAAGAAGATCGGGTGGGAGCTCCGATGGAGATTCTGTACTGCGAGAAGTGCGGGAAGCGCGTCTCGGACAAGGCCTTGTCCGAAGGTGGCGCCGTGCGTGTCGAAGAGAAGGTCTACTGCACCGCCTGCAAGGACGTCCCGGAAAAGACCGAGGCGCTCGCGCCCACGGTCACGACGCCCAGCGGCGCGCAACTGCGCACGCCGCCGTCCGAACTGCATCGCACCGTGGACGCCAAGCCGCCGCATGCGGCGCGCATGTCCGGGACCTTCCGCGCGAGCAAGCGCTCGACCGCCGAGAACAAGACCAAGCCGGCCCCCGCGAAGAACCCCGCGCTGCTGGCGGCCTTCGTCGCCGTCCCGATCGTGGTGGTGCTGCTGTTCGTGATCCTGGGACGCGGCGATAAAACGCTCGAGACGCGCGCGGCCAAGACCAAGACGGGCTCCGATCAGGCGCCCAAGCCCGACCCCGCGCGGCCGGAACCGGCCAAGACGGAAGCCACGGCCACCACCACGCCGCGCCCGGTCCCGGCGCACAATCCCGCGGCGCAGGCGGCGCTGAATCCCCCGTCGCAGCCGGCCGAGAAGTCCCCCGAAGAACGCGCGGGCGACGCGCTCGAGGCCGTGCTGCGCTTCGAGGGCCTGGCCGCCGGCGACAAGGACGGAAAGATCAAGGCGCTCGAGGCGTACCTCGAGAAGCACGGCGACACCATCGTGGCCGCACGGGCGCGGCGCGCGCTCAGCGAATTGAAGGAACCGCCCAAGGTGGCCGAAGCCCCCAAGCCGCCGCCGGCCGAGGCCGGCCCCGCGCCCGACGCCAACGACGCGGGCGAACCCTCCTCCGAAGGGTACCAGGTCGCGGCGGGGCCGTACCGGTTCGAGAACGACGCCGAGGGCTGGCAGGGCGACGGCACGCCGCTCTCGCAGGGGAACTTCCTCGGCCGCGCGTGCATCAAGATGACGCCCGGCGGGCAGCACAACGTCTGCCGCGGCTGGCGCGGCAACCGCATGGACGTGGGCGGGCTGCGCGTGAAGTTCCGCTACTACGCGCACAACCTCCACAACGTCGAAGTGCTCTTCGCGCTCGACGGCAACCGCCCGCGCAAGGGCGTCACCGGGTTCACCAACGACAAGTGGATGTGGGCGACGATCTCGGCGCAGGAGTTCAATCTTTCCGAAGGCACCATCGCGCACGTCGAGATCGGCGGCGGCCCCAAGGGCGAGGACGCGTTCCTGCTCGTGGACGACGTGACCTGGGAAAAGAAATAACTCTTACTGCTTTGTTGAATGCCTCGGCCCTGGCCGATTCGGCCGGCCAGCCGGCATCCAAGGCGCGGCTTAAGCCCTCGGAATCGAGGAAGCAGGCTGAAGCCTGCTGAAGGCCGGACGCGCGGGGCTCTATTCCACCAGCTAAAAGCTGGTGGCAAGCAACGGATGAACGCCACGTTTCGTCCGCCCTGAAGTGCGGACAACGACGCTCACCGTTCACGACGTTCAACAGGCCAAGCTTCAGGACAGCAGGCCGACCAGCGGCTCGGCGCTCGCGCGGATGTCGTGGTGTTTTTCCACGAAGGCGCGCGCGGCGCGGGCGCGTTCGGCGGAACCGGCGGGATCGTCGAGCGTCGCGGCGAGGGCCTCGGCGAGGGCCTCCGGGTTGCCCGCGGGCACGCAGCGCCCGGTCTTTTCGTGAAGGACTTCCGGCAGGCCGCCGGCGTCGGTGCCCACCACCGGCGTGCCGCTGGCGAAGGCTTCCAGCACCACGTTGGGAATCCCGTCGCGGTCGCCGTCGCCCGCGGCGCGGAACGGCGCGACGAAGGCGCGGGCCTCCGCGAGCAGCCGCCGCAGGTTCGGGCCGCCCTCCGGAGGCCGCACCTGCACGCGGTTGCCCATGCCGTGCTTCGCGATCTCCAGTTCCAGCGACTTGCGTTCGGGGCCGTCGCCGAGCAGCGTCAGCGTGAGGTTGCGTCTGGCCAGGGCCGGGCGCGCCAGCGCTTCGAGCAGGTCGCGGAAGCCTTTCTTGGGCACGAAGCGCCCGGCGGCGAGCAGCGCGTCGCGGGCCTTGCCCTTCGGCGCGCGCCTGGACGGATCGCGGAATTCGAAGAGGTCCAGCGGGAGCCCGTGCGGCATCAGCACGGCCTTGGCCTTGCCGCCGGGGACTTCGCAGACGCGCGCGTGCGCCATCTTCGAACAGGCCAGCACCGCCTGCGCGTCGCGGACTTTTTCTTCCAGCATCTGCGCTTCGACGAAGAGGTCGCGCGCGTGCACGCTCATGACGAACGGCACGCCGGCGTCGTGGGAGGCCAGCCAGCCGAGCGTCGAGGGCCAGTTGGCGAAGTGCGCGTAGACCCGCGCGTAGCCGCCTTCCAGGCACCACGCGCCGAGCACGTGCCCGCGCGCCGCGCGCACCACGCCCGCGGGCCCCAGCGCGCGCTGGGCTTCGGCCAGGCGCGCGCGCGCGTCCTTGCGGCGCAGGTTGGGGAGGGCGGCCAGCGCCGAGGCCAGCGTGCGCGGCGACGGCACCGAAGGCAGCACGCGGATGCGCTGGAGCAGCGGCTGCCACTCGGCGTCTTCGCCCGGCGGCAGCGTGCCTTTGCGGATGACGAAGAGGGTCAGGTCCAGCCCGCGGCGGAGCAGTTCGTTCAGTTCGCGCGCGACAAAGCGTTCGCTCCAGCGCGGAAACGTGTCGAGCACGACGGCGACGCGATTGGCCATGACGTTGATCGTACCCGCAGGCGGGCCGGTTGTCGCGCGCGCGGCCCTACCCGGCGACGGCGTCGTACAGCGCGCCGGCGATGATCAGGTGGCCCAGGCGGTACGGATGCACGGGCTCGGGCGCGAAATCGTTCGGCGAGCGGAACTTCATTTGGCGCTCGAAGATCTCCTGCGTCGCCACGTGGCGCGTCTTGTACGCCTTGACCATCTCATGCACGATCCCGACGTAATCGGGCAGCATCTTCAGCACCGTGGTGCGGTTGGACGCGCCGGTCTTGTCGGTGCTGAGGTAGAACGGATCGATGAGGACGATGTTTTTAATGCCGGCCGCCTTCGTGCGGTCCAGGATGTCCTTGTAGCTCGCGCGAAACATCTCGGGCGGGACGGCGGTGGGCTGCGCGTCCTTGGTGCGGTGCAGGTCGTTGATGCCGATCTTGATCGAGAGCCAGTCGGGCTTTTCGCGGATGACGTCGTCGTCCCAGCGGTTCTTCAGATCGACCACCGTGTTGCCGCCGATGCCGCGGTTGAGCCAGCGGATGTTCAGTTCCGGGTGGCGCGCGATCACGGAGTCGCGGAAGAGGCTCACGTAGCCGTCGCCGTAGGGCGCGTTGGCGTTGCGCCGCCCGCAGTCGGTGATCGAGTCGCCGATGCACAGGAACAACTGCCCGGACTTTACCGGAAACTTCGCCATGGCCGCTTCTCCCCAGGGACCCCGGACGGCCCGACGCTACGGCGTCATGGCTTCGTCCATGAAATCGATCAACTGCCGGTAGCTCTTGTCCACGATCATCGAACGCCCCGCGTCGCCGACGTCTTCGAAGGAAAGATTCGCGAGCGTCAGGCCCAGGTCGCCGTCGATCGCGGCGCGCCGCTGGGCCGGGACGCCCGCGACGCCGAAGCGCTTATACAGGTGTTCCGCCGCGTTCCACGCGCTGCCGTCCAGCACCGGCAGGGTGACGCCCACGCCCGGAAAGACCGCGATCGGGTGCACGCAGCCGGGCGATCCCAGCGAGATCGCCGCCCACGACGGGCAACCCTTGCTGCCCAGCACGGCGGTAAACGCCGCCACGGTGCGGTCGTTGCAGAAGCCGGCCTCGCCCGAGGTATCGGTCAGCCGCGCGCAGGCGATCGCGCGCATCGCGTCCAGGGGCGCGCCGAGCGCGTACTCGCGCACGCGGCGCTGGCGGTTCACGTCGCGCGCCTGCGGGCCGCCGGGCGAATCGGGCAGCTGGAACTGGTTCGCGACG
>JAHCJK010000095.1 GCA_026184295.1 Planctomycetota bacterium
GTTCTCGTAAGGCCTTAGGCTGCCGTGTTTGCGCGCTCGTTCGGGAGCCGCCGGTCGAGATATTCGTTCACGACTTCCATCAGCGTATCGACCTTGCCGTCGAAGAAGTGGTTCGCGCCCTTCAAGATGTTCTGCTCGATCACGATGCCTTTTTGCGTTTTCAGCTTTTCGACCAGCGTACCGACCGAAGACACCGGCACCACCGCATCCTTGTCGCCATGCACGAAGAGACCCGACGACGGGCAGGGCGCGAGGAACGAGAAGTCGTAGAGATTGGCCGGCGGGCAGATCGAGATGAAGCCCTCGACCTCGGGGCGGCGCATCAGCAACTGCATGCCGATCCAGGCGCCGAACGAGAAGCCGGCGATCCAGCAGCTCTTGGCCTCCGGGGTGATGGTCTGCGCCCAGTCGAGCGCGGCGGCGCTGTCGGACAACTCGCCGGTCCCGTGGTCGAACGACCCCTGGCTGCGGCCGACACCGCGGAAATTGAAGCGCAGCGCCGAGAAGCCGCGGTGCACGAAGGCATAGTAGAGCTGATAGATGATCTGGTGGTTCATCGTCCCGCCGAACTGCGGGTGCGGATGCAGGATCAGCGCGATCGGCGCGTTCTTCTGCTTCGCCGGATGATACCGGCCTTCGATGCGTCCGGCAGGACCGTTGAAGATGACCTCAGGCATTGCTGTCTATCGAGCCTCGGGTGAAAAGGGACGCTGGATGGCGCTTGACGCCAGCGGTTGACCCACGTAACTATTTAGAACTATTCTAAATTTCGGGGTGGCGGCGCAGGAGTGGCAGCCGCGCTCTGGGCCGGTTACTACCACGGTCACGGGGTCGAAAAGCAAGCATTTTCGGCAAGCCGGCGCAGGGGCCGGGACCGGCGACGAGGACGAGATCGATGCCCCAACGGGTTTATGCCGACTGGAACGCGACCGCGCCGCTGCGCGCGGAAGCGCTCGACGCGATGCGCCCGTTCCTGTACGGCGAAGCTGCCGCGTCCTTCGGCAACGCGGCGAGCGTCCACCGCTTCGGGCAGGCCGCCCGCGCGGCGCTGGAGCGCGCCCGGCGCGACTGCGCGGACGTGCTCGGCTGCGCGCCCGGCGAGATCGTCTTCACCTCCGGCGGGACCGAATCGGACAACCTCGCGCTGCGCGGGCTCGCCTGGGCCGCGCGCTACGCCTGGGACGAACGCCGCCTGCCCGGGGTCCCGCGCCTGGCCGGCGCGCGCTTCGAACACTCCGCCGTCCGCGAGACGCTCGCGGCGCTCCAGCGCCAGGGCTTCGAGGTCGAAGGCGACGGGCACGGTTCCGTGGGCGCGCAGGCCGATGGCCGGGTCGATGCGCGCGCGCTGCTGGCCGCCTGCGACGAACGCACCGCCGCCGTGACCTTGATGCTCGCCAACAACGAGACCGGCGTCGTGCAGCCCGTCGCGGAACTCGCGCGCCTGCTCGACGAACGCTTCGGCCCGCGCCCTGGGCGCGCGTGGCCGCGCTTCCACGTGGACGCGGTGCAGGCGGTGGGCAAGTGTTCGCTCAAGGTCGATGAACTCGGCTGCGATACGCTCGCGCTTTCCGCGCACAAATTCGAGGGGCCCAAGGGCGCGGGCCTGCTGTACGTCCGCCGGGGCGTGACGCTGGAACCGCTGCACGCGGGCGGCGGGCACGAGGACGGCCGGCGCGGCGGGACACCGAACGTCGCCGCCGCCGTGGGCCTGGCAACGGCGTTGAAGCTCGCGGAGGCCGAACGCCCGGCGCATGTCGCGCGCCTGTCCGCGCTGCGCGCGCGCTTCGAGGCCGCGGTGCTCGCGCAGGTTCCCGGCGCGGTCGTGCACGGGGCCTCGGCGGAACGCGTCGCGAACACGAGCTTTGTCTCGTTTCCCGGGCTGGACGGTCCGATGCTGGTCCTGGCGCTCGACGCCGAAGGCCTGGCCTGTTCGACGGGCGCGGCCTGTTCGGAAGGGGTGGGGCGCCCGAGCCACGTGCTGGATGCGATGGGTCTGCCGCCGGACCTGGGACGCTCCGCCGTGCGTTTTTCGACGGGGCGGCTGACGCGGGAGGCCGACGTCCTGGCCGCGGCGGAGATCGTGGCGCGCGTCGTCGGGCGCCTTCGCGCCAAATAGAAGCGGGACGCTTGCGCGTCCCGCGTTCCAGCCGATCGGTCGAATCCGTCCGGCTCAGCAGGCCGAGATCTTCTTCTGGAAGGCCTGCGCGCGTTCCTCGCGCGGCGTCTGCTTCTGGCGGTTCCAGTAAAAGTCGTGCGGCGTCTCGCGCTTCTTCGCCGCGAGGCCGAAGCCGAGGATGTACGCGCGGCGCGGGATGTCGGAACGGTTGGGGCCCGCGTAGTGCAGGGTCTTGTTGAGGTGGAAGGTCGCGCCGCCGGGGGGCAGCGGGCAGGCGACGGCGCCGGCCGTGTACTTTTCGGGATGGTCGAGTTCCAGGCCGTGCACGCGCGGGTCGTTGTTGATGCAGTGGTGCGGCAGAATCTCCCAGGTGTGCGAGCCGGGCACGAACTGCATGCAGCCGTTCTCCAGCGTCGCCGGCTGCAGCGGCATCCAGACGCTCAGCGAGCAGTGGTCGTGGTCGGGGCCCCAGTAGGCGTTGTCCTGGTGCCAGGGCGTCGCCGCGCCGAAGCGCGCGGGCTTGAAGATCGCGTGCTCGCCCTTGGCCGTGGCTTCCTCGCCGAGCAACTGCTTCGAGATCGCCATCGCGTTGACGCGGAAGAGGCCTTCTTCCAGTTCCGGGGCGTACTTCTTGGGATTCAGAATCTGCGGGAGCACCGCCTGCTTGCCGTCCTCGTCGCTGCCCCCGAGGTCGAACTGGTTGCCTTCCTCGCGGCCGGCCTTGGATTCGAACAGGCGGTCGTAGATGGCCTTCAGGCGTTCGATCTCCTCCGGCGTAGAGATGGCCGGCACGGAGAGGAAGCCGTTGGCGTGAAAGAAGTCGATCTGTTCCTGCGTGATGCGGACGGTCGGTTCCAGCGCGATCTCGGTCGGCATGCGTGTTCTCCCGGTTCCCTTTTCAGGAATGTACGCCACGGGCGCGAGGGCGCGTGCATGCCGGTCTATCATAGGATCGTGTACAGTGTATCAGACCATGGTGAACATGGCCTGCGGCAGGCAGTTAGGGCTCAGCGGCGCTCGCGTTCCTTCTCGCGGTCTTTCTCGCGGTCGCGCTCGTGCTCCCGGTCTTTCTCGCCGTTGGCGCCGTCGGGCAGCCGGTCGAGCACCTCGATCGTGACGACCATCTCGCCCGGGCTGTACTTCAGGCGCTTGGGATCGTCGTTCATCTGCAGGAACATGCGCCCGGGCCAGTTGCCTTCCCACTTGCTGCCGATCAGCATGGGGTTGGCATTGCCCGAACTCTTGGCGATCAGCGACCAGAGCGGCAAGCCCTGGTGCTTGCGTTCCTTGTCGCCGTCGGGTCCGACCGGCTGGCTGTTGGGCGTGTCGGCCCACTTGCCCTGCGCGGTGATGCGCACCGGCGTGCCTTCGCGGATGTTCCACTGGCTGTCCTGCATCAACAGGTCGGCCTGCACTTTCTTGTAATACGTCTTGAGCACCTTCGGATCGCCCTTTTCCGGGGGCGGGGGAGGCGCGGGGGGCTTTTCCTTCGCGTTCTCGGGCGGAGGCGGCGGGCCCTTGGGTTCGCGCGCCTCGGCCGTTTCCTGCGGCGCGGGCGGCTTGGCGGCGGCGGGCTTGCCGGAAAGCTGTTCGACCCAGGCCGGGTCGAGGTTGCCGGTGATCACGATCTTGCCGTAGCGCTGGTCGTTCCAGAACGCGAAGCCCATGCGGTTGTGCGTCTCGGGCGCATCGGGCTTCGTGTCGGTCCAGTCGATCACGGCCTTCCCGTCGCTCGCCGCGTACCAGCGCCGCCCGTCGAAGGAGATGTCCACCGTCGCGCCGGCGCCGGGGAAGGTGTAGTCGTGGTCGTGGACCTGCTGGCCGTGCAGGGTCAGGCGGACCTTGTTCCCGTTGCCGAACGAGAGCCCCGTGCCGACCTTCAGCGCCTCGGCGATGTTTTCGCCCTGGCCGGTGTGCGCGGCCATCATCGCCACGCCGTTCTTCGAGAAGCCCTGGAAGGAGACGGTAAAGGGCGGGCGCCAGCGCGCCTTGTGGAAGGTCAGGCCCACGCCGCCGCCGAAGCCCAGCTTGCCTTCCATCGCCTGCGGCTTGATGCCGATGCTGGTGTCGAAGTCGGCCACCTGCGCCGGGTCGGAAAAGTCGTATTCGAGCTTGGCCTTGCCGTTGCCCAGGTCGGTGAACTTGCCTTTGAACTGCGCGGAGAGCGTCTTCGCGGTCTCGGCCTGGCGCTGCGCCATCAGCTTGGACATCAGGTGCGTGCGCCGCGCGCTCTTCAGCCAGTCGGGATCGAACTTCCCGACGATGCGCACGTTGTCGAACTGCGCGGCCTCCCACGTCTGGAACGCGACGTGCCGCGACGGCAGCGGGTCTGGCACGGTAAAGGAGAGCGCGTCGTTGGGGCCGTTGAGCTGCCCGGTAAAGCTGTTGCCGCGGCGCGCGACGAAGAGCTTGTTCAGGCCGTTGTTCATCTTCGCGCGGCTCTTCACCAGGCTGCGGTCGCCGGACGTCAGGGCCTCGCTGAGCTGGTTGTTCGTGCGCCCGAAGCGGAAGCTGTAGCCGTGGGTCGTGTCCTGCTTGATCTCCGGCGCGAGCAGGCAGTTGGCCTCGCCGCGCGGGGCCTCGCCGTCGTACGAGACTTCCAGCGCGTCGCCGGCAAAGGCGGCCTTGAGGAAGACCATCCCGTCGTTGGGCGGCTGCTGGAAGCGCAGGCGCCCGTCGCGAACCTCCCAGTTGCCCTGCGTGATCTTGAAATCCGCGAGCTGCTCCGGCGATTCGAAGTCGTAGACGAGTTCGTACGCGTTGCCGCCCAGGGCGCGCACCTTGCCCTTAAAGAGGTCTTCGACGGGCACCGAATCGGCTTCGGCGTCGAGCAGCCCGGCCATCACCTTCGTGGTCAGCCCGGCGATCTCCTGGAAGTGCGCCTTCACGAACTCGGTGCCGCTCAGCTTCGGGCCGCTCAGGTTGTCCAGCGCCGCCTTGGCTTCGCGCCAGCGCTCCGCGTTCGCGTGGTTCTTCAGGCTGGCGAGCTGCGCGGCGGCGGTGCCTTCGGCCGCGCCGTGCTGCATGATCTCCAGGGCGTCGTCCATCTGTTCCAGGCGCTTGGCCAGCGCCGGGCCGCCCTCGGCCTTGCCGCGCTCGAAGAGCTTGCGCGCCGAATCGGCCTCGCCCAGCAGCGCCAGCAGCGAGCCCAGCATCACGATCTCGTCCTTGGGCACCTGCGCGAGCGCCTTCGCGGCCTGGTCGGACTTCAGGCCCGCCAGTTCCAGCATCTCCTTGGGCGGGATGTACTCGGCGCCCTTGCTGGACATCTGCGGAAAGTCGGGGCTGGGCTTGAACTGCAGCCGCCCGTTCTCGAGTTTGTAGTAGGTCGCCTTGCCGTCCAGGCTCACGCCCGCCGGTCCGGCCGTCTCGAGGCGCTTCGCCACCAGGTCGTTCAGGCTCGGGAAACCGTTCAGGCCTTCGGCCACCACGCGCAGGAGGTCCGACTTGGGGGCCAGCGTGCGGTCGTTCAGCGCGCGGGTCAGCGCGGTCTGCGCCTCGTCGAGCTTGCGGTCCTGAACGAAGCGGGCCAGGTCGTCGGTGACCTTCGCGAAGAGTTCGGTCGCCGCGATCTCGGCCTGCATCTTCTCTTCTTCGATCACCTTGCCGACGCCTTCGGCCAGCTTCGCGGCGTCGTCCGCCACGGGCTTGAACTTGAAGTGCGCCAGGTCCTGGTAGCCCTTCAGCGCTTCCTCTTTCTTGCCCGCGGCCAGCAGGTCGGCGGCGTCCTTCAGGCGCGCCGCGCCCTCGGCCTGGGCCTTGTCGGAAAGCGTCTTGGCCAGTTCGTCGATCGATTTCTGCGCCGCCTCGGACTTGTACTTCGGATCCAGCGTTCCCAGATGCCCCAGCGCGCCGTCGTAGTCGCCGTCCTTGGCCTTCTGGCCGGCGGTCTCGAGCAGCGTCTTGACGGCGTTCTCGGCCGCGGCCTTGACCCGCGCGGCCAGCGCGTCCAGGCGTTCGTCGGCGGTCTTCTGGAAAGGCGTGTCGATGCCTTCGCTGCGCAGGTCCAGCCAGGCCTGGCGGACCTTGTCGAGGTTCTCCGGTTCCTTCTGTTCAACCTCCAGCGCGACCTGCTGCAGGCCTTCGAGCTTGCGCTGGCGCGTGGCGGCTTCGGCTTCGCGCTTGGCCTTGGCCTGCGCTTCCAGTTCGGCGGTGGTGGGGCCCTTGGGCGCGGAAGGCGCAGGCGTCTCTTTCGCGCGGCGTTCCTCGGTCTTCGGCTTCTCCTTCTCGCCGCCCGAGAACGCCAGCCCGACGCCCACCAGGGCCAGCAGCACGCCCGCGCCCGCGCCGACGTAGATCAGCGGATTGCTCTTCGGCTGGGCCTTTTGCTTGGATGTTTCGTCGCCCGCGTCCACGGGGCGCTTTTTGCCCGTCGTCCCGACGCCGCCGGCCTTGCCGGTGACCGGGCGCACCGGCCCGGTGCTCTTGCCGTGCCCGCCGCGGATCGCCACCATCTTGGGCTTCTCGCCGCGCAGCACGCGTTCCAGGTCTTCCGCGAGGGCCTCGGCCGAGGGATACCGTTCCTCCGGCTTCTTGGCCATCAGCTTGCCGAGGATCGCCGCCACGTCCGCGGGCATGTCGGGCTTGAGCTTGCGCGGGTCGGGCGGGGCCTCGACGAGGTGCTTCGACATCACCACCGCGGAGGTCTCGCCCTGGTACGGCGTCTTGCCCGAGGCGATGTGGAGCAGCGTGCAGCCGAGCGAGTACAGGTCGCACTTGGGGGTCAGGTCCTTGTCGCCGCGCGCCTGTTCGGGCGAGATGTAATGCGGCGTGCCGAGCGCCTTGCCCGATTCGGTCATTGAGGCGTCGTCTTCGACCATGCGCGCCAGGCCCAGGTCCATCACCTTGACGGTGAAGGCCTTTTTGTTGCTCGTGCCGGACTTGGCCAGCATCAGGTTGTCGGGCTTGATGTCGCGGTGGATCATGCCCTTGCCGTGCGCGTGACCCAGCGCCAGCGCCGTCTGCCGGCCGATTTCGAGCACGTCTTCGAGGGGCAGGGGGCCTTCCTTCTTGAAGCGGTGGTTCACCGTCTCGCCGTCGATGAACTCCATGGCGAAGTAGTACAGCCCCTGCGCCTCGCCGACGTCGATGCCCTGGACGATGTTGGGATGGTTCAGCGCCGCCGAGGCGCGCGCTTCGCGGATAAAGCGTTCGACGAAGACCTTGTTCTTGGCGAAGCGCGGCGGCAGGATCTTCAGCGCCACGACGCGGTCGAGCGACTTCTGGCGGGCCTTGTAGACCACGCCCATCGCGCCTTCGCCGGCCTTCCCGAGAATCTCAAACCCGGCCAGTTCCTTGATCGCCGGCTTGTTGCGGCTCGCGTTGGCGTTGCCCGCGGCCTGCTTGACCGCCTCGATCTGCGCGTCGCTGAGCGCGCTCTTCTGTTTGCAAAGGTCCAGGAACTCGGTGGGCAGGTCGAGCCTCTCGGCCAGGTGCGCTTGCAGCTTGGCCAGCTCCTCCGCCTTTTCAGGGGTGAGGTACCCCTTCTGCAGACAGATGGTCTTAAAGGGTTCTGCGCTCGGTGCCTGGGCCATGGGATATGGACCTCAAGGGCTCCACGATACTTTGTCGTTTCTAAGACAGACCTGGAGATAAGACGGCACTTTGGGAATTCTAACTGCCTGATTGGCCAGTATATAGATTGCTTTTTTCGGGTTTACGAGGGAAGGGAAACGGTCCGACTGCACGTGGGTGGTCGAACCGGCTAGATGCTATCGCTTCCGTGGTTTACGTGGAAACCATAATACCAGTGCTACGCGCGCGAACAGGTCCCGCGCCGCGCTTTAGCCCGTGTGCTTCCCGTAAATTTTTGGACACCGTCAACACCGTCCCCTTCTTTAGAGGGGCAGGCTGACGGCGCGCCCCGTCTTGGCCGAACGCTCCACGGCCTCGGTGAATTCCATGTACGCCGCGCCTTCCTCGAAACTCGGCGTCACCGCCGCGCCTTCGCGGATCGCCGCGACGAATTCGGCTTCCACCTTCCACGTCCGGGCCTTCTCGGCGGGCACGGGGACTTCCTTCGGAGCCTGGTCGCCCTTGCGCGCGGCAAAGATGCGGTCGCCGTCGAGTTCGTAGCGGATCATGCCCTCGCTGCCCCAGGCCTCGATCACGTTCGGCCCCGGCAGCAGCGTGACGCCCGAGAACATGTACGCGGCCTGCATCCCGTTCTTCATCTCGGCCAGCACCGAGATCGTGTCCGGGCGTTCGACCTTGACCATCTTGGCCGAGCCCTGCTTTTCCGGGCGCTTGTTCGTGAAGATCTTGGTCGCCGCGATGACTTTCTTTGTCGCGCCGAACCAGCGTTCGATCGGCTCGTTCAGCATGCCCAGCGTCAGCGCGTTCAGCCCTTGGTACTTGAGCTGCTGGCGCCAGTAGATCGGCTTGCTCGCGTCGAGCAACCCGGGGCTCATGTGGCGGACGTAGAGTTGGCGCGGGGCGCCCAGGTGCCCGCTCGCGATCAGTTCCTTCATCACGTAGTCGCCGCGGAAGCCCGTCGGCGGCGGGCAGAGCATCGTGACGAGTCCGTGCTTCTTCTTCGCGTCCTTGCTGGCCTTCAGCATCGCGTGGGCGTGCGAAGCGTTCAGCGCCATGCGGCTTTCGCAGAGCACGTGCTTGCCGGCCTTGAGCGCCGCGACGGAGACGTCCTTATGCAAGTACGGCCAGGTACCGACGACGATGGTGTTCAGGTCCTTGCGCGCGACGAGCTTCTTCCAGTCGGTCTCGACGTCCGGGATGCCGAACTCCTGCGCGACCCGCGCGCCCGATTCCTGCGAGCGGTTGCAGACCGCGACGATCTCGCAGTCTTCCAGCGCGCGAAAGCCCGGAATGTGGTTGCTGCGGACGATCCCGCCCGCGCCAACGATGCCGATGCGCAGAGGTACGTGGGGCATGGGGGCTCCTTTGGGTTCGTTAAGATGCTGGGCCGAGCGGGGACAGAATAAAACGTAAATCGTAAAACGTAAAGTTGGATTGCTTCGCCGCCCACGGTGCCCGCGCACCTTTATTACGTTTTACGTTTCACGTTTTACGTTACGCTCCCACGCCATGCCCTCGACCTACTTCATCCTCGCCGGCGAAGCCTCCGGCGACATGCACGCGGCCAAGCTCATCGAGGCGTGGAAGACGCTCGAACCGGACGCGCGCTTCGTCGGCATGGGCGGGCCGAAGATGGCCGCGGCGGGCCTGGAGGTCGCGAAGGACCTCGACGGGATGCAGGTCGTCGGCTTCTGGGAAGTGGCCAAGAAGTACGGATTTTTCCGAAGCGTCTTCTACACGTTGCTCGACCGCGTGAAGCAGGAACGCCCCGCGGCGCTGATCTGCATCGACTATCCCGGCTTCAACCTGCGCTTCGCGAAAGAAGTCCGCAAACTCGGCATCCCGTGCCTGTACTACATCGTCCCGCAGGTGTGGGCGTGGAAGCCCAAGCGCGCGGGGCAGATGGCCGAGTACATCGACCGCGCGTACTGCGTCTTCGATTTCGAGCCGCCGTTCTTCGACAAATTCCGCACCCCGCAGCGCAAGATGAAGACGGTCTTCGTCGGGCATCCGATCCTGGATCAGCCGAAGGTGCCGAAGCTGGAACTGCCGCCGGGGCCGAAGACGGTGAGTTTTTTGCCGGGGTCGAGACAGAATGAGTTCTTTTCAATTTCAGTGCCATGCGTGACCGGTTTCTTGGTCGCGCGTGGCCAACATCCAAATTGTCGTGGGCTTTTTTCGTTGTCGGCAGGAATTCCGAAATGGAAGGCCAAGGTATTAGACTTGGTCAGCGTAGAGGATGTTCGTGGACCTGAATTGCGTGAGACACAGTTGAGCCCCGAGGAAGGAATTACAACTGCCACGATTAAGGTTGGACCCCAAAGCCAAGCGGCCATATGCGATGGGCTTTTTCAGAGCGAGAAGTTTAGGTCGATTTCACACGCCTCGCTCCTTCCTTCCGTCTCCGACTTCTCCGTCGTCAAATCCGGCACGAGCACGCTCGAGGCCGGCCTGCAGGGCAATCCGATGTGCGTCGTCTACAAGGGCGGCACGATCAGCTACGCGATCGCGCGGCTGCTCGTCGATATCCCGTGCTTCTCGCTGGTGAATATCGTGCTCGGGCGCTACGCGGTGCCGGAGTTGCTCCAGAGCGAAGTGAATCCGCAGCGCATCGCCGCCGAGATCGAGCGCGGCCTCACTGATCGGAAGTACATCGACGCCCAGCGCGCGGCCCTCGCCGAACTGCCCGGCAAACTCGGCGGCCCCGGCGCCAGCAAACGCGCCGCGCAGGGCATGATCGACTTCCTGAAAGGGAAGGAGTAGCAGGGTTCCGGGGGATTTCTGTCGCCCCTCCGGGGCTCGGGGCATGGTGGCGCTCGGTTACCCACGGCTTACGCCGTGGGCTAAAATCTTCCGCCGCTCCGCGGCTCATCCAAGGTGGCGCATTTCCCCTTGGCCTGCGTAATGGTTCTTTGGCGGCCTATTCCCATGCTGGCTGCCGGTGATCGTCGCGACCCAGACCGAGAGTTACCGGCGCCGGGAATCGCGTTCACCGCCATGCCCATCGCGTACAGGAGCACCATGTCCTGGCGCGTCAGGCCATGGGCTGACGATAACCATTGATGGCCTGTTCCCATAGGCTGACGATTATTTTTTATGGCCTGTTCCCATACGCTGACGATTGCCATTGATGGCCTGGCTCCCTTTCTCCATGCCTACCATTGGCTATCCATTGCCATTGGAGACCTACACTCATGGTGGTTGATTCCGATGGTGTTCTGCGGCCGAGTGGTAAGATGAGGAAGAAGATAGAGCGTCGTAGACGGAGATGATAAATTGCTTTGTCGACGTGTAACCATGGACCAAGCCACCCTGAAGGCTATGGATGCGTCTGGACGAGCCCGCGGAGCGGGCGGGAGTGGTTAGCCCACGGCGTAAGCCGTGGGTAAAGAACGCGCCTCCACGTGCCGAGCCCCGGAGGGGCGAAAGAGAACGACATGCCACACACCTATTCATGTCTGATGTTCCATATCGTGTTCAGCGCCAAGGATCGGCTGCGAATCTTAAAGCCCGATCTGACGCCACGCCTCTTTCAATACATGGGTGGAATCGCGCATGAATGCGGCACTAGCCTGCTTGCGATCAACGGGCCTGAGGACCATGTTCATTGTCTTGCCCAGATTCCGCCCGCGATTTCGGTTTCCACGTGGGTCAAGACCATCAAGGCCAATTCGTCGAAATGGGTTCGCGAGGAATTGCCGGAATACCGGCCGTTCGGTTGGCAGGCCGGATACGGAGCATTCAGCGTAAGTTATTCCAACGTTCCCGCCGTGAAGAAATACATTGCGAATCAGATTGAGCATCATCGCAAGCAATCGTTCGATATCGAATTCCGCGCGTTGCTGGGCCGCCATGCCGTGAAATTTGAAGAGACGTATTTTATGGAATGATCGGCCGGCTCTGTCGCCCCGCCGGGGCTCGGGTCATGGTGGCGCTCGGTTACCCACGGCTTGCGCCGTGGGCTAAAATCTTCCGCCGCTCCGCGGCTCATCCATGTTGGGCGGATGCGATGGCGGAATATCGAGCCGCCGGGTCGTCGCTTGCTTGCTTCGTCTGCTCGTTTCGGCGCGGTACTTCCGCATCGCTCGCCCTTTCCATCGAACTGCGCCGCTCAGCATCTTCATGGGTCTCCGGATGTCTATTCATCGCAAAGCGCCGCGGTTCTTCCTGTGAAATTGCTCAATTTAGACGGCACCTCGTTATTTCGGGGCGCGGGCTTTGACATTTGGGTTCGGGATGTGGTGTAAGTATGGCATCGCCTTCACGGAACTCATGGTTCACCGCATGGACCTCTGCCGTCCGCACGTTCCGAACGCATCCCACTTCACCTAAGGAGATCCCCCTTGGCCGGATCCAAGCGTACGCGCGCTGCGAAGACGAAGGCATCGAAGAAGCATGAACTCCTGACCACGAAGCAGGTCGTGGACGCCATCATGCAGGTGATCGAGGCACTGCCGGAACAGGTCAAGGGCCTGCCGCCGGAACTGCGCACGCGCACGCACTGGCAGAAGGCGCTCGCGCCGACGAACAAGCGCGCCGAGCCCGTCATGGACGTGCTGCGCGAACTCCCCGCGTTCACCAATCACGCGCCGAAGAAATCGACGGCGGCCGAGTGGACCAAGGTCTTCGAGAAGCACATGGGGCTGTACCAGATCGCGCAGACGCTGCGCGAGGCGAACCACGTCGCGACGTTCAAGCCGGTCAAGCGGCGCATCGTTTCGCACTGGCGCGACGCCTTCGGGCCCAAGGAATACGTCCAGCGCGTGCGCCCGCAAGAATCCTTCGGCTACCTCCCCAATCCGCACCGCGGCACGACGACCTTCCAGCGCTTTCAGGGCGAAGACACGTACCCGTCGTTCATCACCAGCGACACCTACGGGCCGCTGACGTACCCGACGGACGGTTCTCGTGCGAACGTGAAGTTTGTCCCGCGCACGACGCTGACCTACTGCCGCTGGCCCTGGGCGTGGCTCGAACCGGAGAAAGGCAAATTCCGCTGGGACATCGTGGACGGGACGCTGGCCGCGGCGCGCGCCTGCGGGCAGACGGCGCAGCTGCGCTTCCAGCCGTACACGATCCCGATCAAGTACGCCGAACGGCCGACCAAGGCGAAACGCCATCCGCCCGAGGCCAGCGTGGACCTGCCCGACTGGTACTGGGACACCGGCGCGCCGTGGATCACCGAAGGCACGTACGCCAAGCACGAGCCCGACAGCAACGATCCTCTGTACTTGAAGCACTTCGGCGACTTCATTCGCGCGTTCGCGAAGCGCTACGATGGCCATCCGGACCTGGAAAGCATCGATGTCTCGTACGCGGGCTTTTGGGGCGAATCGGGCGGCAACACCACCGACGAAACCGCGCAGAAGCTGGCCGATATCTACCTCGCGCACTTCAAGAAAACGACGCTGCTCTCGATGCTGGGCACCGCCGGCTGCGTGCACGCGGCCAAGATTAGCAACGCCACGGGCCGGCCGATCGGCTGGCGCGCCGACTGCTTCGGCGACCTGCGCCAGGGCAACAGCCCGGACGTGCCCGCGCGGCTTTCGTGGAACCATACCTACGACGCGTATCCGAAGGAGATCAGCGATAACGGACTTAAAGACGCCTGGAAGACCGCGCCGGTGACGATGGAGACCTGCGGCAACGTCGCCACGTGGGTGATGCACGGCTACGACGTGGACCGGATCATCGAGGAAGGCTACTGCTACCACATGTCGGTCTTCATGCCGAAGAACGTCTTCTTCCCCGAAAAGGTCCTCGAGAAGCTGCTCGCGTTCGATCTCAAGATCGGCTACCGCTTCGAACTCCGCCAGGCGCTGCTGCCGATTCAGGCGAAGGCCGGCGGGAAGATCACGGTCGAATTCTTCACCGCCAACGTCGGCGTCGCGCCGATCTACCGGCCGTACAAGCTGGCCCTGCGCTTCCTCCAGGGCAAGAAGGCGCGCGTGGTCACGTTCGATCAGGACATCCGCACGTGGCTGCCCGGGCACAATTTCTTCCGCGAAACGATCGCCGTCCCGAAGGATCTCGAACGCGGCGACGTGAAGGTGGCCGTGGGCATCGTGGACGAGACCGAGACCCCGCGCGTCTGGTTCGCCATCGACGAACCGCTGGACGCCGGCTGGCATCCGCTGACGGGTATGGAGGTGGTGTAGGGGACGGCAGGGAACAGTGGACAGTGATCAGTGATCAGTGAACAGTGAACAGTGAACAGCGGCCGCTTCGCGGTTCGGGCTGTTCACTGACCACTGTTCACTGACCACTGACCACTCCGTTGCCGTTCCCTGACCCCTGATCCCTGTCCCCTGCCCCCTGCCTCCCGGCGGCAAAGCCGCCGGGAGGCTTGACGTCCGCCCGCCCATAGGGTTAAGTGAGTCCCATGAGTTCGCGCATGACGTGCCCCCAGCCTTGTGCCTCCACCGGAGGGATCAGCGCCCGCGGAAATCGACCCGCGGGCGTGGGTCTCGCCTGACCTGCGTTCTTCCGTTGTTCCCTGCAAAAACTAGGATTAAATGACGCATTCGCGTTTCGCGAATCCGTGCGCCCGCGCCTGTTTGTAACGGGCCGCGGGTGAGACTCGTTGCGCCAAGGAGCCGCCATGCCGTCCGCGAAGTACACGCCGTCCGACGTCGAGCCGAAGTGGCAGCAGTACTGGGAAGCGAACAAGACCTTCCGCGTTCCGAACCCGGGCGATGCCGGATTCGACGCCGCGAAGCCGAAGTTCTACATCCTGGACATGTTCCCGTACCCCAGCGGCGCGGGGCTCCACGTCGGCCACCCCGAAGGCTACACGGCCACCGATATCCTGGCGCGCTGGAAGCGCATGAAGGGGTTCAACGTCCTGCACCCGATGGGCTGGGACGCCTTTGGCCTGCCGGCGGAACAGTACGCCGTGCAGAAGGGCGTGCATCCGGCCATCACCACGCAGCAGAACGTCGCGAACATGAAGCGCCAGATTCAGAGCCTGGGCTTCAGCTACGACTGGGACCGCGAGATCGACACGACCGACCCGAAGTACTACCGCTGGACGCAATGGATCTTCCAGCAGTTGTACAAGAAAGGCCTGGCCTACGTCGCCGAGGTGCCGGTCTGGTGGTGCGAAGCGCTGGGCACCGTGCTGGCCAACGAGGAAGTGATCGACGGGCGCAGCGAACGCGGCGACCACCCGTGCGTGCGCAAGCCGCTGCGCCAGTGGATGCTGAAGATCACCGCCTACGCCGAACGCCTGCTGGACGACCTGGAGACGCTGGACTGGCCCGAGGCGATCAAGGCGCAGCAGCGCCACTGGATCGGGCGCAGCGAAGGCGCGGAAGTCGTCTTTCAGGTCTACAAGCCGGACGACGACGGCGGGAGCGGCGCGCAGGTCTTCCGCCTGCCGGTCTTCACGACGCGCCCGGACACGCTGTTCGGCGCGACGTACATGGTGCTGGCCCCCGAACATCCCGCCGTGCGCAAGATCGCGGCGCCCGAATGCCGCGAGGCCGTCGAGAAGTACATCGCCGAGGCGGCCACCAAGAGCGACCTGGCGCGCACGGAACTGGCCAAGGAAAAGAGCGGCGTCTTTACCGGCGCGTACGCCTGGAACCCGATCTACCCCGAAGGCGACGCCCGCGGCCGCGTGCCGATCTGGATCGCGGACTACGTGCTGATGGGCTACGGCACCGGCGCGATCATGGCCGTGCCCGCGCACGACACGCGCGACGCCGAATTCGCGGTGAAGTTCAAGCTGCCCATCGTCCCGGTGGTGATGCCGCCCGACGATTGGCTGAAGGCCCACGCGCCCAAGGGCCGGGAGGACGCGGGCGCGCCCGCGCTGCGCGAGGCGTTCATGCAGGCGCCGGGCAGCTTTACCGACTTCTTCGTGGACGACGGCGTGGCGGTGAATTCGCCGCCGATGAACGGGCAGCCGACGCCGCGGGCCAAGAAGACCATCGTCGCGCTGCTGGAAAGCAAGTTCGCCGGCAAGGCCGCGGTGCAGTACCGCCTGCGCGACTGGCTGTTCAGCCGGCAGCGCTACTGGGGCGAACCGTTCCCGGTCGTCTGGCAGTTGAACGGCACGCACAAGCTGGTCCCGGAAGCCGAGCTGCCCGTCGCGCTGCCCGAGATGGCCGACTTCAAGCCCACCGGCAGCCTGGAACCGCCGCTGAGCAAGGCGCGCGATTGGGTCAACTTCTCCGATCCGGTCTCGGGTTCGCCGCTGCGCCGCGAAGTGAACACGATGCCGCAGTGGGCCGGGTCCTGCTGGTACTACCTGCGCTTCCTGGACGCGAAGAACGCGCTGGCCGCGTGGGGCAAGGAGGCCGAGAACTACTGGATGCCCGTCGATCTGTACGTCGGCGGCGCCGAACACGCCGTGCTGCACCTGCTGTACGCGCGCTTCTGGCACAAGGTCCTGTTCGACTGCGGGCTGGTGCATACGAAGGAACCGTTCCAGCGCCTGTTCAACCAGGGGCTGATCACGGCCTTTGCGTACGAGGACGAGACCGGGCGCCTGATCCCCACCGACGAGGTCTCGGAAAAGGACGGCGCGTTCGTGGTCACGGCCACCGGCAAGCCCGCGAAGCAGATCGTGACCAAGATGTCGAAGTCGCTGAAGAACGTCATCAACCCCGACGACGTGATCGGCGAGTACGGCGCGGACACGCTGCGCCTGTACGAGATGTTCATGGGCCCGCTGGACGCGATGAAGCCGTGGAACCCGCGCGACGTGCCGGGCGTTTACCGCTTCCTGCAGCGCGCATGGCGCATGATCGTCGAAGACGACGAAGGCAAGCCGGGCGCGGGCGAAATCCGCGCGCACCTGCAGGCCGGCGGCGCGGGCGATCCCGAATTGGAACGTTCGCTGCACAAGACGATCAAGAAGGTCGGCATCGACCTGGAGCGCATGGCGTTCAACACCGCGATCAGCGCGATGATGGTCTTCGTCAACGAGGCGCTGAAGGACCCGGCGAAGCTGGGCAAGGCGCAGGCCGAACGCTTCGTGCTGATCCTGGCGCCGTTCGCTCCGCACCTGGCCGAGGAACTGTGGCAGCGCCTGGGCCACGATAAGACGCTGGCCTACGAAGCCTGGCCGGCCTACGACGAGGCGCAGACGAAGGACGCGAGCATCGAACTGGCCGTGCAGGTGAACGGGAAGGTGAAGGCGAAGGTCACCGTCGCCAGCGACGCGGCCGAAGAGGACGTCAAGAAGGCCGCGCTGGAGGCGATCTCCGCCGAGACCGCCGGAAAGACCGTCGCGAAAGTGGTCGTGGTGAAGGGCCGTCTGGTGAACGTGGTCGTCAAGTAAGGGGCCGCGGCGCAGCGCCGCATTCAAGGAAACGCGCAACCATGGATCTCACCTTCCTCAAGAACCTGACCGAAGCGCCGGGCGTGCCCGGGCGCGAAGAACGCATCCGCGAGATCGTCAAGGCCGAGGCCGCGGGGCTCTTCGACGAATGGAAAGAGGACCCCATGGGCAACCTCATCGGCGTCTGCAAGCCGAAGGTGAAGCCCAAGAAGGGCGGGGCCCCGCGCAAGGTGATGCTCGCCTGCCACCTCGACGAGATCGGCTTTTACGTGAAGCACATCGACGAGAAGGGCTTTCTGCGCCTGATCAACGTCGGCGGCTTCGACACGCGCAACCTTTTCTCGCGCCGCGTGCTGGTGCAAGGTCGCAAGGACCTGGTCGGGATCATGAACCCGTCGGGCAAGCCGATCCACATCGCCACCGACGACGAACGCAAGAAGACCTACCTCGTGGGCGAATTCTACGTCGATCTCTTCATGCCCAAGAAGGACGTGGAAAAGCTCGTCGCGATCGGCGACCCCGTCACCATCATGCAGCAGACGATCCAGATCGGCGACGTCGTCACCGGCAAGTCGATGGATAACCGCGTGGCCAGCTTCGTGGCGATCAACGCCATCCGCGCCGCACGCGAAAAGAGCCCCTTCGAGATCTACTACGTCGGCGCGGCGCAGGAAGAAGTCGGCTGCCGCGGCGCGGGCCCGGCGGCCTTCGGCATCGCCCCGGACGACGGCATCGCCATCGACACGACGCTCGCCTGCGACACCCCGGGCGTTTCGGGCGACCTGGCCGTGACGCAGATGGGCAAGGGCGTGGCGCTGAAGGTGATGGACGGCATGTCGATCAGCACGCGTTCGCTCTTCGACGAATTCGCCGCCGCCGCGAAGAAGCACAAGATTCCGCACCAGTTCGAGATCCTGCCGCAAGGCGGGACCGACGCGGCCACGATCCAGCGTTCGGGCGGCGCGAAGCGCGTCTTCACGCTCTCGGTGCCGACGCGGTACGTCCACACGACCACCGAATCGATCCACCTCAAGGACCTGAAGGCCTCGATCGATTTGCTGGGACGCTGGCTGCTGGGGTAGGGAACGGCGGCGGGTCTTACCGGCCGGTCAGCATGACGACGATCATCGTGATCAGGCCCAGAGCCGCGACGCTCAAGGTGCCCGCGATCATCAGGTACTTGCCGTTGTGATACCACGGCTGCTTGCGCAGGCGGATCATGGCCGTGGACTTGAGCAGTTCCAGGTGTTCGCGTTCTTCCTTGGCGCTGTTGGCGCTGAAGCCGGCGGTGCGGTTGATGGTGGCCAGGAGCTTGGACGTATCGCCCCGGTGAATGTGGTCCTGCGCCGAACGCAGATCGGTCACGCCGGCCAAGTCGTTAAAAGCCCCATCCAGTTCTTCGGCCGGCTGGGCGATCGCCGGCATTGCAACGGGAGTCATCTCTGCCTTTCCTTCGTCGTTCATCGTCTGCTCATGCTCGCTCATACACGTTTACTCATCGCAAGAAAGACGCCAGACATTCCATAACCTGCAAATCACTTGTGCAAAGCACCTGTGCATTAGATGTTTGTTAATATAACCCAATCTCCGGAAAATCAAGACTGAACGAGGTTGTTTTTGAGGATAATTTAACCCCAATATATACATCGTATTATAGGATCGGCGTTCAAGAGCCCCTACCAAATGAACGAGTGCACTCGGCATCCGTTGGTTAAAAATGGGCCGTAGGCACGTGCTCCAAGGGGTGCGCTTGAATCGCTAACCGCAGCGCGTAAGATGTGTTGCGCCCTTCCGACCCGCGCCGGCGGACGAACCCCGGTGCCCAGACGAGAACCGGCTGTTCATGAGCAAACACACCCTTAGTCATTTGAGGCAGCTCGAAGCCGAGAGCATCCACATCTTTCGCGAGGTGGCTGCCGAGTTCGAGAACCCGGTGATGCTCTATTCGATCGGCAAGGACTCGTCCGTGATGGTCCGGCTGGCGCAGAAGGCGTTCTCGCCCGGGCCGATCCCGTTCCCGTTCCTGCACGTCGATACGACCTGGAAGTTCCGCGAGATGATCTCGTTCCGCGACCAGTTCTGCCAAGAGAACGGCTTCAAGCTGCTCGTCCACATCAACCAGGACGGCGTGCGCGACGGGATCAATCCCTTCAGCGCCGGCAGCAAGAAGCACACCGACGTGATGAAGACCGTGGGGCTGAAGCAGGCGCTGGACAAGAACAAGTTCGACGCCGCCTTTGGAGGCGCGCGCCGCGACGAGGAGAAATCCCGCGCGAAGGAACGCATCTATTCGTTCCGCGACAAGTTTCACCAGTGGGACCCCAAGAACCAGCGCCCGGAACTCTGGAACATCTACAACGGCAAGGTGGACAAGGGCGAAAGCATCCGCGTCTTCCCGCTCTCCAACTGGACCGAACTCGACGTCTGGCTCTACATCCACCTTGAGAAGATTCCCATCGTCCCGCTGTACTACGCGGCCGAACGCCCCGTAGTCGAACGCGATGGCACGCTGATCATGGTGGACGACGAACGCATGCCGCTGAACCCGGGCGAGACGCCGCAGATGAAGCGCGTGCGCTTCCGCACGCTGGGCTGCTACCCGCTGACGGGCGCGATCGAATCGTCCGCGACGACGCTGCCCGAGATCATCCAGGAAATGCTGATGACGAAGAGTTCCGAGCGCCAGGGCCGCGTGATCGACCACGACCAGGCCGGCAGCATGGAGCAGAAGAAGAAGGAAGGGTACTTCTAGCCCATGACCGAATCCGAACTCATCCGCCAGAACATCCTCGCCTACCTGGACCAGCACCAGAAGAAGGACCTGCTGCGCTTCCTCACGGCCGGCAGCGTCGACGACGGCAAGAGCACGCTTATCGGGCGGCTGCTCTTCGACAGCAAGACCGTCTACGACGACCACCTGGAAGCGCTGAAGCGCGACTCGGCCAAGAAGAGTTCCGCGGGCGGCGAAGTTGATTACAGCCTGCTCGTCGACGGCCTGCAGTCGGAGCGCGAGCAGGGCATCACCATCGACGTCGCGTACCGCTACTTCGCGACGCCCAAGCGCAAGTTCATCATCGCCGACACGCCCGGGCACGAGCAGTACACGCGAAACATGGCCACGGGGGCGTCCACCGCCAACCTGGCCGTGATCCTGATCGACGCGCGCCACGGCGTGCTGGCGCAGACGAAGCGGCACAGCTTCATCGCCTCCTTGCTGGGCATCAAGCACATCGTCGTCGCGATCAACAAGATGGACCTGGTGGACTTCTCGCAGGAACGCTTCGACCAGATTCGCGACGACTACACCGACTTCGCGGCGCGGCTGGAAGTCAGCGACATCCGCTTCATCCCGATCTGCGCGAAGGACGGCGACAACATCGTCGAACGCAGCAGGCGCATGCCCTGGTACGAAGGCACGACGGTGCTCAATTTCCTCGAGACCGTCCACATCGCCAGCGACCGCAACCTGATCGACCTGCGCTTTCCCGTGCAGTACGTCACGCGCCCGAACCTGAACTTCCGCGGCTTCGCCGGCACGGTGGCCTCGGGGATCATCCGCAAGGGCGACGAGGTGATGGCGCTGCCGTCGGGGCGCAAGAGCCGCGTGAAGTCCATCGTCACCTACGACGGCGAACTCGACGAGGCCTTCCCGCCGCAGGCCGTGACGGTGACGCTCGAAGACGAGATCGACGTCGGGCGCGGCGACATGCTCGTCCACCCGCGCAACCTCCCGCACCGCGACCCCTCGTTCGAAGCCATGGTCGTGTGGATGCATCCGGAAGGCCTGCGCGAAGGCAAGAGCTACCTGATCAAGCAGACCACCAACGCGGTGCCGGGCGAAGTGACCGGCGTCGGCTACCGCATCGACGTGAACACGCTGCACCGCCAGGCGTCGCAGGGTGGGCTGGAAATGAACGAGATCGGCCGCGCCAGCTTCCGCCTCACGCGCCCAATCTTCTTCGATCCGTACAAGAACAACCGCGCGACCGGCAGCTTTATCGTCGTGGATCGTCGCTCGAACGTGACCGTCGGCGCGGGCATGATCCTCGACCGCCAGCCCACGGAACTTACCCAGTCCAAGCGCCTGGCCGATGTTAAACCCGGCACGCTTGCGCCGCGCAGCCTCGTCACGGCCGAACAGCGCGGCAAGATCTGCGGGCACAAGGCCGGCGCCGTCTGGCTGACCGGGCTGCCCAAGTCGGGCAAGTCCACCATCGCCTTCGCGCTGGAAAAGAAGCTCGCGGACCTGGGCTGCCACGTCCTGGTGCTCGACGGTTCGACCATGCGGCAGGGCCTGAGCCGCGATTTGGGCTTCTCGGCCGACGACCGGTCGGAAAACAGCCGCCGCGCGGCCGAGGTCGCGCGCATCTGCGCCGACGCGGGCCTGCTGGTGATCGCGAACTTCGTCTCCCCGTACGCCAGCGACCGCACCGTGGCGCGCGAGACCATCGGCGCCGGACGCTTCCTGGAAGTGTACGTCAACACGCCCGTGGACGTCTGCGAGAAGCGCGATCCGGAAACCTACGGCAAGGCGCGCAGCGGCGAACTGCGCAACTTCACCGGCGTCAGCGCGCCGTACGAAACGCCCGCGAACCCCGACCTGCTGCTGCCCAACCACGAACTCGACGCCGCCGCCTGCGTCGAAAAGACCGTGGAACTCCTGCGCGCGCGCGGCATCATTTCCTAGCGAAGGTGGGCCGGAACCTCGTGGCCGGTCTGCCGCTTCGCGCGTCCAACGGGTGGGCGGGCCGCGTG
>JAHCJK010000096.1 GCA_026184295.1 Planctomycetota bacterium
AGCGCGTGCGTGGCGATCGGGAGTTTCCGCGTCCCCGGCCTGCGCGGAGGCCCCTGGCTGCACCTGGCCGTCATCGCCGCCGCGATCTTTCACAGCGCCGGCATCGGCGTGCATTGCGCGCACAGCAGCACGCACTTCTTCACGAGCCACGCCGAAAACCTCTGGCTGCTCTCCTGGACCCTGGGCATCGGATACCTGGCGCTGCTGCTCGGCTTCCGCATGCGCACGCTGGGCGCGCTCACGCTGCCGCTCTCGTCCGCGATGCTCTTCGTCTCGCGCTTCGTCACGCAGCCCGGACTGCCGCCCACCGCCGCGGCGGCCCAGCACCCGCTCCTGCCGGTCCATATCATGTGCGCGTTCCTCGGCTACGGGCTCTTTCTCACCGCGTGCGCGGCCAGCGTGCTGTACCTGGAAGAACACCGCCTGCTCAAGCGCAAAATCTTCGGCGTGCTCTTTCACGGCCTGCCCAGCCTCGAGAAACTCGAAAAGGCCGCCACGCTCTGCACCTGGGCCGGCTTCGGGCTCTTTACCGTCGCGCTGGGCACGGGCGCGTTCCTGGCGAAGCACTACGGAGGCGGCGAGGCCTGGTACCTGGAGCCCAAGATTCTGGCGACGCAGGCGACGTGGCTCGTCTTCCTGGTGCTGCTGGTCGGACGCCTGAGCGGCCGGCTGATCGGGCGCGCCTCGGCCAAGACCGTGCTGGTCGGCGCCGCGCTGGTGGTCGGGACCTTCCTGCTCGCGCACCCGTTCCGCGAACAGCCGGCCCCGGCGGCGACGCACGCCGAACCGGCCGCGACCGAAGCCCGGCCCGCGCCCGAGCACGGCGAGCGCCGTTCCGGCGCGCGCGCCGGCCGGAGGGCCGCGGCATGAGCCGTACGCCTCCGGAAATCTTCATGACGGGGCTCTCGCACAAGACCGCGCCGGTGGCCCTGCGCGAGCGCCTGGCCTTTCGCGCCGACGCGCTGCCGCTCGCGCTGGGGCATCTGACCGGGCCCTCGGGTTTTCACGAGGCGGTGATCCTGTCCACGTGCAACCGGGTCGAGATTTACGCCGTGGGCGGGCCGGAGGCCGGGGCCGCCGCGGCGCGAACGTTCCTCGCGGAGTTCCACCGGCTGCCCGAGGGCGAGTTCGCCAAGGCGCTGTACGAGCAGCGCGGGGGCGAGGCCGTGCGGCACCTCTTCGAAGTCGCCGCGTCGCTGGATTCGCTGATCGTGGGCGAGACCGAGATTCTGGGGCAGGCGCGCGAGGCTTACCGGCTGGCGGCGGAGGCCGGCGCGGCCGGGCCGGTGCTGCGGCAGGTCTTCGAGCGCGCGTTCTTTCTCGCGAAGGAACTGCGCGGCGAGGGCGGATTGAGCGGCGTGCAGGCCTCGGTCAGTTCCGCGGCGGTGGAACTGGCCGGCAAGATTTTCGAAGACCTGCGCGGCGCGAAGGTGCTGGTGCTCGGCACCGGCGAGATGGCCGCGGGCATCGCGCGCGCGCTGCGCGCGGCGGGCGTCGAGGACCTGCTGGTCAGCAGCCGGACGCTGGAACGCGCCGAGGCCTTCGCGCAGGCCGAAGGCGGGCGCTGCGCGCCCATCGAGCAGTTGCCGGAGCACCTGGCGGCCTCGGACATCGTGCTCGTCTCCACCGCGGCCCCGCACTACATCATCGGCGCGGGCCAGGTCGAACGCGCGCAGGCGGCGCGCCACGGCCGGCCGCTCTTCATGATCGACATCTCCGTGCCGCGCAACGTGGACCCCGAAGTCAACCGGCGCACGGACACGTTCCTGTACGACATCGACGACCTGGAGGCCGTGGCGGGGGAAGGCCGCGCGGAGCGCGAGCGCATCGCGGAACGCTGGCGCCCGCGGCTGGCCGACGAGGCGCGCTCGGTGCTGAACGAACTGGCCGAGCCGCTGCCCGACGAGACCGCGCGCCTGCTGCTCGCGCGGGTGAGCGAGCTGCGCGAGGCCGAGGTCGCGGCGCTGCGCGCGAGCGGCGCGGTGGACCGGGAGGCCTTCGAGCGCGTCGAGCGGGCCTTCGACCGCTTTCAGAGCAAGCTGCTGCACGGGGCGCTGGCGACGCTGAAGGAAGCCGCGCGCGACGGCGACGGGGCCGCCGCGGCCCAGTGGGTCGCGCGCATATTCGGGCTGCACGCGCCGCAGGCGGGCAAAAAGGAACCGGGGGACGCGCGGACCTCGGGCGGCCGGCCATCGCTGGCCGAACGGCCGATGCCGAGCCCCGCGCCGTTTAATTCAAAAGAGTCTTGAAGGAATACATAGCGCATATTATGAGTATTAGGATCACATCCGGCCGGCCGAAGGCCATGCCTGCGCATTCCGAACTCTAAGGGGCAACGGGACTTCCAGTATGCACCGCAGGCTGATCATCATCACGAAAGACCCCGAATTCGACGACCGCGGCGAAGTCGTGCTCGGACAATGCGAGCCCTTCACGTCCGCGTGGCGCCTGATCCTCGTCCATCCCAACCGCCAGCAAGAAGAACTGCTGAGCGGGACTTACACCGACCTGCGCAAGATTCAGGAATCCTGCACCTCCATCGAAGAACCCGAGAAGGTCCGCAAGCGCGTCAACGAGATGCGCGCGCTGATCAACTCGTCGGTCACCGAGACCGTGGCCGTGGAGTTCGACGAAGAGGAAGCCTCGGGCTCGACGAAGATTCTCGACCCGACCCAGACCGACTTCATGCCCGTCGTCACCGACCAGATTCAGCAGACCAGCGGGGACGGCTTCTTCGAACTGAACCGGCACCAGGGCGCGATCGTGGCGCTGGTGGCCGATCCCGAGCGCGCCAGCGACGTCGCGCTGCTCAACCAGCAGTTGCGCAAGCTGCTCGAGCAGCGCCCCAAGGCGATCGTGCTCGACCTCAGCCGCATCCAGAACCTGGCGACGCGCGCGCTCCAGGAACTCTGCCTCTTCCGCGACCAGTGCGAGTCCGACCGGATTCAGTTCGGCCTCTGCAACCTGCGCAAGAGCGTGCAGAAGCTGATCGAAACGCTCGGCCACACCAACCCGCCGCACGTCTACGACACCCCCGAAAGCGCGCTCGCCGAGATCGTCCAGAGCAAGTAGTTCCCGCGCACCACCACGCACACTGATTTTCTTGCGGTTAAGACGCTTTCCTTCCAAAGCTCGAACGGAAGCCGCACGGGTCTCAGGGTCCCGGAGGTTCCGTCGCCCCTCCGGGGCGTGCGCGAGGGCGCGCATACCGGTGGCTCCGCTTCGCGGGCCACCGGCTAATTTCCCGCCGGCCTTCCAGGCCGGAATGGGCGGCCTACGCGCCGCGCAGCGTGTGGATGGCCTGTTTGTAATCGGGGGACTTGAAGATCGCGGTCGCGGCGACGAGGCACTGCGCTCCGGCGGCGCGCACGGCGTCCACGTTCTCGGGCATCACGCCGCCGTCGATCTGGAGCAGCAGGCCGGGCCCGAAGGCCTGGCGCGCCTCGGCGTACTTCGGCAGGCACTCGGGCATCAGCTTCTGTCCGCTGAAGCCGGGGTTCACGGTCATGATCAGGAGCATTTCCAGGCCGGGCATGAAGGGCGCGGCGGCCGAGACCGGCGTGGCTGGCTTGAGCGCCAGCGCGGGCTTCGCGCCGTGCTTGACCGCGATCTCCAGCGAGCCGCGGATGTCGCCTTCGGCCTCGGGGTGGACGCTGATCCAGTCGGCGCCGGACTTGGCGAAGCGGTCGGCGTATTTCTCGGGATGGTGGATCATCAGGTGGCAGTCGAGCGTCAAATCGGTCAGGCGGTTGATCGCTTCGACGATGAACGGGCCCATGGTGAGGTTGGGCACGAAATGCCCGTCCATCACGTCGATGTGAATCCAGTCGGCGCCGGCGGCCTCGACGGCCTGAATCTCATCCTTAAGCCGCGCGAAATCGGCGGAGAGGATCGAGGGAGCGATGAGCGTTTTCGAAATGGCAAGGCCCTCCCGGAGGCAAGCGGAAGGCTAGTGTAGCGCCTTTGATTTTCAACCCGCCTCACCAAAAACTATTTTTTATCGGCGGGCTCGGGGACGCCGTGCACCTTCTCGAGCACCGGCTTGAGGATGGCGCACCACTGCTTGTTTCCTTCGGCGTTGAAGTGCAGCTTGTCGGAGCCGTAGAGTTCCGGCTGCGGCAGGCCGTCCTTCAGCAGCGGCGTGCTCGCGTCGATGGTGCTCACGTTTTTCGCGCCCTGCGCGTACTCGGCGACGAGCTTGTTCAATTCGCGGTACGCGTCGAAATGCTTCGCGCGCACGGGCGGCAGGTGGACGCTCAGGATCACGATCTTCGTGTCGGGCAGGTCCTTGTTCACCTTCTCGACGAAGGCCTTGAACTCTTCGAGCACCTGCGCCGGCTTCTTGCCGCCGGCGATGTCGTTGCTGCCTTCGTACACGACGATGGTCTTGGGATGATACGGCGGCACGAGCTTGGCGTAGTTTTCGAGCACCGCGGACATGGTGGAACCGCCGAAGCCGCGGTTGATGACGGGCAGCGGCGCAAGGTCCTTGCCGGCGCTCTTCCAGCGCGTGAACGAGGAACTGCCGACCAGCAGCAGCGGGTCCTTGGGCGGCGGCTGTTCCTTGTCCTGTTTCTCGAAGGCCGCGAACGCCGCGTCCCACTTGCCGGGCTTGGCCGCCTTCTCGATTTCCGGCTTGTCCTCGGCGGGCTCTTCGCTCCAGGCTCGGGACAGGACGGACAGGGTCAACAGGCAGAGGACGGCGGCGCGATTGCGTGCGTTCATTCGAGGGTCTCCAGGGCCTGTGGTGGCCGAATACGTTCGGCCCGCCATTCTACGCCTTTATCAAGGCCGTTCAACCCGCCGGCGTTGGCCGGAAACAGCGCGGCCCCGGAGTCGCCTCCGGGGCCGCGGTGCGCTTGTTTACCCCTCTGAGGTTCAGACGAGCTTGGCCGCGAGCGCGGTGAGGTCGCCCATGCGGTTGCTGAAGCCCCATTCGTTGTCGTACCACGAGACGACCTTGGCGACGCGGCCCTTGACCACGTTGGTCAGGCTCGCATCGACGATGCTGCTGTGAGAATCGTGGACGATGTCGCTGCTGACGATCGGTTCTTCGGTGTAGCCGAGGATGCCCTTCATCGGGCCGGTGCTCGCGGCCTTCAGCGCCGCGTTGATTTCTTCCTTGGTCACGTCCTTGCCCAGTTCCAGCGTGCAGTCGATCAGCGAACCGGTCGGAACCGGCACGCGGAAGGCGACGCCTTCGATCTTGCCCTTCAGCTCGGGGATGACCTCGCTGATGGCCTTCGACATCCCCGTGGTCGTGGGAATGATGTTGATCGCGGCGGCGCGGGCGCGGCGCAGGTCTTCGTGAACCAGGTCGTTGATGCGCTGGTCGTTCGTGTACGCGTGGATGGTGCTGATGCAGCCCTTCACGATGCCGAAGCTGTCGTTGAGGACCTTCACCACCGGCGCGGTGCAGTTGGTCGTGCAGCTCGCGTTGCTGAAGGTGAGGTGCTCCTTCTTGAGCGAGCCTTCGTTGACGCCGAAGACGATGGTCGCGTCCACGCCTTCCTTGGCGGGCGCGCTGAGCAGCACCTTCTTGGCGCCGGCGGTCAGGTGGTCGCCGAATCCGCCCTTGTCGCCGCTGCGCTTGGTGAAGATGCCGGTGCATTCGGCGGCGATGGCGACTTCGAGCTTGGCCCAGGGCAGGTCCTTGGGCGCGCGGACCTTCAGGCAGGGAATCTTCTTGCCGTTGACGACCAGGTTTTCGCCGTCGGTCCCGACTTCGCCGGGGAAGCGCCCGTGCACCGAATCGTACTTCAGCAGGTGCGCCAGGGTCGAAGCCTCGCCCAGGTCGTTGATCGCCACTACGTCGAACTCGTTCGCCCGCGCGGCCAAGGCCCGGAAATAGAGCCGTCCGATACGTCCAAACCCGTTGATCGCCACTCGAATGCCCATCGACGTCTACTCCCTTGCTCTTGAATCTGGAACAGCCCTTACCGGTGTGCTCCGACTGCCCGCGGGGCTGCAACTCGGCAGAAGGAGAGAAAGGGCCACCATACGTGCACGGGTGCCTAAAGTCAAAGGGCTTGCTGATCGTTCATAGAAAAACGCGCCTTTGCATTGGCGTTCCTATAGGCGCGAGCGATCTACAGGCATCAGTTTGTTGGCTTTTGCGCGGAATTTCCTGCGTCCTGTAACGGAGTGCTTACAAAGCGAAACGCACGTCCGATTCGTTTCGAAAGCCCTCCCGCGCTGGACAGCGGGCCCGCCGTTCATTAAAAGGAGTCGGCTCAACGTAGCGATCAGGAGAGAGAGGCGATGCCGAGCGACGAAGGCTACACGCTGTGCGTCTATGCCGGGAAGGGCCTGCCGCCCGAACGGCAGGAGCTGGCCGACTTGGCCAAAGCGGAGAAGGCCTTTACCGACGCGAAGGCCGCGGCGGTGCTCTGGAAGGTCCGGCCCCCGGGCGAAGGGCTCGGCTGGATCAAAGTGAAGGAAAAAGACACGCCTCCGCCCGCGCCGCCGGCTCCGCCCAAACCCGCGGCAGCCGCCAAGCCGCCCGTGCCGAAGCCGGCCGCCCCCGCGCCCAATCCTCCGGCGCCGCCCGCGGAACCGCCGAAGGCCTGAAATTCCCGCACCGATGTGATAGCCTTGTTCTTCCGCGCCGGGCCGATGAGCACGCGGCGCGGTATGCATACGCGAAGACCTTAGCCGCAGGAGCCTGACCCATGTCCGCCCCCTTTACGCCCGCCGGATCGTGGACCGCGCTGGTGACGACCTTCGACAAGCACGGCAAGTTCGACGGCGCGGCCTTCAAGCGGCTCTGCGAGTTCCAGATCGCGCAGGGGACCAGCGGTCTGGTGCCCGCAGGCACCACGGGCGAATCCCCCACCCTGAGCTGGGAAGAACACAACGAAGTGATCGAAGTCGCCGTCAAGACCGCGCAGAGCAAGGTCGGCGTCCTGGCCGGCACCGGCTCCAACTGCACCGACGAAGCCGTCGCGGCCACCCGCCACGCGCGCGAAGCCGGCGCCAGCGCCGCGCTGCTGGTGGACTGCTACTACAACGGACCGTCCTCGCTGGAACTGCGCACCGAATACTACGAAGCGATCCTGAGCTGGGTGCCCGAGATTCCCGTCGTGCCGTACGTGATCCCCGGGCGCAGCGGCACGGCGCTCAGCGCCGAAGACCTGGCCCTCCTGCACCTCAAGAACCCGCGGCGCGTCCCGGCCGTGAAGCAGGCCACCGGCGACCTGGACCGCATGCGCCGCGAACGTTCGCTGGCGGGCGCGGGACTGGCGATCCTGTCCGGCGACGACGACCTGACCCTGGCGATGATGCAGGACGAAGGCATCCGCTGCTCCGGCGTGATCTCCGTGATGACCAACCTCGTCCCCGGCCCGATCGCGCAGATGGTGGCCGCGCAGCAGGCGGGCGACGCGGCCAAGGCCGGCGAGATCGGCAAGAAGCTCGCGCCGCTCTTCCGCCTGGTAGGCTGCCGCGTGACCAGCACGCGCACGCTGCCCGACGGCCGCACGGCGCCGGTGGAAGACAAGTTCCGCAACCCGACCCCGGTCAAGACCATGATGGCCGGGCTGGGCATGAACGTCGGGCCGCTGCGCCGTCCGCTGGGCAAGATGACCGCGCCGGCCGTGCAGATCTGCCGCGAGGCGCTCAAGGAAGTGCACGCGTCGGCCCCGGAATTCCTGAAGCCGGTGGGCGAATTCTTCGGCGTCAGCATCGAACAGCGGCTCGCCGACGACGGCATCTGGGCCGAGCTGACGCGCTGAAGCGTCCCGCGTTGGCCGGATTTGAGCGCAACGCTCACATCCCGGCAACATGCACCTCTTGAAAACCGCGCGAACACGGCTTTCGTCCGTGCCAACGTTTGACAATTCAGGCGTTCGCGGGCAAAACGCTTCTTAGCCATTGTGAACCCGGACGAGGAAAGCGCCGCATGCGAACGGTCATGAGCTACACCGTAGTGCCCCGGCTGCCGCAGAAACTGGAAGTCCTCCGCAAGATTGCGAACAACGTCTGGTGGAGCTGGTCGCAGCAGACGCGCGAACTCTTCACGCGCCTCGACCGCGACCTGTGGGAAGCGACCGGGCACAACCCCGTCGCGCTGCTCGGCCGCATCAGCCAGGAACGCCTGGAGGAAGCCGCGAAGGACGAAGGCTTTCTCGCGCACCTGAACCGCGTCGCCGAGACCCTGGACGCCTACCTGAACTCGAAGTCGTGGTACCAGATTCAGTACCCCGACGTTCCCAAATATACCTTCGCGTACTTCTCCGCGGAGTTCGGCCTGCACGAGGCGCTGCCGGTGTACTCGGGCGGCCTGGGCCTGCTGGCCGGCGACCACCTGAAGGCCGCCTCCGGCATCGGCATCCCGCTCGTGGGCGTGGGGCTCTTCTATTACAACGGCTACTTCCGCCAGTACCTGAACGCGGACGGCTGGCAGCAGGAGTACCTCCACCCGAACGACTTCAACACCCTGCCCTGCACGCTGGAACGCGACGCCGAAGGCCGCCCGATCACCGTCGGCATCGAACTTCCCGGCCGCGAAGTGCGCCTGCAGGTCTGGCGCGTGGACGTCGGCCGCATCCAGCTTTACCTGCTCGACTCGAAGCTCGACGCCAACCGCCCCGAAGACCGCAGCATCACCGACCAGCTTTACGGCGGCGACCACGAACACCGCCTGAAGCAGGAGATCGCGCTCGGCATCGGCGGCCTGCGCGCCCTGCGCGCGCTCAAGCGCGACCCCGAAGTCTGCCACATGAACGAAGGCCACGCGGCCCTGCTGGCCCTCGAACGCATGCGCATCCTGATCGAAGAACAGGGGCTCAGCTTCGAACAGGCGCGCGAAGCCGTGATCCCGGGCAACGTCTTCACCACCCACACGCCGGTGCCCGCGGGCATCGACCGCTTCGGCGCCGACCTGATCGAAAAGTACTTCTCGAGCTGGTACGGACGCCTGCGCACCGACCGCCGCGCCTTCCTGGCCCTCGGCCGGCAGCGCCCGCACGACGAGTCCGAACCGTTCTCGATGGCCGTCCTGGCCCTCAAGACCGCGGGGTACTCGAACGGCGTCTCGAAGCTGCACGGCGAGGTCTCGCGCAAGATGTTCTGCGAACTCTGGCCGGAAGTCCCAATCGAGGAAGTGCCGATCACCTCGGTGACGAACGGCGTGCACGTGCGATCGTACGTCAGCGACCCGCTGGACGAACTCTTCGTCCGCTACATCGGCCCGCGCTGGACCTACGACGCGGCCGACCAAGTGGGCGAATGGACGGGCCCGGAACGCGTCCCCGACGCCGAACTCTGGCGCGTCCACGAACGCCAGCGCGCCAAGCTCGTCACCTGGGCGCGCCAGCGCCTGCGCATGCAGCTCCAGCGCAGCGGCGTGGGCATCAAGGAAATCGAGGCCGCCGACGAGGTGCTCGATCCCGAAGCCCTGACCATCGGCTTCGCGCGGCGCTTCGCGACCTACAAGCGCGGCACGCTGCTCTGGCGCGATCCCGACCGCCTGGCGAAGATTCTCAGCGACAAGGACCGCCCGGTGCAGATTCTCTACGCCGGCAAGGCCCATCCCAAGGACGACGCGGGCAAGCAGTTCATCCAGCGCATCGCGCAGCGTGCGCGGAGCGACCGCTTCCGCCACAGCGTCGTCTTCCTGGAAGATTACGACATCAACGTCGCGCGCTACCTCGTGCAGGGCGTGGACGTCTGGCTGAACAACCCGCGCCGCCCCATGGAAGCCTCGGGGACCTCGGGCATGAAGGCCGCCGCCAACGGCGTCCTGAACTGCTCCATCCTGGACGGCTGGTGGTGCGAAGGCTACGACGGCACCAACGGCTGGTCGATCGGGCGCGGCGAAGATTACACCGACCTGGAATACCAGGACCAGGTGGAAAGCCGCTCGCTCTACGACCTGCTCGAAAAGCAGATCGTGCCGCAGTTCTACGAACGCGGGGACGATGGCCTGCCGCGCGCCTGGATCCGCCGCATGAAGCGCGCGATGCAGACCTGCATCCCGGTCTTCAGCACGCACCGCATGGTCCGCGAATACTCGGAACGCTTCTACGTCCCGTCGGCGGTCCGGCATGCCTCCATGAACAGGAACCAGGCCCAGGGCGCCCGCGAACTCTGGGACTGGAAGATGACCCTCTTCCAGCGCTGGGCCCAGGTGCGCATCGAACAGGTGACCGCGCCGCAGACCGAAGCCCTGCCCGTCGGCGGCAGCCTGGAAGTGAGCGCCAAGATTCACCTCGGGCCGATTCAGCCCAACTGGGTGGACGTGCAGGTCTTCAGCGGCTCGCTGAACGACCAGAACAGCATCCAGGAAGGCCGCGCGGTCTCGCTGAGCCGCGACGAAGGCTGGCACGGGGAAGGCGGCTTCCACATGTACCGCGGCAAGGTCCCCTGCACCGGCACCGGCCGCTTCGGCTTCGCCGTGCGCGTGCTGCCGAAGCACGAGAACCTGCCGAACCCGTTCATCCCGGGGCTGATTACCTGGGGGTAAGGTGAAGAAGTCTTGACCGTCCCGGGCAGGCCGGCGCTTCACCTCGCCGGCCTTGTCCTATTTGAGCCGAACCGCACTCGCAATATTTCGGACCCATGATATCCCATGACGAAAATGATCGCTTGAGCAAGGAGTGCGCTTGAATTCATTCTGGAAACGCAAAAGCGTAATCCTTGTATTGTCCCTGGTCCTTGCCGGACTATTTATTTGCATTGCCGTCCGCAGTTCAGGCAAGATCAGATTCTCGGGGCGGCGGGAATGGAAGGCCTACACCATTCTCTTCGGCCTTGCGCTGATGGTTTTCCCGCCCATTTGCTGGTTGTTATCCGATCAATTGAACCGGTTCATCGTCCAACCCATTGCATCGAGGACGAAATCGCTTTCGCACTTCTTATCATCCTGGGTCGTGCCTACGTTTAAGAAGCGCCCCTGGCTCGCGTTGATTCCGCTTCCCTTCTTACTGTACGCCATCAATCCCAACCTGACCTTCGCCAACGATCACCATTGCGATGCGTGGATTTACCATGGCTTGTTCTACTCATTTGACCTGCACATGACCATGATCCCGGGCAGATATTTCGCATCGAGGCTTCCGGCCGTAGTACCCGGATACCTTCTGTATTCGGCTTTCCCATTTGCAATTGCCCATTTTGCTTACCATCTTTTGTTTTATTACCTTGGCCTATTTTCAGTCTATTCCATTCTATCCAAACTCAGAGATCGGGCCACTGGCTTCCTTATTGCATTGTTATTTGGAACGCACACCATGATTCTTGGTATTGCCAGTACAGACTATGTCTCATTTCCGACACTTGTCTTTTTTACCATGTTTATGGCTTTTTTCTTAAAAGCATGTACTGCACGAAAGACCGGATTTTTGTACCTCGTGGCATCCGGTTGTTTTGCGGGTTGCGCATTCTGGAATAACCTTTCAACCATTATATTCCTGCCCTTTTTCCTTTTGCTTGGAATTTGGTACTACTTTCGCGCCCGCCACACAGAGGATCGATTTGCAGTCCCATTGCTGAAAATCTGTGCCTGGCTGTTTGCGGGCTTCCTTATTTGTACGGCAATCTGTTCTCTATGCAACGTAGCCATCGCAAATGGTTCAATTTTTTTCTTCATGTCGCAAGTCAACTACGCCCGCTCCCACGACGGCGCACTATGGATCGCTCAGAATTTTAATTATTTATATTTTGCGCCATATATTTGGCCAATGGGCCTAGCACTGGGCATGCTGGGCGCCTGTTTATTTGCCTGCTTCTCCAGTGGGTGGAAGTCACTAATCGAAAAGTTTCCACAGGTACTTTTCGTTACTCAGCTTCTAGGAATTGCAATCTTCGAAGTATTCTATAGCAAGAGCATGTTTCAGTGTGATTACTACGTTTGCTACATCATACCAAGCATGCTCATTGCCTTTGGATGCCTCTTCAGTTTCGAAAATTTTCGCGCAACAAAAATAGAAGTCGCAAGCCTTGGCTGCTGGCTGGCCCTCCTAGCCCTAGTTATTGCGCTTCCATTAGGCAATGCGCTCTATAAGGCGGTTAGGTCCGTTGGAATGGTTTTGCCCTTCTTATTGACCCTTGCAGCCGTAGTGTTGGCAGCAAATTGGAAATTCCGTGCTAGCTTTGTACCTTTGGTTTTTCTAGGCATCTCTCAATTAGGCCTATTCCCGCCTCAATATGGATTGGATCCATGGTTGGCATTTCATGCGTCGAGAGGCCGCACTCTGTACAACCAAGTTGACCAAGGCGTTCGTTTCATCCTAAAGGAGGGTTGGAATACAAGATCGGTCTACTGGGTCAACGAAGAAGAAGGTTCTATAGAGATCCTTGGTATTCGCCGATCCATGCTCGATTCTGAATATGCCAACCGGAAATTCCCGGCACTGCCGGACAAGCCATTCGAGCCGGGGCAGCAAGTGGTCATGATGTCAAAACATTTGGACGTTATAGAGCGGGCCCGGCATGCCTTGCGGCAACAGGGCCTCGACCTCGCCAATCCCCACAGCACCATAATCGGTGATGCACCTCAGGACATCGAACTTGTTTGCGCAACTATTGTAAAAATTGAGGAGCCTTCCGCCACTGACGCCAATGTCGCCTATTTCCTGTCTTGGAATGCCGCAAGCGAGGCGTTCCATATTTCGCGAGGAACTATCCAAGAAATTGCAGCAAACGCCGATCAGGCGAAATTTGTCCTGTCCGACGGCGCCGCCGTCGAGTGTGGGTCGAATCGCATTCGCATAACAACGGTCCCCGCACGCGGAACGGGGCAAGTAACCACCAAATTAATGGTTGAGGAATCCGGCGATTACAGACTCCGCGTGCATGTTCACCTGGCGGAAGGGGCCTTTCAGATGGAGCTTGTGCATCCGACTAAAGGAAGCCTCGGGCACACCTGGACGCCGGAGAACGGTGAAACCCGGACTGTGATTGAATATCAGATGTATTTGAAAAAAGGCCAAGTTTACACATTGGCATTCGGAAACATTGTAAGACGCAAT
Source organism: Planctomycetota bacterium (assembly GCA_026184295.1). GTDB lineage: Bacteria > Planctomycetota > SZUA-567 > H5-PLA8 > H5-PLA8 > JACQFI01. Next base: position 12,972 of record JAHCJK010000096.1, read on the forward strand.
GCTTCCACCTTTGACGTAGAACGGTTTGATATCAGCAAACTATAATACCTATATTGATGTGAGATAATCCGCTCAATCTGTAGCGCTTCCATGCACGAATGGCCTTACAGATACTTCTTCGCGATCTTCGCCACGTAGCTGAAGGTCGGGTTTACGTAGGCGCTTACCCGCGCTTCCAGGACCTGGCCGAGCAGCAGGTAGGCTTCGCCCTTGCTCAGTCCGTGGCTGGCTTCGAGCCAGCGGAGCAGGTCGGTCAGGGCGGCGCGGAAGGCGTCTTCGGCCGGGCGCGCCTGCGCGATCACGCCGATGTGCGTGGCGTCTTCGAAGCGCGGCCAGGTCATTTCCTTGGGCGCGGGTGAAACCACGCGGCAGGCGATCTTCACGCGCCCGGAGGCCTCGATGCCGCCGGCGCCGCAGATTTCTCCGTCGCCCTGGATCGCATGCATGTCGCCGACGTGAAGCAGCGCGCCCTCGCACTTCACCTTCAGGAAAAGCGTCGTGCCGGTGGTCACTTCCTGCGCGTCCATGTTGCCGCCCCAGCTTCCGGCCCAGCCGTTGTGGTAACGCTCGCGCTGCGGAGCGACGCCGACGTAGCCGAGCATCGGGCGGGCCGGCAGCTTCAGCTTCTCGCTCCAATGGATCAGGCCGTCGCGGATCTCGACGATCTTGAAGTGGTGGCCGATCTCCATCCAGCCGGGCATCGCGGCGTTCCAACCGCCGAACTGGGTGTAGCCCATCGGGTCGAGCTCAATCGCGCCGATCTCGACGGCGAGCAGGTCGCCGGGCTTGGCGCCTTCGACCCAGATGCAGCCGCTGGACGGGTTGCCGCCGTAGAGTTTCTCGCGCCAGAGCTTCTGTTCGGCTTCGGGCAGGCGGTCGATCCACGGGCCGTGGTTGATCTGCGTGACAATTTCGACGGTTTCTCCCGGTTGGACCCGGTGGGTGGGCTTGTTGTCGGGCCCGTTTTCGAAATAAAGCGTTTCCTTGCCAATGGTTTGCATGGACGAATCTCCCGCGCTCGGATGCCCCGTCGAATTTCGTAAGTCTTGACCGGAATGGAATAAAACGCAAGCAACGGGCAATTAGTAAGTAAACGTATTGACTTGGGTCAGGGGTAAGGTAGGTTCATAAATGACTGACCAGTCAGTTTACCGCTGGCGTCATCCAGGGACCTCCCACGATGCGGACGGCCACCGATCATCGCCCCGAAATCCTGAAGCACGCCGCGCGTTTGTTCGCCAAGAAGCGCTTCGACGAGGTCCTCATGGATGAAGTGGCGGCCAAGGCCGGCATCGCGAAGGGCACGATCTACCGCTTCTACCCCACCAAGGAGAAGCTGTACGCCGCCATCTGCTTCGACTGGATGGACCATCTCGTCGCCGGGATGAACCGGATCGCCGACGGTCCGGGCAGCGTGGTCGAACGGATCGAAAAGATCATCGTGTTTGCCACGGAGCACTTCCGCAAGCACCGCGACTACTTCGACGTGCTCCAGCGCCAGGAATCGCAGAAGGTCCTGTACCAGTTGCCGCAACTGCGCGCGCGGCGCACGGCCATCCGCAAGATTTACGCGCGCATGGTCCGCGAAGGGCAGAAGGAAGGGCTTTTCCGTTCCGTGTCCGCGGATTCTTCGGCCGACATGCTGATGGGCATGGTGCGCAGCCTGCTCCTGTTTGGCGATCCGGAACGGGATTCCGGCGCCATCGCCCGCGACGCCCTCAACCTCTTCCTGCACGGCGTGTCCAGGAACGGACACGATAAAGGAGCCCACGCCTGATGCACATCCATGACCGCTCCTGGTTCCGCCTCGCGGCCGCGGCGCTCTGCGCCGGCGCGCTCGCGCTGGGCGGCTGTTCGCAAAAGGAGACCGCGCCGGCCAAGGGCGGCAGCAAGGCCGCGCGCGCGTACCTCGTGCGGACCGCGAAGGTGACCACCCAGGAACTCAAGTACGAACTCGACACCACGGGCTCCATCGAGGCGCAGAACGTCTACCGCATCGACGCGCAGGTGCCGGGCACGATCTACGAGGTGTCCTTCAACGAAGGCGACCAGGTGACGCCGCAGACGGTGCTCTGCCGCATCGCGCCGGTCGGCTACAAGCTGTACGCGCTGAAGGCCGAAGGCGCCTACAAGAAGGCCGTGGCCGATCTGGTGGACGCCGAACGCCGCTCCGCGAACGACATCGCCACCGCGGAAGTGAAGCTGCACGAGGCCGAGATCGAGGTGGCGCGCCGCCGCACGGTCCGGGCCGTGGGCGCGATCTCCGAAGAAGAGGTGCAGTTGTACCAGGCGCGCCGCGACCTGGCCGAGATCGAACTGAAGGACATGAAGGACGCCGCCAAGACCATGGTGGACGCCATGCGCACCGCGATCCTGGAAAAGGAAGCGGCCTGGAAGATCGCCGAAGACGACCTGCGCAAGAGCACCGTGCTGCCGCCGGTCGCGGGGCAGATCGAAAAGCGCTCGGTGGTGAACGGAAACTACGTCACCGCCGGCACGCCGCTGGCCGTGCTGGTGGACATGAGCACCCTCAAGCTTAAGTTCACGCTCCCCGACGACCAGGCGGCGCACGTCTTCGCCGGGTCGCCGGTGACCTTCCGGGTCGGGGCGTATCCGCAGCGGGACTTCAAGGCGACGATCTACTACGTCGGGAACACGGCCGACATGCAGACGCGCCTGGTGGACTGCTGGGCCAAGGTCGAACCGAGCGAGGCGAACCTGAAGGCCGGGTTCTTCGCGACGGTGAAGATCGTGACCGAGGAAAAGAAGAAGGGCGTCGTGGTGCCGATGACCGCGATCCTGCCCACGGAGTACGGCTTCGTCGCGTACGTGCTCCAGGACGGCAAGGCGGTGCGGCGCAAGGTCGAGACCGGCCTGCATGTCGTCGATCACGCGATCGAGATCGTCTCGGGCGTGAAGGAAGGCGAAACCATCGTCGTCGACGGCGCGAACTCGCTCCAGGACAACGTGGCCGTGAAGGAACTTCCGCCCGACAAGTCCGCCAAGGACGCGAAGAACGAGCGGCCCGCGGCGCCGCCCGAGGCCAAGAGCGGGGCCGCGGACGGCGCGAAGCGCGAGGGCCCGTCGCCATGAGTCTCGCATCGATCTCGATCAAGAACCCGGTCTTCGCCTGGATGCTGATGGCGGGGCTGGTGACGTTCGGCTGGATCGGCTTCAACCGCCTGGGCGTCGGGCAGTACCCCGACGTGGACTTTCCGGTGGTGACGGTCACGGCGACGCTGGAAGGCGCGGCCCCCGAGATCATGGAAAGCACGGTCGTGGACGTGCTGGAAGACGCCGTGATGGCCGTCGAAGGCGTCCGCCAGATCACCTCGTCGGCCAAGCAGGGCCGCGCGACGGTGACGGTGGATTTCGAGATCGAACGCAACATCGACATCGCGCTGCAGGACATCCAGGCGCGGGTCTCCAGCAGCATCCGGCAGCTCCCCAAGGACCTGGACCCGCCCGTCATCCAGAAGGTGAACCCGGAAGAAAACCCCATCATGTGGGTGGCCGTCACCGGCACCCGTTCGCCGCAGGAACTGGCCGAGTTCGCGAAGAACTCGCTGCGCGACCGCTTCCTGACCGTCGAAGGCAACGGCGACGTGCGCATGGGCGGCTACCTGGAACGCAACGTCCGCATCTGGGTCGATCCGCAGAAACTGCTCGCGCGCGGCCTGGCCGTGGACGACGTGATCAGCGCCGTGCAGCGCCAGCACGTGGAAGTGCCCGCCGGGCGCATCGAGAGCCGCGACCGCGAGGCCAACGTGCGGGTGGAAGGCGAGGCGCTGAACGTGGACCAGATGCGCCGGATCGTGATCACCGAGCGCAACGGCACGCCGATCCGCCTGATGGACGTCGCGCTGGTGCAGGACGGCTTCGAAGACGAGCGCCGCTACGCGCGCATCGACGGGATTCCCGCGCAGGGCCTGGGCATCGTCAAGCAGCACGGCGCGAACTCGGTGGCGCTGGCCGAGGATGTGCGCGAGCGCGTCAAGGAACTGCGCGCGACGCTGCCCGACGGCATGGACCTGACCATCCGCGCCGATAATACGATCTACATCAAGGACGCGATCGAAGAGACCGAGTTCACGCTCTTCCTTTCGGTGCTGCTCACCGCCCTGGTCTGCTGGATCTTCCTCGGCTCGCTCTCCTCCACCTTCAACGTGATCATGGCGATTCCCGTCTCGGTCTTCGGGACGTTCGCGCTGATGTACTTCTGCGGCTTCACGCTCAACACGTTCACCCTGCTGGCGCTCTCGCTCTCCATCGGCATCGTCGTGGACGACGCGGTGATGGTGCTGGAAAACATCTACCGGCACGCCGAACTGGGCAAGGACCGCGTGACGGCCTCGCGCGAGGGCACCGAGGAGATCACCTTCGCCGCGCTGGCCGCGACGCTGGCGATCATCGCCATCTTCCTGCCGGTGGCGTTCATGACGGGCGTGATCGGAAAGTTCTTCTTCCAGTTCGGCGTGGTGCTCTCGGTCGCGGTGGCCATCTCGCTGCTGGAAGCGCTGACCCTGGCGCCCGCGCGCTGCTCGCAGTTCCTGACGGTCTCGCACCGCGGGAACGTGATCGAACGCGGCATGGAGTTCCTCTTCCGCCACCTTTCGAACCTGTACCGCCGCATGCTGGCGTTCGTCCTGCACCTGCGCTCGATGTACATCGGCAAGGCCTTCGGCGGCGTCGCGGCGCTGGCCTCGTTTCTCGCCGGCGGATGCCTTACCTGGTACGGCGGGGTGCAGATTCACGCCTACTTCCAGAACGGCGGCGCCTTCGACACCATCAGCCTGCTGGTGCTGGCGAGCGGGCTCTTTTTCATCTACTCGTCGGTGGGGCTGACGTCGCTGGTGATCAGCCGCGCGCCCTTCCCGCTCGGCAACCTGGCGGTGCTCGCCTTCTCGATCGTCTTTTTCGGCGCCTCGCTGTTCCTGCTGGGCAGGCTGCCCAGCGAGATGGTGCCGCCGCAGGACCAGGGCGTTTTCATGGCGCGCGTGGTCGCGCCGGTGGGTTCCTCGATCTCCTACACCGACGAGATCGTCACCAAGCTCGACGGGATCGTGCGCTCGCACCCGGAGATCGAGAGTTCGTTCGCGATCTCGGGAGGCTTCGGCGGCGACGCGAACGAGGGCCTGGCCTTCGTGACCATGAAGCCGCCCGAGCAGCGCCCCATCGTCGCGCCGCAGAAGCCCGAGGGCCTGGATCCGCTGGCGGGCTGGCTCTGGGAACTGCGCAACGGCCCCCACCCCATCACGCAGCAGGAGACGATGCAGCAGCTCCGCAAGGAGACCGCGATCTTTCCCGGGACGAACGTCATCTTCGTGGACTTCTCCCAGCAGGGCTTCGCCTCGTCGAAGCGCGGCGGCGCGCAGATCGACTTCTCCATCCGCGGGCCCGACTGGGAAAAGCTCGGCAAGCTCTCGCAGGATTTCGCCGAAGACATGCGCAACAGCGGCCTGATGGTGGACGTGGACACCGATTATCGCGTCGGCATGCCGGAAGTGCAGATCCTGCCCAACCGCACCAAGATGCTGGCCCACAACGTGGACGTGCAGGCCGTCGGCACGGCCATCAACGCGCTGATCGGCGGGTCGAAGATCGCGCAGTTCAAGGACAACGGCCGCCGCTACGACGTGCGCATCCGCCTGCTCAAGTCCGAACGCGTGCGCCCCGAGGACATCGGCAACGTGTACGTGCGCAGCATCTCGGGCGGGCTGGTCAAGATGTCCGACCTCGTGGACGTGGTGGTGCAGCCGTCGCTCCAGTCGATCACGCGCCAGAACCGCGAACGCGCCGTGAGCCTGTACGCGAACCCCGCGCCCGGGCATTCGCAGGACGCGGCGATCCGCAAGGTGAACGAACTCGCGGCCGAACTGCCGACCGGCTACCACGTGTACCTGAGCGGCAACTCGCAGGCTTTCCAGGAATCGATCGACAGCCTCAAATTCGCGCTGCTGCTGGGGCTCGCGGTCGCGTACATGGTGCTGGCCTCGCAGTTCAACAGTTTCCTGCATCCGGTCACGGTGCTGCTGGCGCTGCCGTTCAGCATCACCGGCGCGCTGGTGGGCCTGTACCTGACGGGCCAGTCGATCAACGTCTACAGCATGATCGGCATCATTCTTCTGATGGGAATCGTGAAGAAGAACTCCATTCTGCTCGTCGATTTTACGAATCAGGTGCGCGATCGCGGCAAGGACCGCGACGAGGCCCTGCTGGAGGCGTGCCCCACGCGCCTGCGCCCGATCCTGATGACCTCGGTCGCCACGATCGCGGGCGCCATGCCCGGCGCGATGTCGCTGGGGCCCGGCGGCGAACTGCGCATCCCGATGTCCGTGGCCGTCATCGGCGGCGTGATCGTGTCCACGCTGCTGACCCTGTTCGTGGTGCCGTGCTTCTACAGCCTCGCGGACGAATGGGGCGCGCGCCTGAGCCTGCTGTGGCGCAAACTCTGGCCGGAAGAAAAGGATGCGGCCCATCCCCTGCCGGCGCACGCCGCCCCCCTGCCCGACGCTTCGGCCGCGGGGAAATAGAATCGCCGGCCCGCGCCGCCGGCGTGGAGACCCGCTTTGAAATACGCCATCCTTTTCATCCTCGTCCTCGCCGCGGGCGGCGGGGGCTATTGGATGCTCGCGCACCGCGAAACCAAGGCGGCCTCGGACCAGCCGCAGGTGCCCACCGCCAAGGCCGAACGCCAGGCGATCAGCCTCGTCGTCGCCACCACCGGGCGCGTGGTCGCCCACCAGGACGTGGACATCAAATGCAAGGCCAGCGGGCAGGTGGTCAAGCTCCCCTTCGACATCAGCGACACGGTGAAGAAGGGCGACCTGCTGATGGAACTCGACCCCGTGGACGAGCAGCGCCAGGTCACGCTCGCCGAAGCCGACCTCGCCGCGAGCAAGGCGCGCCTCGAAAAAGCCAAACAGACGCTCACGCTCGCCGAGATCACGCTCAAGACCGACCGCATGCGCGCCGAAGCCGACGTGATGTCCGCCGAGGCGCAGGTGAAGTACGCGCACACGCGCTTCGACCGCATGAAGGAACTGGCCGAGCAGCGCTACGGCTCCCAGGAGGACGCCGACCAGTCGCAGGCGCAGATGATCTCGGCCGACGCGAACCTGGCCACCGCGAAGGTGCGCATGGAGGAACTGAAGGCCGAGGAGCAGTCGCTGGAACTCAAGCGCCAGGACGTCAAGCTGGCCGAGACGGACATGCAGTCGGACGAGATCAAGCTCGCCGACATGCGGCAGCGCCTGGCCGACACGAGCGTGCTCGCGCCCATCGACGGCGTGGTGGCCGTGCGCAACGTCGAGATCGGGACGATCATCTCCTCGGGCATCAGCAACGTCGGCGGCGGCACGACGGTGGCGACGATCTCGGACCTTTCGCGCATGTTCGCGCTCGCCTCGGTGGACGAAAGCGACATCGGCAAGGTCGCCGTGGACCAGGCGGCCAACGTGACGGCCGACGCGTTTCCCAATCGCCGCTTTACGGGCAAAGTGGTGCGCGTGGCGACGCGCGGCGTCAGCGCCTCGAACATCGTGACCTTTGAAGTGAAGATCGAGATCACCAGCCCCAACAAGCGCATGCTCAAGCCGGAAATGACGACGAACATCGAGATCGTCGCGGCCGAGAAGGAGGATGCGATCGTGGTGCCCGCCGACGCCGTGGGCCGCCAGAAGGGCAAGCGGGTCGTCACCGTCGTCAAGCCCGACGGGGCCACGGAGGAACGCGCCGTCGAGGCCGGGATCAACGACGGCACGAACATCGAGATCGCCAGCGGCCTGGCCGAGGGCGAGAACGTGCAGCTTCGGCGCGGCGCGGCCGACAGCAAATGGAGCGGCGGCGGCGGCAGCGGCGCGGCCAAGAAATACGGGCCGGGCGGCTTCTCGTTCGGCGGCGGCAAGCGATGATTCGCGCGACCGGCCTCGTCAAGGCTTACACGCTGGGCGGCGCGACGGTGCGCGCGCTCGACGGCGTGAGCCTGGAGATTCGCGAGGGCGAAATGGCCGCGATCACCGGCTCGTCCGGCAGCGGCAAATCGACGCTGATGAACATCCTCGGCTGCCTGGACCGCCCCGACAGCGGCGACTATTACCTCGCCGGCGACAACGTGGCCACGCTCTCCACCGACCGCCTGGCCGAAATCCGCAACCGGCGCATCGGGTTCGTCTTCCAGTCCTTCAACCTGCTCCCGCGCATGTCGGCCGTCGAGAACGTCGAACTGCCGCTGCTGTACGCGGGCGACGGCAAGGCGCGCGCGCGCGCCGTCGCGGCGCTGGAAACCGTGGGCCTGTCGGAACGCATGCATCACGAACCGAACCAGCTCTCGGGCGGGCAGCGCCAGCGCGTCGCGGTCGCGCGCGCGATCGTCACCGATCCCGCGATCATCCTCGCCGACGAACCCACCGGCAACCTGGACAGCAAGACCGGCCAGGAGATCCTGGCGCTCTTTGAAAAACTCCACGCCGCCGGTCGCACCATCGTGATCGTGACGCACGACCCGGACGTCGCCGCGCGCTGCCCGAAGCAGATCGGCCTGCGCGACGGCCGCATCGTGGACGTGCGCGAACCCAAGGCCGCGCCCGTCCCGGCGGGAGGCGCGTAGCATGCTCTTCTGGACGATCCTCAAGGTGGCCTTCAAGAGCCTGGCCGCGAACAAGCTGC
>JAHCJK010000097.1 GCA_026184295.1 Planctomycetota bacterium
CGCAGCAGGGGCGCATCATGCTGCTCGACGAGCCCTTTACCGGGGTGGACGTGAAGACCGAGGAAGCCATCATCGACCTGCTGCGCGAACTCCGCGCGCAGGGCCACACGGTGCTGGTCTCGACCCACGACCTGGGTTCGGTGCCGGAATACTGCGACCAGGTGGTGATCATCAACCGCACGGTGCTCGCCGCGGGCCCGATGGCAACGACCTTTACCGAGGCCAACCTGATGCGCGCCTTCGGCGGGGCGCTCCGCAACGTGAAGCTCGACCACACCGACCAGCCGGGCTCGACGCAGAACGAATACCGCGTGCTCACCGACGACGAAGGCGCGCTCGTCTTCGACCAGAACGGGCAGCCCAAGCCGCGCACGCCCTCCGAACGGAGGAAGGCGGTCTGATGGACTACCTGCTGACGCCCTTCCACTACGAGTACATGCAGAAGGCCATCGCCGTCAGCGCGGTGATCGGCGCGGTCTGCGGGATGCTGTCGTGCTTCGTGACGCTGAAGGGCTGGTCGCTGATGGGCGACGCGCTCTCGCACGCCATCGTGCCGGGCGTGGCGCTGGCGTACCTGCTGGGCCTGCCGTTCGCGCTCGGCGCCTTCGTGAGCGGGCTGGCCGCGGCGCTGCTGATGGGCTGGGTCAAGGCGCGCACGCCGATCCGGGAGGACGCCGTGATCGGGATGGTCTTCACCACCTTCTTCGCCGCCGGCGTGCTCCTGATCTCGATCTTTCCAAGCAACATCAGCCTGAAAACGATCGTCTTCGGGAACATCCTCGGCATCGCCGACAGCGACATCCAGCAGATGCTGATCATCGCCGCGGTGACCATGCTCGTGATCGGCCTGAAGTGGAAGGACCTGCTGCTCTTCGCCTTCGATCCGCACCAGGCGCGCGCGGTGGGGCTGAACCCCACGTTGCTGAACGTGATGTTGCTGACGCTGCTGGCGGCCACGTCCGTCGCGGCGCTCCAGACCGTCGGCGCCTGCCTGGTGGTGGCGATGCTGGTGACGCCCGGCGCGACCGCGTATCTGCTCACCGACCGTTTCGGCAAGATGATGGCGCTCGCGATCGCCATGGGCACGCTGACCGCCGCCGTCGGCGCGTACCTGAGCTACTTCCTGAACGGCTCGACCGGCGGGTGCATCGTGGTCCTGCAGACCGCGTGTTTCATGCTGGCGCTCTTCTTCGCGCCCAAGCACGGCATCGTGGCCAGCCGCGTCAAAGGCCGCGCCAAGGTGCAGCAGCTCCAGGCGCTTCAGCCGCGCGCCGAGCGCACCTCGGAGCCCGCATGAGCCTGGAAAAACTGCTCGAACCGCTGCAATACGATTTCATGCGGCAGGCGATGCTGGTCGCGGCCATGATCGGAACCGTCTGCGCGATCCTCTCGTGCTACCTGGTGCTGAAGGGCTGGTCGCTGATGGGGGACGCGGTCTCGCACGCCGTGCTTCCGGGCATCGTGCTCGCGTACATCGCCGGCCTGCCGCTCTCGCTGGGCGCCTTCGCGGCCGGGCTGGTCTGCGCGAGTTCGACGGGCTGGATCAAGAACAACAGCCGCATCAAGGAAGACACGGTGATGGGCGTCGTCTTCACCGGGCTCTTCGCGCTCGGGCTGGTCATGTTCACCAAGGTCGAGACCGACGTGCACCTGAACCACATTCTCTTCGGCAGCCTGCTGGGCATCGAGCGCAGCCAGCTGATCCAGGCGGTCGTCGCCGCGGGCGTCACGCTCGCCCTGGTGCTCGCGCTGCGCAAGGATCTGCTGCTGTACCTCTTCGACGCGCACCAGGCCCAGGCCGTGGGGCTGAACCCCACCTTCCTGCATTACCTGCTGCTCGCGCTGCTCTCGGCCACCATCGTCGCGGCGCTCCAGGCCGTCGGCATCATCCTTACCGTCGCGATGCTGATCGCGCCCGGCTGCATCGCATTCCTGGTCAGCGACCGCTTCGACCGCATGCTCTGGATCGCCTCGGGCTGCGCGGTCTTCAGTTCCGTCGTCGGAACGTACGCGAGTTTCTTCCTGAACGGCGCGACCGGCGCGTGCATCGTGCTCACGCAGGCGTTGCTCTTCGTGCTGGCCATGATCTTCGCGCCAAAGAACGGACTGCTCGCGCGCCGCCGCGCGGTGCTCCGCACCCGCATGGAACTGGCGGAAAAGGAGTGACGCGCCCGGCGCGGGCGCTAAGCTTTTTTCACACCAGTGGAGGTTCTTCGCATGCGCGCACCTGCATTCGCGTTCGTCCTGGCGGCCTTCCTGATCGGGCTGTCCCCCGCCCGCCCGCACGCGGAAGAAGAGAAGAAGGACGAAGTCAGCGCGCCGCAGAGCGTCAAGGACGCGCTGAAGACCCTTTTTCCCGACGGAGAAGTCAAGAGCGTCAAGCGCGAACAGAAGGGCAAGCTGCGCCGCTACAACGCCGAAGTGCAGGACAAGGACGGCCTCCACAAGCTGCAGATGCGCGCGGACGGCTCGGTGCTCGAACGCACCGACCCGCTGAAGGCCGAAGCGATTCCCGCCGGCATCGCCGCCGCGCTCAAGAACAAGAGTTCCAAGGCCAAAGCAACCGGCGGCACCAAGTACACGGTGCGCGGCAAGGTGACGTACGAGGTCGAATACGAGAACGAAGGCGCGAAGAGTAAAGGGTACTTCGCCGAGGACGGCTCCGAGGCGCCTGCGCCCGCCGCCGCGAAGGACGACGACGAGGACAAGTGATTGCGCGGCCGGATCTTAGGCGCCGTAACGCCCGGCACGCCAAGTCTTCCGAATTGCATGCCGTTTGCTAACAATTATAATGGGTGACTTGGATTTGGGCTCCGGTGGTCATTGCGACCCGCCGGAACGACCGCTTGCGAGGCGAACCGACATGCCGACGTACGTGTACACCTGCCAGGCCTGCGAACACACCTTCGAACGCTTCGAGTCCATGACCGCGAAGCCGGACAAGTCCTGCCCCAAGTGCGGGAAGAAGAAGGCCGAGCGCAACATCTCCGGCGGCGCGGGGTTCATCTTCAAGGGCGCCGGCTTCTACACGACCGACTACCGCTCCTCGTCCTACAAGGACGGCGCGAAGAAGGACTCGACCACCCCCGCCCCGTGCGGCACCTGCGGCGACCCCAAGGGCGCCGGCGCCTGCCAGACGGAAGCGAAGAGCACGACGAAGTCCACGTCGAAGAAGAAGGCGTCGTAAACGGCAGGGGTCAGTGATCAGTGAAGAGTGATCAGTGAACAGCAAATAAAAACGGGGGCAGGACTGCACCTTGGTGCCATCCTGACCCCGCATTGTTTTTATCTTCTTGTATTCAGTTCACTGCCCACTCGCCACTGTTCACTGTCCACTTCTGTGGCCGTTACTTCACCTTCGCCGAATTGATCGTCACGTTTTCGACGGGCCAGTTTTCCATCCTGCCTTTCGTAGCGGTCTTCACCTTCTTGATCTTGTCGATCGTCGCCTGGCCGCTCGTCACGAGGCCGAAGGCGCAGTACTGGTTGTCGTCGAGGAAGTCGTTGTCCTTCACGTTGACGTAGAACTGGGCGGTCGCGCTGTTCAGGTCGCTGGTGCGCGCCATCGCGACGCCGTAGTTGCAGTTCTTCGCGCCGTTGCCGGACTCGTTCTTGATCGGGGCCTTGGTCTTCTTCTGCGCGCCGTCGGGCGTAAAGCCGCCGCCCTGGACCATGAAGCCGTCGATCACGCGGTGGAAGATCGTGCCGTCGTAAAAGCCTTCGTTCACGTACGCGAGGAAGTTCTTGACCGTGATGGGCGCCTTGTCCTGGTAAAGCTCGACCTCGAACGCTCCCAGGCTCGTATCGAATACCACGACGGGGTTGGGCATGTCCTCTCCTTGGGCTTGGCGCGCGCGCGCGGCCGAGCGGCGCGGCGAACGTCGCCGCGCATCGCGACCTTGCTCGCAGGCCGTCAGTACGTACGTTCCAGCACGTATTCCGGAAGTTCGATCAGCGCCGCGCGGGCCTGGGAGGCCGGCAGCGACGAGAGTTCGTCGCGGGCGCGCTGGAGTTCGTTGCGGGCGACGGTGATCGCGTACGCCACGGAGCCCGTGCGGTCCAGGTACGGGCGCAGGCGCTCGCGGGTCAGGCTTTCGTTGTTGGCCTTCAGCATCGCGAGCAGTTCCTGCTTGTGCGGCGCGCCGGCGTTGGCCAGCAGGTGGATCAGCGGGAGCGTCAGTTCGCCGTTGCGCAGGTCGCTGCCGAGCGACTTGCCGACGGTCGATTCGACGCCCACCAGGTCCAGGCAGTCGTCCACGATCTGAAAGGCCAGGCCCAGGCGGCGGCCGTACTCGTACAGCTTGCGCCCGTCGGCCTCGCTCGCCCCGGCCAGCAGCGCGCCCAGTTCGGCGGAGGCGCCGAAGAGCACCGCGGTCTTCTTTTCGATCAGGTCGAAGTAGCGGCCTTCGTCGAGTTCCAAATCGTTGCGCGACGCGATCTGGAGCAGTTCGCCTTCGCAGATCAGCCGCGAGATGCGCGAGAGAATCCGGAACGGGCGCGGATCGTCGAGCCGCCCGAGGTGCTCGAAGGCGCGCGAGAAGAGGATGTCGCCGGTCATCACCGCCGACTTGTTGCCCCAGTTCGCGTTGACGGTCGGGACGCGGCGGCGCGTCGCGGCATCGTCGAGGATGTCGTCGTGGCAGAGCGTCGCGAGGTGGAGCATCTCGACGACCGCGGCCACCTCGTAGCTCGTCGGCGCTTCCCCTCCGAAGGCCTGCGCGGCCAGGTGCAACAGCGCGGGGCGCAGGCGCTTGCCGCGGAAGCGTTCGATATGCTGCATCAGGGTCTGGATGTAGGCGTACTGGCTGGTCAGGAGCTTATGCAGCACCTGCTCGGAGCGTTCCAGGTCCGGCAGCACGGGCGCCACGAGGCGCGCCAGCGTGATCGCGCGTTCCTCGCTGCTGGCCGGAAGGCCGTCCATCCCGCGTGAACTCATGGTGACTCCCCAGGCGGACCGTTGCGGACCGCGTACCGGGGTATTATAGGAGCTTTGTTTCGCCCCACAAGCACCCCCTGGGCGTACGGGGATGGCGTATTCCAATCCCAGCGATTAAAAAGGGTTAGAAGGAAAAAAGGAATCTCCGCGCGTCCGTATATAGGTTCCGCCGGGTGCGGTCTGGGTCCCGGCATCGAGTATAATGTTCCGGGAGGTTACCCGAGAAGCATGCCCGCCCGAACCGCATTCCGCGCGCTCCCCGCCCTGCTGCTGATCGCGGCCGCGGCCGCCGCGTTCGACGAGGGTCCGCCCAAGCCGGTGCCGGCCCCCGCGGTCCGCCCCGGCAACGCGAACCTGTCGAACCTGAAGCTCCCGGCCAAGCCGCGCGTGATGGTCATTCCCGTCAACGACGAGGAGTCCACGCGGTACGGGATGATCGACTGGTGGCAAGCCAAGTTCGTGACGCGCCGGCTGCGCGAGGCCCGCCGCGAAAAGTACGACCTGGTGATTCTCGAGATCACCACCAACGGCGGCGTGGTGGGTTCGTGCGACAAGATCAACCAGGAGATCGCCGAGAACGCCGTCCCCGTCGTCTCGTTCGTCAAGAATCGCGCCTTCAGCGGCGGCGCGCTGATCTCGCTCGGCTGCCAGGCCATCGCCATGGGACCGGGTTCGCAGATCGGCGGCGCGCAGGTGATCGGCCTCTTCGGCGACCTGGGGCACGACGAACGGATGAAGGCCAACGAGAACATGATCAAGGGCGTGCTCGCTCTGGCGGAAAAGAACGGCTACCCGCAGGCCATCGCGCGCGGGATGGTCGATTCGAATATCGAGATTTTCGAGACCGACGACCCCGCCCGGCGCTTCGTCACCGACCTGGACCTCGAGAACATGAAGCGCCCGGCCTCCCGGCAGGGCCCCCTGCCCCAGGTGGTCTCCAAGTGGAAGGCCAAGGACGAGATTCTTTCGCTCACCAGCGAGCAGGCCTACGCGAGCGGGCTGGCCAGCGGGCTCTACCAGGACCGCGAGGCGCTCTTTACGGGCATGGGCGTCCAGCCGTCGGAAGTCTACGAGAACGGCGTGACGGCCGCGGAAAAGGTCGCGCGCTTCTTCGGCCACCCGATCTGGATGGTGCTGCTCGTGATCGTGGGCCTGGTCGCGCTGGTGTGGGAGCTGAAAAGCCCCGGGCACGGCGTGGGCTTCGCCATCTTCGGGCTCTGCATGGGGCTCTTCTTCTGGCTGGCGATCTTCGGCGACACCGCGGGCACCGCCGAAGTGCTGCTCTTCGGCCTCGGCGCGCTGCTGCTCGGCGTGGAACTCTTCCTGCTGCCGGGCTTCGGCGCCGCGGGGTTCGGCGGCGTCGCCATGATCCTGCTCTCGATCCTGCTCAGCTTTCTGCCCGAGGGCACGCTGCCGAGTTTCTTCAAGGCGCCGGGCGAGATCCAGCCGTTCGAGGCCCAGCAGATCAACTACGGCATGACCTGGGCGCTGGTCACGCTGGCCACCTTCATGACCGTGGTCGGCTTCGCGCTTTACTACGGCGTCAAGCTCCCGGGGCTCTCGCGCCTGCAACTGCGCAGCGCGGTCGGCCCCGGCGAGGCCGCCGCCCGGGACGCGGCGCCGGGCTACACGCCCGCCTATCCGAACACGTCCAAGGGCCCCGCCGCGCCGGCCGCGGAAGGCCCGCCGGAGCCCGCCGCCGCGGCGCTGCTCGGCAAGGAAGGCGTCGCCGAATCGGTGCTCCGCCCGGCCGGCAAGGTGCGGCTGGAAGGCGCGTCCTACGACGCCGTGACCGAAGGCGACTGGGTCGAGGCCGGGCGCAAGGTGAAGGTCCTGGCCGTGCGGGGCACGGGGCTGGTCGTGCGGGCGATCTAGGTTTTTGCCGCTTGGCGCGGTCGGCCGGCATCGTAGAGTAGGCCTCCGCGAATCGCGAGGCGGGCTACCGGGAGCGCAGGGCGCATGGATCCATTGGTCTGGTCGGTGCTGTGCAGCATCCTTATGGTCGGGATGATCGTGCTCGAACTGTTCACGCCCAGTTTCGGGTTCCTGACGATCCTCGCCGTGGTCTTTCTCGCCGGCAGCATCGCGCTGGGCTTCAACAGTTCGCCCGTGGCCGGGTACGTGATGACCGGCGTGAACCTGGCGCTCTTTCCGCTCTCCGTCGCGATCGGCATGCAGGTGATGCGGCGAAGCCCACTCGCGCTGCGGCACGAGATTCAGGCCGGCATCCCGCCGCACGCCGCGCCCCCCAAGGCCGTCCACGAACTGGTCGGGAAAGAAGGCGTGGCCGTGACGGTGCTCCGGCCCTCCGGCACAGCGCAGATCGGCGAAACGCGCTTCGACGTCGTGACCGAAGGGAAGTTCGTCGAATCCGGCAAGCCGCTGAAGGTCCTGCGCGTGGAAGGCTCGCGCGTGGTGGTCGAAGCGATCGGCTGAACTCCATGAAAAAAGGCGGCCTCGCGGCCGCCTTTTCCCTTCCAACCGGATTTCGAAGGTCAGTTCACGCGCCCGAGGAACTCGCCGTCTTCGGTGCGGACCTTGATCTTGTCGCCCTTCTTGATGTGCCCGGGCACCTTCACTTCCGCGCCGGTCTCGATCACGGCCGTCTTGAAGACCGCCGTGGCGGTGTCGCCGCGCGCGCCGTCGGGCGCGTCGGTGACTTCCACCTCGATCGTCGTGGGCATCTCGATCTGCACGAACTTGCCGAGGACCTTCAACAGGTTCATGCGCGTGTTCGGCACGAGGAAGGCCTGCTGGTCCTTCGGGACGAGCGTCTTGTTCACGTTCACCTGGTCGTAGCTTTCCGGGTGCATGAAGACCAGCGAATCGTTTTCGGCGTAAAGGTACTCGTATTCTTCGCGCTCGAGCAGGATCTTTTCGACGTTGTCGTCGGGCGAGAACCGCTGTTCGAACACGTTGCCGCGTTCGAGGTGCTTCAGCTTCACCTGCCAGTACGTGCGCAGATTGCCGCGCGTCTGTTCGTGGCGGTCGAAGACCACCCAAACTTCGTTGTTGAACATGATGGCTTCGCCGATCTTGACGTCGCGAAGTTTGCAAGAAGCCATGCCACACCCCTTCCCTTCACCAAAAAACAGAAAGGCGGCGCGAACCGGCGCCGCTGAGAGGGCCAAACTGTACAGGAACGCCGGAGCGGTGGCAACGGCAGGTTCGGGAAGGGCTGGTTCGCTAGTTCGCTGGTTGACTGGTTGGTTGGTTCGCTGGTTGACTGGTTCCCTCCGGCAAACCAGCCAACCAGCCAACAAGCCAACAAGCCAACGAGCTAACGAGCCAACCAACCAGCCAACGCCACTACCCCCACTTCGGCTTGCGCTTTTCCAGGAACGCCGCGACGCCTTCCTTGCAGTCGGGGCTGCTGCGCGACTTGGCGTTGGCCTGCACGGCCAGGCTGAGCGCCGTCTTGAGCGGCAGGCCGCTGGCGCGCGCGAGGAGTTCCTTGGTCGTCGCGAGCGACTGCGGGCTGAGCGCCGCAAACTGCGCGGCCAGTTCTTCGGCGCGCGGGAGCACGCGCTCGGGCGCGGCGACTTCGTGGACGAGTTTCAGTTCCTTGGCTTCCGCGGCCGGGACGGCGCGCGCGGTCAGGAGCAGGTCGCGGGCGGTGCGTTCGCCCACCGCGCGTTCCAGGTAGACGCCCACGATCACCGGCACGAAGCCGATGCGCGATTCGCTGTAGCAGATGCTCGCTTCCGACGAGATCACCGCCAGGTCGCAGGCCACCGTCAGCCCCGCGCCGCCGGCGAAGGCCGGGCCGTTCACCGCCGCGACGAGCGGCTTCGGGAAGGCGCGCAGGCGTTCGAAGAAGTCGCGCACCTGCTTGCTGGCCGCGCGGTTCTGCGCCGCGGAGAGCTTCTGAATCTCCTGCATCGCGGCGAGGTCGAGGCCGGAACAGAAGGCCTTGCCCGCCCCGGTGATCACCACCGCGCGGACGTCCGCGTCGTTTTCGAGCGCGTCGAGGACCGGCAGAAGCCCGTCTTCGGGCCGATACGGCAGCGGGTTGCGCTTCTCGGGCCGGTTGAGCGTCACGATCGCGTGCCGCGCGCGCTTTTCGACAAGGACGAGGTCGGCCATGGGCGGGCTCCCGGGGGGCTTGGGTGGAAGCAGAAGTACCGGGTAAAACGTAAAACGTAAAACGTAAATTGGAGCCCTAGCAGTTAACCTGCTGATGCGGCAAAGGGAGGAAATAGAGGCGGACCTCCTGATCCAAGTTCCCAAACCTGCATTGGGATTGGAGCCAAGCATTTAATTGCCCGAAGGTGCATCCATCAAACTGGATTTGATTAAGTTCTGCATAGTAGAGAAGGCGCCAACTATCGAATCCATCAGGTCGACCGGAATCAGAAAAATCAAAGTCTATGCATGCTCGGTCATCTTTAAATTCCAACCCATGCCCATGAATTTTGAAAACCATGGCGATCGGATGGGCTTCGTATTGTTTCTTTAAGGCTGCGTACAAGGACACCCATTCCATGCTCGTGATGTTTTTCTTTACGGCGTAGTGGGTTTGAAGAAGTTCGACAACGTATTGTTGATCCTTAATGAAGGCAGAAATGAGTTTCCAATAATCCATGCGGGCACTCTATCGGCAGGCCTTCAGATGGCGCGCAATTGTACGTATCATAAAGCAAGTGCGATAGACCTTACGAATACTTCGCTTGAAACTCCTGCGCCAGCTTCGCGCATGCGCTCATCTTGTCCGCGTCGATGCCGGTGTCGTAGCCGTGGTCTTCGAGCAGTTCCACCAGGCCTTCGGTCGGGACGTTGGCGACGAGTTTGTCCTGTGCGAACGGGCAGCCGCCCATCCCGCCGCTCGCGCCGTCGAACCGGCGGCAGCCGGCTTCCAGCGCGGCGAGGATGTTCTGGTGCCAGTCGCCGGGACGCCCGTGAAAGTGCGCGCTGAATTCGATCTCCGGCAGTTCGGCCTTCGCGCGCTGGAAGAGGTGCTTGACCTGCTCGGGCGAGGCCGCCGCGGTGGTGTCCGAGAGCGCCACGTGCCGCACGCCCGACCGGCGCAGCGCCTTGAGGAAATCGATCAGCCGTTCCTTTTCCCACGGTTCGCCGTACGGATTGCCGAAGGCCATCGAGACGTACGCGAGGAAGCTCAGGTCGGCGTCCTCGGTGCGCGCGATCATCCGTTCGACCACCGGCCAGGTCTCGGCGACGGTCTTGTTCGTGTTGCGCATCTGGAATTCGTTGGAGAAGCTGAACGGGAAGCCGAGCGTGTCGAGCCCGCCGCATTCGATGGCGCGGTCCACGCCCTGTTCGTTGGCGACCAGGGCGATGTATTCGACGTCCTTGCGCCCGCGCACGGCTTCGACGACGGCGCGCGTATCGGCCATCTGCGGCACGATTTTGGGATGAACGAAGCTGCCGCAATCGACGTGGCGGAAGCCCGCGTCGAGCACCGCGCGGACGTAACGGACCTTTTCTTCGGTGGGAATCTGCCGCGGCAACCCCTGAAAGGCGTCGCGCGGCGTCTCCACGATCACGACAGACTCGGGCATATCGGCTTCGCTCCCCGCGCCGGCCCTGGCAGTCACTCAAAGCTGTAACCGTACGTTTCCTTGTCTGTTATACACCGTGACAGGCCGGAAGGTAACCTTATCCTTAGGGAAGTAAGGGCGATCGACGCACGCAGGAAATCCGACGCGAAGGATTAGACCTGCAGGACGCCGGTCTTGAAGGCTTCGATGTTCGGGTTCTGCGCGGCCATTTCCAGGCCCAGGGCCAGCCAGCCGCGGGTCTGCGCCGGGTCGATGATGCCGTCCACCCACAGGCGAGCGGCAGCGTAGCGCGGGTCGGTCTGTTCGCCGTAACTGGCCAGGATTTCCAGGCGCAGCGCTTCGAGTTGCTGGTCGGTGACGGTCTTGCCGGCTTTCTTCAACTGCGCGATCTTGAGGTCCAGCAGGGTGCGCGCGGCCTGATCGCCGCCCATCACGGCGTAGCGCGCGTTGGGCCATGCGAGAATCATTCGCGGATCGTAGGCCTTGCCGCAGAGCGCGTAGTTGCCCGCGCCGTAGCTGCCGCCGACGATGACCGTGAACTTGGGTACCACCGAGTTCGCCACCGCGTTCACCAGCTTGGCGCCGGAGCGGATGATCCCGGCGATCTCGGCCTGGCGCCCGACCATGAAGCCGTTGACATCGTGGAGGAAGACCAGCGGGACGCGGTTCTGGTTGCAGTCCATCACGAAGCGCGCGGCCTTGTCGGCGCTTTCGGGGTAGATCACGCCGCCGAGTTCAAAGGCCTTGCCCGGTTCGCGGATGTGCGTCTTCTGGTTCGCGACGATGCCCACCGACCAGCCGTCGATGCGCGCGGTGCCGCAGACCAGCGTGCGCCCGTACTCGGCCTTGTATTCGTCGAAGCTCCCGCCGTCGAGGATGCATTCCAGCAGCGTCCGGACGTCGTATTCGGCGCTGGCTTCCAGCGGCATGCGCTTGACCAGTTCGCCGGGGGCCTCGTTCGGCGGGCGCGCGCCTTCCCTGCGGTAGAGCGGCGCCGGGGCCGGCGGCCAGTGTTCGGCCAGGGCGCGCAGGCGCTTGAGCGCCGCTTCGTCGTTGGGTTCGCGGAAGTCGATGGTGCCGCTCAGCGCCGCGTGCAGCTTGGCCCCGCCGATCTCTTCGCCGGGCAGATCCTGCCCGATGGCGGCCTTGACCAGGCTCGGGCCCGCGATGTACAGCCCGCTGCCCTCGGTCATCACGATCTTGTCGCACATCACCGGCAGGTACGCGCCGCCCGCGACGCACGAACCCATGATCGCGGCGAGTTGCGGAATCCCGGCGGCGCTGGCCTTCGCGTTGTGCCGGAAGATGCGCCCGAAGTCGTCCTCGTCGGGAAAAATCTCGTCCTGTAGCGGCAGGAAGACGCCCGCGCTGTCCACGAGGTAGACCAGAGGGAGCGCGTTGTCCATGGCCACGCGCTGCGCGCGCAAGACTTTCTTGGCCGTCATGGGAAAGAACGCGCCGGCCTTCACCGTCGCGTCGTTGGCGATGACCATGCACAGCCGCCCGCCGACGCGCGCGAGCCCCGTCACCACGCCGGCCGAGGGCGCCCCGCCCCATTCTTCGTACATCTTCCAGGCGGCGAAGAGGCCCAGTTCGTACAGGCCGGTGCCGGCGTCGCAGAGCTTGGCGATGCGTTCGCGCGCCGTGAGGCGGCTCTTCTTGTGCTGGCGGTCGATGGCGTCGTTGCCGCCGCCTTGCCGCACGACCCATTCGTCGCTGCGGATCGACTCGAGCAGTTCGCGCCAGCCGTTGGGCGCGGAAGAAGCCTCGGACGTCGGGAGGTTCGCGGGCGCGGTCAGCCGTTTTGTTTCAGCCATGATGACCTATTAAAACACCATCGGCCAAGGTCCACAAGGCCGGCGAAATCCGACCTCTTACGCGGCTCTCGGCCCTATTATAGCTTTTGGAGACATACGGAATGGTATGTAAATTGTAATCTGTAACCCATAGTATGACCGAATGTTATGTATATTTTGTTTCAGTTATTGCAGTATTCTTAAAGGATTATTCGACTTAGCATACGTTAGGGTGTAATAAATATATCGCACATCCGAGGAAGTACCTTCGACGATTGACCCCAAGAGGAGTTTTGCGATGTCCGACCGTAATGCACCCGTGCACGACAGGATTCGAATCCTGATTGCCGACGACGAGGAAGCCGTCTGCGTGCTGATCAAGATTCACGTCGAGGCCCTGGGGCACGATTCGATCCTGGCACAGAGCGGCCAGTCGGCGCTCGAGATTCTGCGCGAAGAAGCCGTGGACGCGGTGATCACCGACCAGGACATGCCCCGCCTGAAAGGCACGGAACTCTACAAGCAGGCCTGCGTGCTGCAGCCGCACCTGCGCGACCGGTTCGTCTTCATCTCCGGCAACAACGCCTACGAACCCAGGAACTTTCCGGGGCGGCTGGTCTACAAGCCGTTCGACGTCTCGGAACTGACCGCCGCGATCAAGGAAGTCCTTCCGATCGGCAAGAAGCGCTCGATGCACGCCGGCTGCTGACGCGCCGGTCCTCCTCCGCCGTCCTTGCCCCGCCCGCGCCATCGCCTAGGCTGGAGCCCACCCACGGTTCCGGAGGAGTCCCCATGCGCTTTGCGTTCGCAGGCTTCCGCCACGGCCACATTCTGGAGGTCCACGCCAAGGCCGGCGCGCAGCCGGGCTGCTCGGTAGCGGCGGCCAGCGAAGAAGACGCGGAGACCCGCGCGTCGATCGCCGCCAAGGTGAAGGTGACGCATGGCGATTACCGGAAGATGCTCGACGAGATCCCCTGCGACGCGGTGGCCGTCGGCGATTACTTCGGACGGCGCGGCGAAGTGGCCATCGAGGCCCTGCGCCGCGGCAAGCACGTGCTCAGCGACAAGCCCCTGTGCACCCGCCTGGAGGAACTCGAGGAGATCGAAGCGCTCGCGAAGGAGAAGCGGCTCGCCGTCGGCTGCCAGCTCGACATGCCCCAGAACCCGCGCTTCGTCCTCCTGCGCGAGACCATCGCCGCGGGAACCCTGGGCGAGATTCACCAGATCGCCTTCGGCGGCCAGCATCCGCTGCTGTGGGGCAGCCGCGCCCCGTGGTATTTCGAACCCGGCAAGCACGGCGGCACCATCAACGACATCGCGATCCACGCGATTCACTTCCTGCCCAAGCTGACGGGCCTGACTTTTAAGAGCGTCGTCGCCGCCCGCGCCTGGAACGCCTTCGCGAAGGATGTCCCCCATTTCATGGATTCGGCGCAGATGCTGCTGACGATGTCCAACGGCTGCGGCGTGGTGGGCGACGTGAGCTACGCGATGCCGTCGGGCTGCGGGTACAAGATGCCGCAATACTGGCGCATCACCGTGTACGGGTCCAAGGGCGTCGCCGAGACCGGGCCGAACTACGACCACGTCTTCGTCTGCCTCGACGCCGACAAGGAGCCGCGCAAGTTGCCGCTCCGGGACCGCGCGCCGGGCGGCTACTTCGAGTCTTTCCTCGCCGAAGCCTCGGGCCGCGCCCCCGGCTTTCCCTTCCGCGCCGAAGTGCTGCAAGCCTCCCGCACCGTGCTGAAGATTCAGCAGGCGGCCGACCGGGGCCTGCAGAACGCCGAACTTTAAGCGCCGTCGGTCTCGATGGGGAACGGGCAGAGCGGCTTGCGGCCGGTGCTGCTGACGACTTCCTTGACGGTGGTCTCGCGGTAGGCCTTCTCGACGATCGCCATCGCGTCGTCGATGCGCCGATGCAGCGGGCAGAGGTGCGCGCCGTGGCCCACCAGGCCCAAGGGGCAGCGTTCGATCCGCGGGAGCGGCTCGACGGCGTTCAGGACGTCGAAGAGGGTGATCTTGCCGGGGTCGCGCGCGAGCCTGAAGCCGCCGTGCAGGCCCCGGCTCCCGCTCACCAGGCCCGCCCGGCTGAGCGCCTGGAGGACCTTGGCCAAGTACCCCGCGGGGACCTTGGTGGCCGCGGCGATATCCTGGGTGACATGCAGTTTGCCATCGAATTCCGCCAGGTACACGACGGCGCGCATGGCGTATTCGGCGGTTTGCGAAAACATGTATCGATCTTCCGTGCCAAGCTGCGCCCAACCACATATCAAGATGTCCATATCTGATTGTGTCCGCTTGTTTCAGGCAAGTCAAGTGCCCTGTCCAAGAAATTCGTAATTGCTTGTCCACATATACCTTTTGTAAGTGGCCGTCCCTATGGCGAACCCGTCACGCCGGAGCATAACTGGCAGGAAGGCAGGGCCTTACGGTTGCGTCCGCCGCTGGACGGATCGGCCGCCGGACGTAGGATGCATCCCCATGCGCTACCTGATCACCGGCGGGGCCGGCTTCATCGGCTCCCACCTGGCCGACCGCCTGCTCGCTTCCTCGCACGACGCCTCGGTGGTGCTGCTCGACAACCTCTCGACGGGCAGCTACGCCAACGTCGAACACCTGGAAGGCCGCGCCTCCGTGCGCCTCCTGATCGGCTCCGTGACCGACGAAGCGCTGCTCGAAGAGGCCGTGCGCGAAGCCGACGCGATCTTCCACCTCGCCAGCGCCGTCGGGGTCAAGCTGGTGCTGGACAAGCCCGTGCAGTCGATCGAGACCATCGTGAAGGGCACCAACGCGGTGCTGGCACTGGCGCGCCGCTACCGGCGGCCGGTGCTGATCGCTTCGACCAGCGAGGTCTACGGGAAGTCGAAGGACCTGCCCTTCCGCGAGGACGGCGACCAGGTGATGGGCGCGACCGACAAGCAGCGCTGGGCCTACGCAAGCGCCAAGGCGCTCGAGGAATTCCTGGCCCTGGCCCACTTCCGCGAATCGCGCCTGCCGGTCGTCATCGCGCGGCTCTTCAATACCGTCGGCCCGCGCCAAACAGGCAGCTACGGCATGGTGCTCCCGAATTTCTGCCGCCAGGCGCTGACGGGCCAGCCGATCACGGTCTACGGCGACGGGAAGCAGCGCCGCTGCTTCTGCCATGTCAGCGACGCCGTCGGCGCGCTGGCCCGCCTGCTGGCTCAACCCGACGCGCGCGGGCAGGTGGTCAACGTGGGCGCCGACCGCGAGATCAGCATCGGGGGGCTGGCCGAGCGCGTGAAGGAACTGACCCGCAGCGCCTCGGCCGTGCAGTACATCCCCTACGAACAGGCCTACCGCGACGGCTTCGAGGACATGGAGCGCCGCGTCCCGTGCCTCGAGAAGGCCGCGCGCCTGATCGGCTACGCGCCCCGCCACTCGCTCGACGACTGCATCCGCGACACCGCCGCCCACCAAGCCCGCCTGCTGGGCCTGACCCCGCCCGAGACGCGCACGGAAAAACCGCCCATGAGTGCCCCGTCGCGCAAGCCGCCGCGCGGCCGGCGGAGGAAATAATAGGGGTCAGGAATTAGGATTCAGGATTTAGGGAAGGAGCAGCGCTTACGCGCTGCCTTTTTTGTATTGAAAGGCGGCGAAGCCGCTCCACCCCTGAATCCTAAATCCTGATCCCTGACCCCTGGCTCCTGACCCCTGCCGTTCCTCACTCGTCCTGAATGGCTTCGGTCTTCTTGGTGTTCGGTTTGTTCTCGGTCCACCACTTCGTCCAGGCGGCGGCGTCGTCGGGGACGTTGGCGCCGGTGGCGCTGCGCAGGCCCGCGAAGATGGCGGGACGGTCGGCCTCGGGGGCTTTCGCAAGCTCCTGCAGGAGCGGCTCGATGGCGGCGGTCTTGAACTGGTCGCGCAGGAACTTCGCGGCGCCGAGCGCCACCTGCGTCTTGCCGTCGGCGGCGGCCTTGGCGAAATCGACCGCGCGCCCCGGCGCGGTCCACGCGTTCACGATGCCCTCGGCGAAGGCGCGCAATTCCGCCTTGGGCGAACGCGCGCCGCCCGTCACCTGCGGAAGCGCCTCGGGGCCCATCTCGGCGAGAATCTCCTTCAAGTTCCCGAGAAAATCGTCGCTGCTCACCATGGCCGGGTCGCCGCCGTCCAGGAGCCCCTGCCCCAGCCCGCCCGCGGCCTGCATGGCGGATTCGAGTTTCTTGCGCGCGGCTTCGGCGGCGGTCTTCAGTTCGGCCACCTTGGGCCCTTCGTCCACGGCCGTGAGGCGCTCGGCCATCGCCGCCTGGAGGTCCTTGAATTTCTGGCCGAGTTCGCGCAGGTCGCCGAGGTTCTTGATGCGGGCTTCGGCGCGCGCAAGTTCCGCTTCGAGGTCCTTCAGGCGATCGCCCTTCGCCGAGACCTTCTGCCGGCGCAGGTCGCCAACGAGTTTCTCGAGATACTCTAGCGCGTGGACCTTGGGACGCAGATCGACCATCGCGTCGTACGCCTTGACGTAAGCAGCGTCCTGGCGGCGTTCGCCTTCGAGCAGTTGCAGCGCCTCGCGCAGCGCGGCCTGGGCCTCGCGATACGGCTTCACCATCGTGTCGGGGCGTTCCTTGCCGGTGCTGAATCGAATCTCGTTCTCGGCCGCCTGCCAGACGAACGGCGCCGCGCCGCGCCCGAGTTCCACGAGAATCTTGCGGGCCTGCTCGCGCGCCTTGCCGCGCCCTTCCTCGGTGGCCATCCACGGCGGCGAATCGTCGGCGTAATTGTACGCGTCCACGAACTGGATCACCGAGAGCAGTTCCTTGATCGCGGTCTCGACGAGCGGGCGTTCGCGGTGGCTGCTGACGCGCGGGGCCACGCCGTCCTTGCGCTCGGGCCAGGTCTGGCGTACGAGCTGCCGCCAGGAGTCCTCCAGGTCGTCGCCGTTAAGCACCTTGCAGTGCAGCCCGTCGGCGCGCACGCTCATAAAAAGGAGCGCCACCGCCAGGGCGCCCAGCGCCCACGCCGCGTTACGACCATTCATTCGCCTCTGCATGCCGAACCTCTTGTTTAAGAATGCCTGCACCTTCGTGCGCGCAGCTTACCCGATTTCCCCGACACCGGCCTCTAGTAAGGAGAGACGCGCGTCTGCGTGAATTATTGCACCTGTTGAAAAAATCTCGGAGCGGACTGGCGGACCCTCGCGAATCCAGCCTGCGGTTGACAGCCGCCGTCCACGCTTCAAGCTGGTACGCATCACCCTCCGGGAAACCAACATGCCTACGCTTCGCGTCGAACTCGCGCCGGATTTCCTCCGCATCTTTCGCGAGGGCCTCGCGACGCCGGTGCTGACGCAGCGCGCGGCGAAGGACAAGCGGCCCTTCATCCATCCGATCCTCGCGCCCGATGGCGTGGGCGAACTGACCGAGAACGAGCCCGGCCACCATCTGTGGCAGCACGGCCTGTACGTGGGCCTGAACGACGTGAACGGCGTCGGGTTCTGGACCGAAGGGCTCCACGAAAAATCGAAGGACAAGGACGGCACCTTTCATCCGCGGCCCCTGGAGGCCGCGAAGACCGACGGCGGGCGCGTTTCGTGGCGCGTGGTGACGGCGTGGCGTTCGCCCAAGGGCGAACCGATGCTGACCGAGTCCCAGACCTGGAAGTTCTCGGACTTCGGGCGGCACTACGTCCTCGATCTCGACTGGACCCTCGCGGCCGAGGCCGACCTGACGTTCGGCAAGTACGCGTACGGCGGGTTGTTTCTGCGCATGCCGGTGCGCCCCGACTGCGCGGGCGCGGCGCTGAACAGTTCCGGCCAGACCAACGGCGCGGCCGAAGGGCAGCGCGCGAAATGGGTGAGCGTGCACCTGAACATTCCCGGGCGCGAGGCCCAGGCGCAGCGCGCCTGCGGCATCGCGATGCTCGACCATCCGTCGAACCCCGAACACCCCGCGCCCTGGCGCGTGGACGGACAACTGGGCATCGCGCCGAGTCGCTGCATCGCCGGGCCGTGGACGCTGCCGAAGGGCACGCGAACGACCTCCCGCTACCGCCTGCCCATCTTCATCGGCCCGTCCGACGCGACCGCGCTGAACGCGGAATGGCAGACGTTCGCGCAAACGTAAAGGCAGAGTTGGGTTTGGGGTTTGGGGTTTGGGGTTTGGGGTTCGTAGTTCGTAGTTCGTGGTTGTAGTTCACTGTTCACTGTTCACTGACCACTGTTCACTGACTGTCCACTGTCCACCGTTCACTGACCACTAAGGAGTCTTCATGAGCAGCGCGATTGTCGTGCATCCGAACTTCGACGCGGTGTGGCCCTGGACCGGCGACCACATGCACCGCCTGTGGGCCGCGCAGGGGCCGGTGGAATTCGTCCGCCTGCCCTACGGCGAAGCGCCCGCGGCGCATACGGCGGTAAAGAACCCGGGCGCGGTGACGCGGCTGGTCTCGTTCGGGCTGCCGTTCACGGCCGAGAGCCTGAAGGCGATGCCGAAGCTGAAGGAACTCCACGCGGGCTTCAAGCGCGACGATCCGCTGGCGGCGGCGATCAAGGAGGCGGGCATCGCGCTGATCGGGCAGAAGAGCGAAGGCTATTGGGGGCAGTCGGTCAGCGAGTTCGGGTTCGCGCTGACGCTCTGCGCGCTGCGGCGCATCCCGCAGACGCACCACAGCATCGTCACGGACCTGGCCGAATGGAACTACAACCCCGCCGGCGGCAAGGCCGTGCCCGGCAGGCGCGGGCAGCAGTTCGGCGACGACCCGGCGTTCGCCAACGGGACCCTGGAAGGCAAGCGCGTGCGCATCGTCGGCGCGGGCAACATCGCGAGCCGCTACGCGAGCTTCTGCCACTTTTTCGGCGCGGACGTCGCGGCGTGGGATCCGTTCGCGAGCGAGCCGTGCTTCCACCGCGCGGGCGCGCGGCGCGAGCACTTCCTCGACCGCCTGGTGAAGGACGCGGAGATCTTCGTGCCGATGGTGCCGCTCACCGACGCGACCCGCAACCTGGTGAAGGCCGAGCAGATCGACGCGCTCCCCAAGGGCTGCCTGGTGGTGATGGTGACGCGCGCGCGCATCTGCGACTGCGAGGCGCTCTACAAGCGCGTGCTCAACGACGAACTCTCGCTCGCCGCCGACGTCTTCGACGAAGAACCCGTGCCGCTGGGCCATCCGTTCCTGGGCCGGCCCAACGTCGTCCACACGCCGCACAACGCCGGGCGCACGAAGGAAGCGAACTTCCGCTACGCGGAACTGCTGGCGGAGCAGTTCAAGTCGGTCTGATCGCCGAAAGCGGCCGGCCGCCTCGCGGCGGCGCGACCGTGGCGCCGTCGAACCACGGCGCGGGGACGCGGCGGACCCGGCAGGGCCGCCGGGGTTCCCGAAGAAGGAGCGCGGCCTGGCGGCCGAGTTCCGCGAAGTCGGCGCGCGGCCCGCTGAAGCCGGGTTCCGCGGCCTCCCGTTCCTGAAAACAGGCAATGCTGAGGTCCTTCGGGACGGCGAGGCCGCGCGCGCGGGCGGCGTCGGCGACGAGCCGCGCCTTGACGGCATCGACGGCCAGGACGGCGGTGGGCGGCGCGCGGCCTTCGAAGAGCGAGCGGATCGAGGGGCTGCCGGGCGTGTCCTCGGCGGGGGAATTCACGATGCGTTCGGCGCGCACGGGCAGGCGCGCGGCGCGCAGGCCGGCCTCGTACCCGCGCTGGCGTTCCAGCGTGTCCGGGTCGGCGTCCCGCACGTTCAGCACGATCTGGCGGATGAAGGCCACGCGCCGGTGCCCCAGCGCGGCCAGGCGCAGCGTGGCGTCGCGCGCGGCGGCCTCGTTGTCCACGCAGGCGGCGTGCAGGCGCCAGCGCCCGGGCGGGCGGTCCACGAGCACCGCCGGAATCTGGAGCGCCTCGTAGGCCGACAGGATTTCGGGCAGAAAATGACCCCACAGCAGCACGCCCTGCGCGGGCAGCGCATCGAGGCGCGGAGGCAGCGCGCGCAGGTAGCGGAAGTTGTGCGCGAGCAGCAACGGCCGGCCCTGGTTGGCCACCTCGAGGGCCAGGCCGCCGAAGAGTTCCCGCCCGTAGCTCGTGCGCAGGAAGTGGTCCAGGTAGCTGCTGACGACGAGCAGCGCCAGGCGCGCGGTGGCTTCGGGGACGGCGTGGGGTTCGCGGACGGCCAGGCGCCCGCCGCGGACCTTCTCCAGGATGCCTTCAAGGCAGAGCAGGCGCGTGGCGCCGCGAACGGTGACCGGACCCGCGCCGAATTCCGCCGCCAGCGCGCGCAAGGAAGGGAGCACGCGGCCTGTCGGCCAGTCGCCCGATTCGATGCGGCGGCGCATGGCGGCGGCGATCGAGCGGAAGAGCGCGTCCGGTTCGGGCGGGCGCCCGGGCTTCCGGCGAGGCGCGGACGGGCCGGCCGGGGCGCGCGCGGGTTTGGGGCGAGGCATGGCCATTTATAGCACATAACTGAACAGCATGGAAGAGAACGCTACGCATTCGCGGCCGGACGGGGTATGCAGGAACATGCGAACGGAGGACTTGAGCATGCGAATCGCCCCACTGACGTGCCTGTGCCTGGCCGCGCTGGCGTTCGGCGGCGCGCTGCCGGGGGCCGAAGCGCCCGGCGGCTGGAAGGAACTCGGCAGGAGCGGCGGGGCGCTGGGCGGAGCGACCGTCTACCTGCCCGCGCGAAAGCAGGTCGCGCGCTGGGGCGGGCTGCGCGGCACGAACGAGGTCCTGGCGCTGGACCTGGCGTCCGGCGCGTGGACGGCGGATTACCCCGGCGACAAGTCCGAGACGGGCGGGAACTTTTACGGCGGCCAGAACCACGCGGGCTGGCTGAAATCGAACCGGCCCGGGACGTTCTTCCTCTTCCGCCAGGCCTGCTGGGACAGCAAGCGCAACCGCATGATCGCGGTGATGCAGAACCTGACCGCCGCGTACGATCCGGTCAGGAAAGAATGGAGCGACCTGAAGGCCGGTTACGCGGGGCGCGACGGCGCGCGCAAGGAAGGCGCCGCGCCGGCGAGCTACCAGGGCCCGTGGTTCGCCGCGGTGCCTGGCCAGTGGGGCTCCTGCGCGTACGATCCGGTGAACGACGAAGTCGTGCTCTTCCCGCTGTGGATCACGCGCCATACCGAATGGACCTCCACCGGGGGCCAGCAGGTCGGCCCCGACCTGCTCGACGACGCCGGCGTCCGGGCCGGGCACTTCGGCACGTTCGTCTTCGACTGCGCCACGAATACCTGGACGACGCCGGAACTGGGGGGCCGCGAGATACTCGCCGGCCGCGCGGCGCTGGCGGAAGCGATCGGCGCGCAGCGCGAGGCCGTTCGCGCCGGGTGGCAGGCGCTGCTGGCGCTCCGGCAGGA
>JAHCJK010000098.1 GCA_026184295.1 Planctomycetota bacterium
TCCCGCCCTGCACGCCGATGGCCTGGAACGAGAAGATGCCCAGCATGCACGTGCCCAGGTGCGCCACCGAACTGTACGCGATCAGCTTCTTGATGTCCTTCTGCGCGAAGGCCATCAGGCTTCCGTAGACGATGCCGACGATGCAGATCGTCGCGAAGAACGGCGCGTAGAACGTGGCCGCGTTGGGGAAGAACGGGACGATCGCGCGCAGGAAGCCGTACCCGCCCATCTTCAGCAGGATGCCGGCCAGGATCACCGAGCCCGGCGTGGGCGCTTCGACGTGGGCGTCGGGCAGCCACGTATGCAGCGGGAAGAGCGGCACCTTGATCGCGAACGCCAGCGCGAAGGCCCAGAAGCACCACATCTCTTCCGCGTGGGTGAAATGCCCCGAGGCGCGCGCGCTGGCCAGGTTCTGCGTCAACTGCGCGATCGCGAAGCTGGCGCTGCCGGCCTTGGCGTAGACGAACAGGATCGCGACGAACATCAGCAGGCTGCCGAAGACCGTGTAGAGCACGAACTTGGTCGTGGCGTAGATGCGGTTCTCGCCGCCCCAGATCCCGATGATCAGGTACATGGGGATCAGGCTGGCTTCGAAGAAGACGTAGAAGAGGAAGAGGTCCGTGGCCGCGAAGACGCCGATCATGGCCGTCTCGAGGGCCAGCATGGCGATGTAGAATTCCTTCTGGCGGTCCTTGATGTAGTTCCACGACCCGAGCAGCGCGATGGGCGTGAGGAACGTGGTGAGCAGGATCAGCAGCGCCGAGATGCCGTCCACGCCGAGGTTGAAGCCCACGGTCAGGCCCTTCACCTGGATCCAGCGGTGGGTTTCGACGAACTGGAAGAGGTCGCCGGTCGGGTCGAAGTTGAACCAGAGCGGCAGCGAGACCAGGAAGGTCAGGAACGACCAGAAGAACGCCCACACCTTGATCTCGCGCGCGTTCTTGTCGCGCACGATCAGGAGCGGCACGGCGCCGGCGAGCGGCAGGAAGGTCAACAAGGTCAGCAGCATCGTCGTCTCGCTCTAACCTCGCAGCAGATAAAAGAGAACCACCAGGGCGCCCACCAGGATGCCCGTCGCGTACACGTTGATCAGGCCCGACTGCGTGCGCCGCAGCGCCCCGCCGGCCCCGCGCACCAGCTTCCCGACGCCGTTCACGATCAGGAAGTCGATGATCAGCACGTCCACGAAAAGGTGCAGGGCCTCGGCGAAGATCGCGAAGACGCCGGTCACCACGTGGTCGTAGAACCATTCGAGGTAGAACTTGTTGAAGGAGAGCCGCACGAGCGGGTTGCGCGTCTGCGCCGGCTTGGGGATCTTGCCGCCCTTGATGTAGATCAGGCAGGCCGCGATCACGCCGCCCAGCGCGGCCGCGCTGGTGATCAGCAGGTTCAGGTGGTGGACGTGCTCGTTCTCGGCGTTCTGCACGGCCTCTTTTCCGATGAACAGGAAGGTGACCAGGTCCGCGTGCAGCCACCAGCCCGAGATGACGGCAAAGACGGCCAGCACCATCAGCGGCACGGTCATCGACGGCGGCGATTCGTGGATGTGGTGCTTCACCTCGTCGCTGGCGCGGCATTCGCCGAAGAACGTCAGCCCGATCAGGCGGAAGCTGTAAAACGCCGTGCAGAAGGCGCCCACGCAGCCCATCAGGTACAGGATCCAGTACATCGAATCGTGTTCGGCCTTGGCGAGCACGTTGGCCAGGATCGCGTCCTTCGACCACCAGCCCGCGAACGGGAAGATGCCGGCCAGCGCGATGGAGCCGATCAGCATCGTCCAGTAGGTGACCGGCAGGTACTTGCGCAGCCCGCCCATCTTGGTCATGTCCTGCTCGCCCGACATCGCGTGGATCACCGAGCCCGAGCAGAGGAAGAGCAGCGCCTTGAAGAACGCGTGCGTCACCACGTGGAAGATCGCCAGCGCGAACGCGCCCACGCCCGCGCCCAGGAACATGTAGCCGAGCTGCGAGACCGTGGAGTACGCCAGCACCTTCTTGATGTCGGTCTGCGTGAGGCCGATCAGGGCCGCGAAGAGCGCCGTGCACGCGCCGACGACGGCCACGACTTCCAGCGCGTCCGGCGCCATGACGTAGAAGGGCGCCATGCGCACGACCATGTAGACGCCGGCGGTCACCATCGTCGCGGCGTGGATCAGCGCGCTGACGGGCGTCGGGCCGGCCATCGCGTCGGGCAGCCAGGCGTACAGCGGCAACTGCGCCGACTTGCCGCAGGCGCCGATGAAGAGCATCAGGCAGGCGAGCGTGATCGCGAACTTGAAGGTCCAGCCCGCCGGGAAGACCTTCGGGCCCATCGTGCCGCTGAGGTCGAAGTTCCCGCGGTCGGCCTTGTATCCGAGCGGGAGTTTGGCCATCGAGTCCGCCGTGCTGACCATCGAGAGCCCTTCGGCGTAATCGAGCAGCCCGGGATGGTCGGGCATCACGACCACCAGGCGTTCGCGTTTGCCTTCGGGGGCCGCTTCGTCCACCTCGATCACCTTGCGCGGGCCCACGACCGGCTTGGTGTACGTGCCGATCTTGCCCGTCGTGGCGATGTAGTCGGCGGTGCCGAAGGCCGCCACCAGCGTGAAGATGCCGAGGATGAAGCCCAGGTCGCCCACGCGGTTGAAGACGAAGGCCTTCATCCCCGCCGCGGCCTTTTCGCCGTCTTCGTACCAGAAGCCGATCAGCAGGTACGAGCAGAGGCCCACGCCTTCCCAGCCGACGAAGGTCAGGATCAGGTTGTCGCCCAGGATCAGCACCAGCATCGAAAACAGGAAGAGGTTCAGGTACGAGAAGTACCGCGCGACGCTCTTGTCGTGCGCCATGTACCCCATGCTGTAAATGTGGATCAGCGTCCTGACGCCCGTCACCAGGCACATCACGCCCGAAAGCTGGTCCATCATCAGCCCGAACGAGCACTTGAAGCCGCCGGCCTCGATCCAGGTGCCGTACACCGCGTGCAGCGGAACCGTCTTCATCGCCGGATGGATGCCGCCCATCGCGTCCACCGAGGCCAGCGGGCCCGCGCACGACGCGAAGCAGAGGTAGGCCCAGACGAAGGACAGGAACGCCGCGATGCTCGCCACCGCCCCCGAGACGCCCGCGGAGAGCTTGCCGCGCGAGACCGCGTTGGTCAGGAAGCCCAGCAGCGGCAGCAGCGGAATCAGGAACAGCCCGTTCGCGTACACGGGGCGGAACTTGTCCGCGGCCGTGATCCACTCGGGCAGGATGTCTTTCAGGAATTCCACGTTGGGCTCTCGCCGCGCCTCAGTTCTTCATCGCCCGGATTTCACGGGT
This sequence comes from Planctomycetota bacterium, assembly GCA_026184295.1. Lineage (GTDB taxonomy): Bacteria > Planctomycetota > SZUA-567 > H5-PLA8 > H5-PLA8 > JACQFI01. Next base: position 3,297 of record JAHCJK010000098.1, read on the forward strand.
GTCCACGGTCTGACGGTTACGGAAGTACGAGATCACGATGGCCAGCCCCACCGCGGCTTCCGCGGCGGCGATGGCGATGATGAAGAGCGCGAAGATCTGCCCGCCTTCGGCGGCGTAAGGATTGCTGAGCTGCGGGCCCATGTTCACCAGCGCGCGGGAGAAACTGACGAAGGTCAGCATCACCGCGTTCAGCATCAGTTCGACCGAGATGAGCATCACCAGCACGTTGCGGCGCGCCAGCACGCCCCACGCGCCGATGGCGAAGATCGCCCCCGCCAGCGCCAGGCACGAGACCAGCTTGAAGCTGAAGAGCCCCAGCAGCCAGCCGAAGACGCCGGCCTCCGCCAGGGGTACCATCGCCGCTCCGCCCAAACGCTGCGCCTCCGGTTCTCTCACCCGCCCGCCCGGAACTCCGGGCGTCGCCTGCCGTTACACCCGCTTCTTGGCCAGAATCACGGCGCCGAGCACGGCCACGACGATCAGCAACGAGATCAGTTCGAACGGCACCACGTACTGCTTGAACATCGGGATGCTGATGCTCTCGATCGAGCCCAGCGCCGGCGCGTGCCCGCCGAATCCCAGCATTTCCATGGAGCGCGCAAGGTGCGGATTGTTCGCATCCGGCACCACCGGCAGCGAGAAGGCCCGGTCGAGCGCCGATTCGGCCGGAATCCCGTGCCGCACGAAGCTTAAGATCAGCCCCCCCAGCATCCCGCCCACGATCGCCGGCGGCGCGTACGCTTGCAGGCTGAAGTCGTCCTTCAGTTCTTCGGGGCGCAGGTTGATGAGCATGATGACGAAGAGGAAGACGACCAGGATCGCGCCGCCGTACACCATCATCTGCATCGCCGCCAGGAAAGGCGCGGACAGAAGCACGAAGAGGATGGTCATCCCGATGAAAAACGGGAGCATGCAGATGACCGAGTAGACGGGGTTCTTGCGGGTAACAATCGCGCACGCCGATCCCAGACAGAGCAGGCCGGAGAGCACAAAAACGAGGTCAACCAGATCCACGGCGGAGGATTACCCCCTGGGCGAAACAGCGGATGGTTTCTGTTGAAAGCGTATTTTTCGTACCACCTCGCACAGCGGATTCAAGTGGAAGCCGGTTGCGATAAGGTAAGTTGTTGATGGAATGAGGGTTAAATAACCAAAATTCCGCGCGCGGAAGACCGAAAAGGACCCATACGCGGGCCGCGGGCGGACCCTCGAGCGCGGGTCCCGCCGGCGGCGTTTATGCCTGAATGCACGTGAGCGTTACGCCGCGCATGATCAGTTCGTCGGGCTTCCGGGCCGACGTCCGGACTTTCTTCGTCGCGCGCGCGCCCTTCCCCAGTTCCAGCGCCTCGCTCTGTTCGCCTTCCGGCCCGGCGAAGTTCCATTCCGCGCGCAGTTTCACGCCGTCGAGTTCCTCGGCCTGCAGGTACAGTTCGTTCTCGCCCGGCAGCAGGCGCGGCTGGAGATGCATGTTCTGCTGGTACCCGACGCAGAGGCCCAGCCCGCGCAGCCGCAGCGGCGAAGCCGCCGACTGCGTGGACATATCGACGCGCAGCCAGAACTCCTGCATGCCCTTGATCCCGGGCGCGTCCTTCGGCCCCACGGTCAGGAGCTTCGGCGGCGCGCCGGCCTTCCAGTAGAAGTTATGCCGCGAACGCCCCGCGTCGGGTGAGATCGAGAAGCCGATCAGGTCCCCGCCGCCGGTGTCGGCCGCCACGTTCAGGCGCAGGTAGCTGGCCATGTAGGGCAGTTTGACGTGCCACCAGACTTCGCAGTGCTTCTTCGCGCCCGTGGGCCGGACGGTGCCGTCTTCGAAGACCGCGTTCGCGTGCTCGCAGGCCGCGTCCGCGCCGAAAAGCAGCGGCTGCCAGCGCAGCGCTCCGCTGCCGTGCCAGCGCACGCCGTCGCCGGGGCCGTAGGTGACGCCCTTTTCGGACTTGGTGGGCCAGACGTAGTGCTTCCAGTACGGGAAGTGATCGGCGAAGCGCGGCTTGCCTTCCTCGTCGTACAGCGACATGTCGCAGTGCGTGCCGCCTTCGCGGCCATCCTCGAGGAAAAGCGCCAAGTCGGGGATTTCCGGACGCCAGAGGTTGGAGAAGACCATGCCGGCCTTGGGTTCGTAGCGCAGTTCGTAGTTCTTCGCGGGCTGGAGCACGTCCAGGTTGTCGCCCACCTGGTAGCGGTGCAGCACGCCGGCGCGTTCCGGATGATGGCCCAGCCGACCGGGGCCGCCGGGGCGCGGGTGCGTCACGAGGTCCGGGTGCGCCGCGAGTTCCTCGCACGAAGCGACTTCGCCCGCGTCGTTGGTGTAAAACCAGCCGATAAAAGGATCGAAGGCGTGCCAGCCTTCTTTGCCGTCGAGGCCCTTGTACCAGACCTCGTAAAAGGTGTGCCCGCTGTTGTTGGTCACCGCGCGGCGCGCCTTCAGGCCCGCGGCCTGGAGCGCCTCCGCGGCCACCCAGCCCCAGCCGGTGCATTCGTTGTGGCCCCAGGACGTAAAGAGGAGGTGCGGGTCGGTGCAGTGGATGTAGCCGCCCATGCCCGGGACGCGCAGGTTCGGGCCGCGCATCATGGTCCGCTGGAACCACTTGTAGAAGGCGAGCGCCTTGTCGCGGTCGGTCTCGCAGCGTTCGAGCCGGAAGACATCCCGCGCAAACGCCCCCGGCGACGACCCGCACGGCCACGCCGAACTCCCGAACCAGACGCCCGATGCCTTCATGCTGTGGCTCCTTAGATTCGACCCTGGTTCTATATAACCCGACCTGCGCCGGGTTGTATAGTCAACCCGACCGAATACGTAAACTGAATCCCTGAAAAGGCTTCCGAATCAAAGTGAATGCCGACCGAATCCGGCGAAGGAACAAGACTACAGCGGCAAGAACTACACTGAATCAAGCCAGCATCGGCGCTAATACTTCTTAACTGCACCTAACGATACCAGAAACGCGTCAAGCTCTAGCAATATGGCTGAATCGTCGGCGGCTCCGATTACTTTGTTAAAGAATGAATGAATAATTAGAATCGCCTTCGTCCCTTCCACTATATCAATGGCAAGTCGGACCACGCCTTTCGTGACGAGCGCCCTTTGCGTTTCACCGACCATAGTATCCTGCCATGAATCAAAGAACCCGATCAACCGAGGCGCCTCGTTCAGTTCAAGTAGATAGATGGTCGGATTCCTAAGTCTCATAAGGGTGCCTCGATCGTGACCCTTGTGCCAGCATCCGCCTTTATCCAGCGTGATCCATCCACAGAGAACGGGGAAGACTGCTCCATCCATGATCGTACAAACGTCGGTATCCGCACGGTTCTCAAGTTCGATGCCGTAAGGCTGCAAATTCTCAATTAAGGCTTCTGCGTCGCGCGTGCTCATGAATCCAATTGAAATTAGGTGCTCGTCTTCGAGATAGGCATCCAACTCGTATCGATTTCGAAAGGCCACTTCTCCGCCGGGGAATTTCTGAGCGATGGTCTGCCTGCGGAAGACAACCTTCACGAAGCCCAATTCGAGTGCCATGGATAAGGCCCCCAATAGCCCGCCCCATAGATCACATAGGTGAAATGCAAGCAATCATAACAAGCCAAAGGATCGCAAATCGTCTAGTGCCCGCCGGCCTTCTTTTCCGGCACGTGGCCGGGGATGCCGTCGGGGCGATAGTGGTGCTTGGTCAGGCTGATGCCGAGTTCTTCGCCGCGGTGGAGGAGCTTCTCGCGGTTGTAGACCTTGGCTTCGCGCTGATCGGCGACGACGTTGTAGGTCGTCGAGAGCGCGATCGCGTCCACCGGGCAGGCCTCTTCGCACATGCCGCAGTAGATGCAGCGCAGCAGGTCGATCTCGAAGCGCTTGGGGTAGCGTTCGCGGTCCTGCCAGTCGGCCGGCACGGCCTCGGCTTCGATGTGAATGCATTCCGCCGGGCAGGCCGCCGCGCACATGAAGCACGCGACGCACTTCACGTGGCCGGCCTCGTCCTTCTTCAGATAGTGTTCGCCGCGGTAGCCTTCGCGCGGGATGTGGAACTTGCGCGGGTCGTCGCGTTGCGTGCCGTCGTAATCGACGGTGAAGGTCTTGTGGAAGAGGTGCGTGAAGGTGTTGCCCAGGCCCTTCATGATCTCAGGCAGGTACAGTTTCTCGACCCAGGTCATCTCGGTGTTGCCCGGAGCCAGGAAGGCGCCTTCCGGAATCGGCGGCGTGGCCGTCGCCGTTTCCGCGTGCCCGTGGCTGTCGTGTCCGTGTCCGCCTGCCATGGTGAACTCCTTTTCCGCCCGTCCTGCCTGCCCCGCCCTGCGTCGCCGAACTGTTTCGCCCAACTGCGCTTAGTGAATGTTGAGCATCGCCGTCAGCACGATGTTGAAGAGCGCCACCGGCACGATGACCTTCCAGCCCAGGTTCATCAGTTGGTCGTAGCGGAAGCGCGGGAGCGTCCAGCGCACCCACATCGAGAAGAGCACGAAGCCCATCGTCTTGATCCCGAAGGAGACCAGCGAGAGCACCACGGCGACGATCTGCACGAAGCCCGAGTCGCTGGCGCTCAGCGCCGCGTACCCGGGGTAGTGCCAGCCGCCGAGGAAGAGCGTCGCGAGCAGCCCGCCCATCGTCAGCATCGCGATGTATTCGCCCTGGAAGAACATGCCGAACTTCATGCTGCTGTATTCGGTGTGGTAGCCGCCGACGAGTTCCGCTTCGCATTCCGGCAGGTCGAAGGGCAGGCGGTTGTTCTCGGCGAAGGCGCAGATGGTGAAGAGCAGGAAGGCCAGCGGCTGGTGGAAGACGCCCCAGCCCAGGAAGCCCCCTTCGACCTGCTGCTTCACGATCTGCACCGGCTCGACGCTCTGGTACTGCATGGCCACCGCGAGCAGCGCCATGCCGAGGCCGATCTCGTAGCTGATCATCTGCGCCGTCGCGCGGATGCCGCCGAGCAGCGCGTACTTGTTGTTGCTCGCCCAACCGCCCAGCGCCACGCCGTAGGCCGAAAGGCTGGCCACCGCCAGAATCCAGAGGAATCCGACCCCGACATCCGCGACCACCAGCGGCATTTCCTTGCCGTCAATCATCAGCGGCGCGCCTACGGGAATGACCGCGAAGGCCAGGAACGGAGGGAGCAGCGCGAAGAACGGCGCGAACTCGAAGAGGTACTTTTCGACGTGCGGCGGAATGATGTCTTCCTTGGCGATGAGCTTGATCGCGTCGGCCAGCGGCTGCATCAGCCCGCCGAGGAAGCGCTTCTCACCCGTCTTGATGCCCAGGATTTCGAGCGGGCTGTCGGGGCCCAGGATGCCGACGCGGTTGGGGCCCAGGCGGTCCTGGATCAGCGCGCAGATCTTGCGTTCCAGGAAGACCAGGAGCGGCACGATGCCCAGCACCCCGCCGAAGACCAGCAGGATGGGCAAGAGTTTCCAGAGGTACGGAGCCATGGTCTATTCTCGATCCTTTAGGTCCGAACGATCGTTTCCGCCTGCGACTACTCGCCCGCCGCCGGAGCCGGTTGCGCCGGCGCCAGGCCCTTCTTGCCCAGCGTAAGATGCGTCTGGCCCGCGAGGCCCGGGTACTTTTCGGCCATGCGGCGGAAGACTTCGCGCGCCGAGAGCAGCTTCGAGACGGCCTCGGGCGCGCCGGCGCCCTTGGCCACGCGCTGCAAGACCGCCAGGTCGTCGTTGCCCTGGCCGAGCGGGTCGATGGCGCGGCGCAGCACCTGCATGCGCCCCGCGGCGTTGACGAAGACGCCGTCCTTCTCGGCGAAGCTCGATCCCGGCAGCACGATCCCCGCCTTCTGCGAAAGCGTCCCGCGCTGCAGGTCCTGCACGATCACGGTCGGGACCTTGGCGATGGCCTCGAGCAGTTCGGCCGAGGGCTCGAAGTGCGGCATCGACGAGGCGATGTAGAGCACCTTCAGCTTGCCCGCGTGGGCGTCGGCGACGATCTGCCTGGCCTTCTCTTCCGCGTCGGCGCCGAAGATCAGCTTGCCGCCCGCGCGGTTGGGATTGCGGTCGGCCTCGATCTTGAACTTGGGGAAGCTCGCTTCCTTCCAGTCGGCCTGCGCGATCAGCCCGATGCTGTTGCTCTTCAGCGTCTCGTTGAAGAGCGTCTTGAGGACGTGCATCTCCTCGATCGTAAGCCACGCGCTGGCCAGCGCGGCGACGCCCATGGGGCCGGCCTTGGCGGCCTCCGCCAGGCGCTTGCCGGCTTCTTCGCAGGCCGAGACGACGGGCCAGGCTTCGTCCTTGATGCGCCCCTGCATCACGCGCTGGTCGGCGTTGATGTAGTGGAAATCGTGGCGGCCGCGGTCGCACATCCAGTAATTGTTGACGTCGGTGTTTTCGCGCGGAACCAGGCGGCGGACGTACTGCTTGAGCGCGTGCGCTTCGATGTTGCAGCCGGTGCTGCAGCCGGGGCAGACCGTAGGCGTGCGCTGGAAGTACCAGGCGCGGTACGTGTACATCAGGTCCTTGTCGATCAGCGCGCCGACGGGGCAGATATCGACGATGTTGCCCTGCAGTTCGTTGTCCACCGGATGCCCGGGCGCGATGCAGATCTCGCTGCGGTCGCCGCGGTTCATCACGTACAGTTCGCTCGTGCCGCTCACCTCGTCGAGGAAGCGCACGCAGCGCGTGCAGGTGATGCAGCGGTCGGTCCAGAGCTTGATGCCGTGCTGCTGGTCGGGGTTGTACAGGTCCTTGGGCGGCTTCTCGTTCTTGGCTTCCTGGAAGCGGCTGTCGGCCTTGCCGTGGTCGTAGCTGTTGTTCTGGAGCATGCACTCGCCGGCCTTGTCGCAGACGGGGCAGTCCAGCGGGTGGTTGATGAGCAGGAATTCCATCACCCACTTGCGCGCTTCCAGCACCGCGGCCGATTCGGTCTCGATCACCATGCCGCGCGGGTTCAGCGGTTCCTTGCAGGAGATCGTCGGCTTGGGGTAGCGCTCGAAGGGCTGGCGCGCGAGCTGCAGGCCCAGCATCGGCTTGCCGCTCATCACGTCGATCGTGTTGACGTAGCACATGCGGCAGTTGCCGTCGGGCTCCAGGCCCGGGTGGTAGCAGAAGTGCGGGACGTCGTAGCCGAGGTCGTGCAGCGCGCCGATCAGCGTCTTGTACTTCTTCGGGTTGATGAAGTGGTCGGTGCCATTGACGCGCAGCGTCATCATGCCGTCGGGCGCCTTGGGCAGCTTGATGACCGGATCGGCCGGAGGCTTGGGCGGGCCGCCGGCGGGCGGCGGTCCGGCCGGCGCCTTGGGCGGTTCCGCGGGCTTGCTGGCCTCGGGCGGCTTCGCGCCTTCCGGCGGCTTGGGCGCCGGAGCGGCCGCGTCGGGTTTCTTCTCGTCAGCCATCGTTAGGTTCCCAATCTATTGGTGCCGTTTCGTTCGTGCCTTTGTGCCGCGCCGTGCCGTGCCGTTCACTGACCACTGTTCACTACCCACTGACCACTCGCCACCGTTTCCGTTCCCTGAATCCTAAATCCTGATCCCTGTCCCCTGCCGTTAGAGCGGTATCGCATCCTTCACCATCGACTTGCCGTTCTCGCAGAAGTACTTGAACTCTTCGCGGAACTTCGTCACGAACGCGCCGACGGGCATCGCGCACGAATCGCTGAGCAGGCAGATCGTCGTGCCGGACATCTGGCCCGCGACGCTCATCAGCGTGTCCACGTCTTCGGGCTTGCCCTTGCCGTGGTAGATGCGGGAGATCAGCTTCTCGAGCCAGCCGGTGCCTTCGCGGCAGGGCGTGCACTGGCCGCAGGATTCGTGGTGGTAGAAGCGCACGAGATTGTAGCAGGCGCTGACCATGCAGGTCCGTTCGTGCATCACGATCACCGCCGCGGAACCCAGCAGCGAGTTGTTCGCCAGCAGCGTGTCGAAGTCCATCTGCATGTCCAGGCTGTCGGTCTTTTCCTTGCCGTCGGTGCCGACGTAGGAACCGTTGTACTTCATCACCGGCATCGAGGAACCGCCGGGGATCACGGCCTTCAGCGCCAGGTCGTCCTGGATGCCGCCGCCGAGTTCGTAGACGAGTTCCTTCATCGTGATGAGCATCGGGGCCTCGTACAGGCCGCGGTTCTTCACGTGACCGGAAAGGCAGTAGACCATCGGCCCGGGGCTCTTCTGCGGCCCCAACTTGGCCCAGGTCTCGCCGCCCTGCCGGACGATGCTCGGCAGCAGCGAAAGCGTTTGCGTGTTGTGGACGAGCGTCGGGCAGCGCCACGCGCCTTCCACGACGGGGAACGGCGGCTTGATCTTGGGGTAGCCGCGGTCGCCTTCCAGCGAGCTCAGCAGGCCCGTCTCTTCGCCGCAGATGTACGCGCCCGCGCCGCGGTGCGGGGTCACCTGGAAGTTGAAGCCCGAGCCGAGGACGTTCTTGCCCAGGTAGCCGGCCTTGTACGCTTCGGCGACGGCGGCGACGAGGTGTTCGAACTCGACGACGTATTCGCCGCGGATGTAGATGTACGCGTTCTCGATGCCCATCGTGTGCATGGCGATGAGCATGCCTTCGATGAGCAGGTGCGGATTGTAGGTGACGATCACGCGGTCCTTGCACGTGCCGGGCTCGGACTCGTCGCAGTTGACCGTGAGGTAGCGCTGCTTCTTGCTCTTAAAGTCGAAGAAGCCCCACTTCATGCTGGCCGGCGCGCCCGCGCCGCCGCGCCCGCGCAGGTTGGACTTCTTCACTTCGTCGATCATGGCCGGGACGTTGTTGGTGGCGGGGTCGCGGGGCATGGCCAACACCTTCTTGGCCATCTCGTAACCGCCCTTCTTGAGATAGTTCTCAAGCGTCCATTCGCCCTTTTTGTAGGCGCCGTCCATGAGAATCGGCTTGTAGTCTTTGACGAGCATCGCGTCGCCTCTGCCTTACTTTTCCAGGTCCTGGCCGAAGCACAGGACGTAGCCGTTGCAGTCCTCGATGTCGAAATCGCGGCAGCCGTAGGGCTGGTCGCAGATCTCGCGGAAAATCTTCACGCCCTTCGCCTTGAACTCCGCGTACAGCTCATCCACGCCTTCGACCCACAGGTACGCGTTCCAGGCCGAATCTTCCGGGTCCACCTTCGCGTTCGGCCGCGCGGCCCCGGGCTGTTCCTTCAGCATCAGGACGATCCCGTCGCGCTTCACCATCGCGAAGCACGCCGGCTCGCCCCACAGCCGTTCGTACCCGAACCCCAGCTTGTCGCGGTACCAGTCGGCCGACGTCTTCACGTCGTCCACGAACAGGTACGGCGCGATGCCCTTCACCTTCACCGGCATCTCACTTCCCTTCCGGATACGCCTCGACGATCGGCATCCACTGCTTGCAGCCGCCTTCCAGCGACGGGCCGTTCGAGATGTGCGGGGGCATCTGGTTGTTCTTCAGCGCCAGGACGATGTCGCGCACTTTCTCGGGCGTCAGGTTCTCGAAGTAGTCGTCGTTGATCTGGGCCACGGGCGCCGTCGTGCAGGAACCCAGGCATTCGACCTTCTTGAGCGTGAAAAGCTTCTCGGCATCGGTCTCGCCCACGCCCAGCTTGAGGTGTTCCTTGAAGGCGTCCACGATCTGGCAGGCGCCCTTGAGCGCGCAGGGCAGCGTCTGGCAGACCATGACGATGTGCTTGCCTTCGCCTTCTCGGCGGTAGTGCGAATAGAAGGTGAAGACGCCGTAGACGAAGGCAGGCGGCAGGTCCAATTCGCCCGCCACGTAGTCCATCGCCTCCTGGCTCACGCCGCCAGCCTGGGCTTCCACCAGGCGCAGCGCGGGCAGCAGCGCCGCCTGCTTGGTGGGATAGCGCGTCACGAGCCAGTCGAACTGCTTGCGCTTCTCGTCGTTGAATGCAAAACCCATCGAGACTCCTTTGGCAGCCTTACCCGGCCAACTTCCACCACACGACGCCGGCCGCGGTCGAGACCGTCCCGCCCAGCATCAGCTTCGCCCAGACGAAGTACTCGCCCGTCACCGGATCGCGGTTCGCGTAGCTCCACAGGGTCAGCCCGCCGCCTATGGCCAGCAGGAACAACCCCGTCATGGTCAACTTCCCGTACGGTTCGCCCAGAAAATCGAGGAAGCCCGTGGCGAACGACTCCGTCCTACCGGTCCAGTTCTCCCGCGATCACGTTCAAGCTCGAGAGCACCGCCACCGCGTCGCTCAGCATCTTCCCTTCGGTCTGCAGCGGGAAGGTCTGGAGCTGGTAGAAACTCGGCGGGCGGATGCGAATGCGGTACGGGATGCCCGTGCCGTCCGAGACGATGTAGTAGCCCAATTCGCCGTTCGACGTCTCCGTGCAACTGTAGACCTCGCCCTTGGGCGGGATCACGCCGTGGCCGGGCATGATGATCTTGAAGTGGTGAATCAGGCTCTCCATGTCCTGGTAGACCATGTCCTTGGAGGGCAGCGTCACCTTGTGGTCCAGGGCGCTGACCGGGCCTTCGGGGAGCTTTTCCAGGGCCTGCTTCACGATCTTGATCGATTCCTTCATCTCGGCGAGGCGCACCAGGTAGCGCGCGTAGACGTCGCCTTCGAAGCGCACGGGGATCTTGAAGTCGAAGTCGTTGTAGCAGAGGTACGGGCGCGACTTGCGGACGTCGTAGGCCACGCCGCAGGCTCTCAGCACCGGGCCGCTGACGCCGTATTGGATCGCGTGTTCGCGGCTGAGCGCGCCGACGCCGATGGTGCGGTCCATGAAGATGCGGTTGCGGCTGAGCATGTACTCGATCTCTTCGAGCACCGCCGGGAACTTTTCGATGAAGCCGCGCACGAGGTCCGGGAAGTCCTTGGGGACGTCGCGGAAGATCCCGCCGATGCGCGTCCAGCTCGTGGTCAGGCGCGCGCCGGTGACGGCCTCGAAGATATCGTACAGCTTCTCGCGTTCGATGAAGGTCCACAGCATCGTCGAGAAGGCGCCCAGGTCCATGCCCTGCAGGCCGACGGAGATGATGTGGTCGGCGATGCGCGCGAGTTCGGCCATGATGACGCGCACGTATTGGCCGCGCGGCGGCACCTTGACGTCCATCAGTTCTTCGCAGGCCATCGCGAAACCGATGTTGTTGGCCAGCGGCGAGAGGTAGTTGGCGCGGTCGGAGATGACGACGAACTGGTTGTAGTTGCGGTACTCGCCCAGCTTTTCAAAGCCCGTGTGCAGGAAGCCGATCTCGGGGTCGCACTTGGCGATCACTTCGCCGTTGACTTCCAGCTTGAAGCGCAGCGTCCCGTGGGTCGCCGGGTGCTGCGGCCCCAGGTTCAGCGACATGGACTTGTAGACGGCGCTCGTGGCGTTGGGCGCGATCTTTTCGACCGTCTCGACCGGGTTGCTCATCGGTGTGCTCCCTTGGCGCGTTCGTTCGCGGCGGGCAGGCGGGCCGCGCGTGCGCGCATCAGGCCTCCGGAATCTCGGTGTACTTGGGGAAGTTGTCGCGCTCGCCGCGGCCCTTCAGCGGGTAATCCTTGCGCAGCGGGTGCCCTTCGTAGGCCTCCGGCATGAGGATGCGGCGCAGGTCCGGATGGCCTTTGAAGACCACCCCGAACATGTCGAAGACTTCGCGTTCGGCCCAGTTCGCGCCGAGGTAGACGCCGGTCGCCGTGTCGATCTCGGGCGGTTCTTCGGGCACGCAGGCCTTCACGCGGATGCGCGCCTTGCTCTCGGTGCCCGTCAGGTGGTAGACGACCACGAAGCGTTCGCCGGACTTGGGGATCAGTTCGTCGGGGGCGCGCAGGGTATCGAGGCAGGTCAGGTCGGTGAACATGTCGAAGCGCCCTTCGGCGTCCTCGCGCAGCGCCAGCAGCGTCCGCACGATCGCCTCGCGCTTGACCAGCAGGCAGGCCTGCCCGCGGAAGTCGGTCCAGTCGAGCACGTCCGCGCCGAGCTTCTCGCGGATGCGCTTTTCGAGTTCTTTAAAGTCCACCGCCATGGTTCAGACTCATCCTTGCCGAGGGGCCGCGCGACCGTCCGGCTGCCGCGCTATTCCGTCGCGTCCTTGTTGGGAAGGCTGTGCCGCGTGCCGGTCAGCGTCGGGGCGCCGGAGGCCGCGTCCGAGACCAGGTTGACCGGCTGGAAGTCCAGCGGGTGCTTGGTGCGGTCGTACAGGCGGTTCTGGCGCTCGCCGCGCTTGATCTTGTCGCGGATCAGCATCACCGCGTCGATCAGGCTTTCGGGGCGCGGCGGACAGCCGGGAATGTACACGTCCACCGGGATGAACTGATCGACGCCCTGCACCAGCGTGTAGGTGTCGAAGACGCCGCCCGAACTCGCGCAGGCGCCCATGCTGATGCACCACTTCGGTTCGGGCATCTGATTGTAGATCTCGATCAGCACCGGCATCATCTTGATGGAGATGCGCCCGCTCACGATCATCAGGTCGCTCTGGCGCGGCGAGAAGCGGATCACTTCGGCGCCGAAGCGCGAGAGGTCGTAGCGGCTGGAAAGCGTCGCCATCATCTCGATGGCGCAGCAGGCCGTGCCGAAGGGCATGGGCCACAACGCGTTGCGGCGGCCCCAGTTGACCAGTTCTTCGATCTTGGTGGTGATGAAGCCGCCCGAGCCGGACTTGTCGCCCTGCGCGAGGGGGGCGCCCTGATTCGCTGTCTCGCTCATGGTGTTCCGCCTTTCCGGGCCGCCGCGTCCGGCCGCCCGATCACTCCCACTCCAGCGCGCCGCGCTTGACCAGGTACAGCAGCCCCAGCCCCAGCACCGCGACGAAGACCAGAATCTCCCCCAGCCCTGCCATGCCCAGTCTCTGGTAGGAAACCGCGTACGGCAACAGGAAGACCGTCTCGATGTCGAAGAGCACAAAGAGGATCGCGACGAGGTAGAAGCGCACTTCGAAGCGTTCGCGGGCGCTGCCGAGGAGCGGGACGCCGCATTCGTACGGGTCGTACTTGCCCTTCTTGGGTTTGGCCGTTCCCAGGAACTTGGTGGCGAAACGCACCAGGCCCAGGATGACCAGGCCCATCGCCATCACCAGACCGCAGAAGATGAGGATCGAAACAATCTCGGGCGAGCTATTCATGGAGTATGTCCCGGTTCTTGAGCCGAAACCTTACGCCGACCTAAGAGGCTTAGGCAGATCGTACTATCCGCCTTTGACCTGTCAAATACGTATGAAATGCCGCCGCCTTGAACCTTACAACTCATTGCTTTGCAAACGATTACGCTTTGGTTATTTCCCCAAACAGCGCGCCGGTAAAATGGCCGCCAAGGCCGATCATTGCACACGGGCATTGGGGCGGGACGCGCGGACTAATCGATGAGCTTTTCGCGGATCAGGCGCGCCGTGGCGATGGTGCCGATGACAAAGCCCATGATGGTGTTGGCGCCCACGCTCGCGGAGTGGGACCCGTACTTCCCGGTTTCGGTGTATTCCCGAATCTTCGACGGGTCGAAGATGAGTTCCACGATGTCGGTCTCGAACCAGGCGGAAGAGATCGCAATGTAGACCAGGTAGCCGCTCAGGGCCGAGCCCAGGGCGCCCAGGAGCACGAACGCCCAGTAGCGCCCGCGCGTCTGGATCGGGAACGGGTCCTCGCCTTTCGAGCGCTTATGGCTCAGCCAGGCGCCGGTCGCCACGCCGATCGAAGGCAGGAAGGCGGGAATCATCAGCCAGTAGTGACTGATCGAGCGCCAATGCGACGCCATCTGAAAGGCGATAACCGTGGCCAGCACCACGCCGGCCAGCATGAGGAACGACGCGATCAGAGCTTGCCGCATGGGGGGCCCGCCGCCGTTGAATAAGGGAACCGTCCGTTGGGCGGCGGTTCTATTCGGCTTTTCGGGTCCGTCAATCCCCCACTTGGCGCGGGGGTTACTGGAAGACCACCAGCAGGTCGCCGACATCGACGGTCTCGCCCTTGGCCACGGGCACCTGGGCGATCACGCGGTTCTCGGGCGCGGTGACGTTCACCTGCATCTTCATGGCCTCGAGGATCAGGAGCACCTCGCCCTTCTTCACTTCGCTGCCCTTGCTCACCTTCACTTCAGAGACGACGCCGGGCATCGCGGCGCCGAGGTGGTGCGGGTTCCCGGCCTCGGCCTTGGCGCGTTCCTTGCTCACGCCCTTGACCTTCTTGTCGCGCACGACGGCCTCGCGCGGGGAGCCGTTCAGTTCGAAGTAGACCTTGCGCGTGCCTTCCTTCGACGGCGGGGAGATCGAGAGCAGCTTGATGATCAGGGTCTTGCCCGGCTCGATCTCGACGCTGATCTCCTCTTCCAGGTCCATCCCGAAGAGGAAGTTCTTGGTCGGCACGGGCGAGACGTCGCCGTACTTGTTGCGGTGCGCCGCGAAATCCTCGAAGACCTTCTCGTACAGCGAAGCGCCCAGCGCGTCGCGGCGGTCGATCTCGGGGCCGAAGCGCTTGGCCAGCCCGTCCCGCAGCGCGGTATAGTTCACCGGCTTGAGCAGCGCGCCGGCGCGCTTCTTCAGCGGCTTGCGGTTCTTCAGGATCACCTTCTGGAGTTCCGGATCGAAGCCGCCGGGCGGGAAGCCGATGTGCCCTTCGAAGAACTGGATCACCGACTCGGGGAAGCTGAGGTGCTTGCCCTTGGTCATCACGTCGGCGGCGGTCAGGCCGTTGCCGACGAGAAAGAGCGCCATGTCGCCGACGATCTTGCTGCTCGGCGTCACCTTGACGATGTCGCCGAAGAGGAAGTTCACGGCGCGGTACTCTTCCTTGATCACGTCCCACTTGCCGTCCAGCCCCAGCGACTGCGCCTGCTGCTGCAGGTTCGTGTACTGCCCGCCGGGCATCTCGTGTTCCCAGACCTCGGCCGTGCCCGCGCGCATGTCGCTCTCGAAGGGGAAGTACTGCTTGCGCACGCCCTCGAAGTACTCGCCGATGCGGTTGAAGGCCTTCAGGTCCAGCCTGGTGTCGCGGTCGCTGTCGCGCAGCACGCCGATCATCGCGTTCAGGTTCGGCTGGCTGGTCAGGCCGCTCATGCTGGCCACCGCGCAATCGACCACGTCCACCCCGGCCTCGCTGGCCTTGAGCAGCGAAGCGAGCTGCCCGCCGCAGGTATCGTGGGTGTGGAAGTGGATCGGCACGCCGACCTCGTCGCGCAGGGCCTTGACCAGCTTGGCCGCCGCGTAGGGCTTGCAGAGCCCCGCCATGTCCTTGATGGCCAGGAGGTGCGTGCCGCGCTTTTCGAGTTCGCGGGCCAGCTTCACGTAATACTTGAGGTTGTACTTGCTGCGCGTCGCGTCGTTGATGTCGGCCGTGTAGCAGATGGCGGCCTCGCAGACGCGCCCGCTTTCCACGGCGGCCTCCAGGGCCACTTCCATCCCCGGCAGCCAGTTCAGCGCGTCGAAGATGCGGAAGATGTCCATGCCCGCCTGCGCGGACTCGAGCACGAACTCCCGCACCACGTTGTCGGGGTAATTCGTGTAGCCCACGGCCGAACTGCCGCGCACCAGCATCTGGAAGAGGATGTTGGGAATCCTGGCGCGGCGCTGCACCAGGCGCTCCCAGGGGTCTTCCTTCAGGAAGCGCATCGCGCTGTCGAAAGTCGCGCCGCCCCACATCTCGAGGCTGAAGAGCCCGCTGCACGCGCGCGCGTAGTAGTCGGCGACGGCGAGCATGTCGTAGCTGCGCATGCGCGTGGCCAGCAGCGACTGGTGCGCGTCGCGGAAGGTCGTGTCGGTGACCAGCAGCATCTTGCGCGACTTGACCCACTCGGCCAGGCCCTTGGGCCCGCGCTCGAAGAGAATCTGCTTGGTGCCGGCCGGGATGTCCTTGTGGCCGGCGACGGTCTTCTTGGGCGGCTCGGCGGGTTCGGCGAAGACCGGCGCGACCGGCTTCTTCAGGTCCCCGGCCTTGACCTGTTCGCCGACGATCGGGTTCCCGTTGACGGTGATCTCGGCCAGGAAATTCAGGAGCTTGTTGGCGCGGTCGCGCGGTTCCTTCCAGGCAAAGAGCGCCGGGTTGGCCTCGATGAAGCCCGTGTCGCATTTGCCGGCCAGGAACGTGGGGTGCCGCAGCACGTTCTTCAGGAAAGGGATGTTGGTCGAGATGCCGCGCACGCGGAATTCGCTGAGCCCGCGGAAGAGGCGCGCGGCGGCTTCGATAAAGTCGGTGCCCGAGGCCGTGACCTTGACCAGCAGCGAGTCGTAGTACGGCGTGATCACCGCGCCGCCGAAGGCGGTCCCGCCGTCCAGGCGCAGGCCGAAGCCGGCGGCCGAACGGTACGTGGTGATGCGCCCGTAGTCGGGCGCGAAGTTGCGCGCGGGGTTTTCGGTCGTAATGCGGCACTGGATCGCGAAGCCGCGGTGGTGCAGATCCTCCTGCGCGGGGACGCGCACCTGGCTGTCGGAAAGCTTGTAGCCTTCGGCGATGCGAATCTGCGCCTGGACCAGGTCCACCCCGGTGATCGTCTCGGTCACCGTGTGCTCGACCTGGATGCGGCTGTTCATCTCGATGAGGTAGATCGCGCCGTCTTCGCCCATCAGGAACTCGACGGTGCCCGCGTTCTGGTAGCCCGCGGCCTTGGCGAAACGCACGGCCATCTCGCAGATTTCCGCGCGGCGCTTCTCGTTCAGCGAAAGGCTCGGCGCGAACTCGATGACCTTCTGGTGGCGGCGCTGGATCGAACAGTCGCGCTCGAACAGATGGATGATGCTGCCGTGCCGGTCGCCCAGGATCTGCACTTCCAGGTGCTTCGGGTGCACGACCATCTTCTCGATGTAGCACTCTTTGTTGCCGAAGGCCGTCTGCGCTTCGCGCTGCGCCAGCGGGAAGAGTTCCTTCATCTCGGCGTCGTTGCGCACGGCGCGGATGCCGCGCCCGCCGCCGCCGTGGCTGGCCTTCACCATCACGGGATAGCCGCAGGTATGGGCGAACTGCATCGCCGCGTTCAGGTCCGCGACGGGGCCGTCGGAACCGGGAATGACGGGGATGTTCAGGCGCTGGGCCAGCTTGCGCGCGCTGACTTTGTCCGAGACCTTGCGCATCTGCTCGGGGCCGGGCCCGACCCAGACCAGGCCGGCCATGATGACCTTCTCGGCGAAGTCGGAGTTCTCGGAGAGGAAGCCGTAGCCGGGATGGATCGCGTCCACGCCCTTCTCGAGCGCCAGGTGGACGATCTCGTCCATGCCGAGGTACGCGGCGACGGGGCCCTTGCCTTCGCCCACGAGGTACGCTTCGTCGCACTTGTAGCGGTGCAGCGCGAGCTTGTCTTCGTTGCTGTAGATGCCGACGGTGGCGATGCCCATTTCGGTGCAGGCGCGGAAGACGCGAATCGCGATCTCGCTGCGGTTCGCGACCAGCAGCTTGCGGATCGGGCGGATGCCGCGGCGCTTGGATTCTTCGGGGCTTAAGGCATCGTGCAGGGCCGCCACCGGATGCGGCAGAATCGCCGGCGCAGACTTCGCTTTATCTCTAGGCATGGAATTCCCAAGCAACCTGTCTGTTGGCCCTGGTTTCCGTATCAGGGAATGCGCGGGTTATACGACGAGCCTCTGGGACTGGCAAGACAAGCTCGCGCATGCACCGTGCCCGCCGAACGGATTCGCCCGAAAAGCCTGTAACCTCCGCCGCCCGCCCGCAAACCCTTCACGGACCGCGAAAGCCAGGACGCCCCTGTGCAGTCCGCGTTCGGGAGATTCCAGCATGCCAAGCGTGCTCGCAAAGTCGCCGACCCTGCGCTGCCCCCGTTGCGCGACCGTGCTGCGCAATCGTTCGCTCTGCCCAAGCTGCGGGCGCGACCTCGAACAGGAAGGTTCGAAGGAACCGGCGGCTCCGCCGCCCCATTCCCAGCAGCCCGCCGTGACCGCGCCAATCGAAGCCCAGCCCGCGTCGCCCGAACCGCTGCCGGCCGCGCCGCGCGTGCCGCCCAAACCCTCGCTCACGCTCTGTGCCATGTGCCTCGCGTCGGTGCCCGCGGCGGAAATCCAGACCCGCGACGGCAAGCCGGTCTGTTCCGCGTGCGCGCAGGTAATGAACAAGCCGGCCGCGCCGGCTCCGGTGCTTTCCGCGCCCGTGCCGGCGGAGGTCGCGGCCCGCCCCGCGCCCGCCCGGCGGCCCTCCCCACCTGCGCCTCGCGCGGCGACGTCCGAGCCGCCGCAGGAAGAACTGAAGTTCAACCGCTACCACGAGGAACAGCTCAAGAAGAAGCTCGGCTGGGTGAAGCTCGTCCTCCTGATCGGCGGCGTGGTGCTGGCCTTGACCGGCGGCGGGACCTGGCTGCTCGGAGACCT
>JAHCJK010000099.1 GCA_026184295.1 Planctomycetota bacterium
CATGCAAGAACACAAGGTCACCACCGGCGGCGTGCGCCGCAGGCTGGAACCGCCCTTCTTCGTGCTGGCGACGCAGAACCCGATCGAACAGGAAGGCACCTATCCCCTGCCCGAAGCGCAGCTCGACCGCTTCATGTTCAAGATCTTCGTCGATTACCCGACGGAAGAAGACGAGTTCGAGATCGTCAAGCGCACCACCGCGCCGGTGGACGCGAAGCTCAACAAGGCCCTCACCTCGCAGGACATCCTGGAACTCCAGGACATCGTGCGCCGCGTGCCGGTGGCCGACCACGTGATCCGCTACGCGATGAAGCTGGTGCGCCTGACGCGCGTGAACAAGGGCGACACGCCGAAGTTCATCAACGACAACGTGAGCTGGGGCGCGGGTCCGCGCGCGAGCCAGTACCTGATCCTGGGCGGCAAGGCGCGCGCCGTGCTGTACGGACGGTACTACGTGAGTTCCGAGGACATCGCGGCGGTCGCGCTGCCGGTGCTGCGCCACCGCATCGTGACGAACTTCAACGCGGAAGCGGAAGGCATCACCAGCGACAAGATCGTGCAGGAACTGCTGAAGTTCGTGCCGCGGCAGGAGAGCGAGAACCTGAACGACGCGCGCCTGCCGAAGGTGACCGGCGAGCCGGCGAAGGCGTAAAAGGACCGGCATGCCCGCAAACCGCCGAAACGCTCGCACGGCCGGCGAACAGGCCGCGCCTTACGGCGCTACGGCGGCCAAGGTGGATGTGATGCCCTCGGCGCTGCTCGATGTCGGAGTTCGGTACATGCAGGAACTGAAGGAAAAAGCACGGAGTGTAAGCCAGGCGCTGAGCGGGTCCGGCGTTTCGCATGCCGTGATCGGCGGGCTGGCCCTTGCGGCGCATCTGGCCAAAGCAAGCAAGCTGGCCGAACGGAACACGCAGGATCTGGACATCCTGTTGAACCGTGAGGACCTGGAGAAAGCCAAGGAAGCGCTCGACCCCCTGGGGTATCGCTTCCGGCGCGTGATGAAGCTGCACGCCTTCATGCCCAAGCGCCGTGGCGCGCATTTCGTCGAAGGCGTGCATGTGATCTGGGCGGGAGAGAAGGTCCGGGACGAATACCTTCACCCTGCTCCTGCGCTGGGGCCTGCCGCTATGGCCCCGGAACCGGACGGCGTCTGCTACCTCAGCCTTACGGGGTTGCTGACGATGAAGCTGACCAGCTTCCGGCATAAGGACATCACGCACGTCCAGGACCTGCTGTACTGGAAGCTGATCACCAAAAAGGTCGAAGCGGCCCTGCCGCCGGACCTGCGCGAACGGTTGGAACAGGTCAAAGAAGAAACGAAGCGCGAACAACTCGGGTAACGGACCATGGCCAGCGACCTATCGAAGTACCTCGACCCGAAGACGCTGACGAAGATCGGCGGCCTCGACCTCAAGGCCCGCCTGATCGTCGAAGGCTACATTTCCGGGCACCACAAGTCGCCGTACCACGGCTTCTCGGTCGAATTCGCCGAACACCGCGAATACACCCCGGGCGACGACCTCAAACACCTCGACTGGAAGGTGCTCGGCAAGACCGACCGCTACTACATCAAGCAGTACGAGGAAGAGACCAACCTCCGCTCCTACATCCTGCTCGACACCAGCGAGTCGATGAAGTACGCCTCGCCGGGCAACGTCTCCAAGCTCGAATACGCCTGCTACATCGCCGCCTCGCTCAGCTACATGCTCGTGCGCCAGCAGGACAGCGTCGGCATGGTGCTCTTCGACAACGGCATCAAGAAGTTCATCCCGGCCAGCGCCAGCCCCGCGCACCTGCGCCTGCTGCTGCACGAACTGGCCAACGTCGTCCCCGACCAGCGCACCGACATCGGGACGATCTTCCACGACCTGGCCGAACGCATCAAACGCAAGGGCCTGATCGTGATCCTCTCGGACCTCTTCGACGATCCCGAAAAGCTGCTCTTCGGCCTCCAGCACTTCCGCCACAAGCGCCACGAAGTGATCGTCTTCCAGTTGCTGGACGATTTCGAGATCCGCTTCCCCTTCGACCAGATGACGCTCTTCGAAGGCTACGAAGGCTGGCAGGAACTGCTCTGCGACCCGCGCGCGCTGCGCAACGCGTACCTGAACGAGTACGAAGGCTTCTCGGAACGCATGAAGCGCGGCTGCCGCAACAACAAGATCGACTTCCTGCCGGTCAACACCAAGAACCCGCTCGACGTCGTGCTGAGCGCGTACCTGGCGACGCGGTTGAATTCGAAGTTCAAGTAACGGCAGGGGTCAGGAACCAGGATTCAGGATTCAGGATTTAGGATTCAGGGAACGAAATCGGCAACGGATAAAAAGGAGCAGCGGCGGTAGAGGCAGTCTTCTCGACCGCGGCCCACTGAATATGTTCGCTTGGCTGCAGGCATTCTTTGCCAATCCCGCGATCCTGGCCGGCGCCTCGGCGGGCGCGATTCCGGTCGTCATCCACCTGCTCAACAAGCAGCGCTTTAAAAAGGTGGTTTGGGCCGCCATGCACTGGCTGTGGGCGGCGCAGAAGAAGGCCAGCCGCCGCCAGCGCATCGAACAGTTGATCCTGCTGCTCATCCGCATCCTCATCCTGGTGCTGCTGGCGATGGCGCTGGCGCGCCCGGCGCTCCAGGAAGGCATGGGCCTGCTGGCCGGCCGCACCTCGGTCTACCGCGTGATCGTGCTCGACAACTCGTACTCGATGGGCCATCTGGTAGGCGGGCAACCGCTCTTCGAAAAGGCCAAGGAACTGGCCCTGCAACTGGTGGACAAGCTCAACCCCGGCGACGAAGTCGACGTGCTGCTCGTCAACAGCGCGGCCGAGGAACTGACGCCCAGCAACGCGCTGAAGCACGACGAAGTGAAGCGCGACATCAAGGCCGCCACGATCTCCGACGGCACGACCAACCTGCCCCGCGGGATCGCCGCGGCCTGCCGGCTGATCAACGACCGCAAGTCGCGGAACCTGCGCAAGGAGATCATCGTCCTGACCGACCGCACGCGCTCGGGCTGGGAGACCGGCGGGCAGCCGAAGAAGCTCGACACCAACGAGGAAGAACAGGTCGCGAAGGCTTTCGAAGATCCCAAGACCAAGCCGAAGATCTGGATCGCGCGCATCGCCGGGGGCGACAACAAGGAAAACCTCGTCGCCGCGAACCTGGAAGTGGACGAAAAGGTCATCACCGCGCGGGTCGAGACGCAACTGACGGCCACGTTCAAGAACGTCGGCACGCAGACGGCCAACAGGGTGCCGGTGACGCTGACGGTGGACGGCGAACGCGTCGCGCGCGAGGAAATCCCCGTGCTCGAGCCGCTCAAGCCGCAGAACGTGATCTTCCACCACACCTTCGCCGATCCGGGCTCGCACGCGCTCTCGGTGCAGATCGAACCGGACCTGCTGCCCAACGACAACGCGGCCTACCTGGCCGTGGACGCCGAAGACCAGGTGAAGGTGCTGTGCGTGGACGGGCAGCAGCGCGTGACGCCGATGCAGAGCGAACTGGACCACTTCCGGCAGGCGCTTTCGCCCAGCATGGCCAAGGAAGCCGGCGCCAGCCGCCTGCCGCTGTACACCGAAGCGATCAGCGACGGGGCGCTGCCGGACGCGAACCTGGACAACTACCGCCTGGTGGTGCTGGGCAACGTGGCCCTGATCCCGTCGGAAAAGATCGAAGCGATCAAGCAGTACGTGCTCAAGGGCGGCTCGCTGTGGATCTTCCTCGGCGACCGCATCGACCCGGCGATCTACAACAAGGACCTCGGCGCGCTGCTGCCCTCGCTGATCGGCGAAGCCGTCGGCAGCGGCGACCACGAAGGCGCCTTCGAGAAGCTCAGCGACAAGGACCTGGACCACCCCGCGATCTCGAAGTTCCGCAACATCAAGGGCCTGCCGCTGCACGAACTCTTCGTCTTCCGGCGCTTCAAGCTGCTCCCCCGCCCCGGCGAAGGCAAGGAGAAGGACAGCGTCCGCACCGTCATGGCGATGGAAAACGGCGAACCGGTCGCGACCGAGATGCGCCTGGGCGAAGGGCGCGTGATGCTCGTCGGCACCACCGCCGACAAGGCCTGGAACAACTGGGCCGGCGCCCCCGGCGGGCAGTGGGTGCCGCTGGTGAACCTGATCGCGCTGGACCTGATCAACCCCGACTACCTGATGCGCAACCGCATGGTGGGCGAAGCCTTCGAGTACAAGCTCCCGCAGGAGATCGTCTCGGAAGCGCGCCGCCAGGGCCTGCGCCTGGTCACGCCCTCGGGCGAACCGATTGTCATGGAGATCGGCGTCGAATCCTTCACCGCCGTCAGCAAGCCGGTCTCGAAGGCGGGCATCTACACCACCGAACTGCCGGGCGAGAAGCATCCCACGATCCACTTCGCGGCGGACCGCAACACCGAGGAGTCCGACCTCGACACGATCGACGACCCGGAAATCCGCGCCTACGTCCCGGCCGCGCAGGGCGCGCCGCTGGAACACGGGCGCTTTTTCGAGACCAACATCACGCAGGACGACATCGAACTGACGGGCGACGACTACGGCGGCATCGAGGCGTCGCTGAAGAAGCACAGCAGCGGGAAGGAAATCTGGCGCTACCTGGTGATGATGGTCCTGCTGCTGCTGGTGGCGGAATCGCTGCTCGCGCAGCGCTTCGGGGATTACACGCGCTGATCGGGCGCAACGAGGGATAACCGTACCGTGAGATCGCTTATTGCCTGGCTCCTGAACCTGGACGACCCGAGCGTGATCGGGCCCGATTCGGAACTGAGCTTCCGTTTCAACCAGTCGCCCGAAGGCTGGGCGGTCTTCCTGCTGGTCGTGGCCGTGATCGGGTTCACGATCTGGATCTACCGCAAGGACGGGCGCGAGACCGCCACGCCCGGCTTCCGCACGTTCCTGGGGGTGCTGCGCGCGGCGCTGATCGCCATCGCGCTGCTGATGCTGGCCGAGCCGGTGCTGGTCTCGTCGCACAACCAGACCAAGCCTTCGACGGTGGTGGTGCTGCTCGACAACAGCTATTCGATGAGCCTCAAGTTCCCGTACGCCGACGACGACCTGCGCAAGGAAGTCCAGGAGGCCCTGGGCAAGGGCACGAAGGTCTCGATCCGCGACGAGAACGGCAAGGTGCTCGAAAGCGTCGCGGCGGAGAAGCTGGAACTGAAGCACTACGGCGCGATCAGCCGCATGCAGGTGGCCTGCGCGGCGCTGCGCAAGGGTACGCCCGGCTTCCTGGAAGACCTGAAGAAGAAGCACGGCGAAGTGCGCCTGTACACGTTCTCGCGCGGGCTGACGACGGCCGACGAAGAGAACAAGCCCCTGGTGCTCGACAAGGAGAAGGACTTCGAGACCCCCGGGCAGGAGACGCGCATGGGCGACTGCATGCGCCAGGTCATCAAGGAACTGCGCGGCATGCCGCTGGCCGGCGTGGTGGTGATCACCGACGGGCGCCAGAACGCGGGCGAAGACCCCGTGCACGTGGCGACGACGCAGTTCAAGCTGCAGCGCATCCCGGTCTACACCGTCAGCGTCGGCGACCCCGGCGAACCGAAGGACATCGAACTGAACGTCGAAGGCCCGGAAGCGATCCTGCCGGACGACCCGGCGGAAGTGGTCGCCCACGTCCGCCAGAAGGGCTTCGAGTCGCTGAAGGAACTGACCGTTGACATGAAGGAAGGCGACAAGGTGATCGCCAGCGACCGCATCAAGGTCGGCAAGTCGGGCGAGAAGGTGGCCGTGCCGCTGAAGTTCCGCGTGCAGAAGCCCGGCAAGTACACCTACACCATCAGCGTGCCCCGCCAGGAAGGCGAACTGCGCCCCGAGAACAACGAGGCCACCTACACCTTCCAGGTCGTGGACAAGAAGGTCAAGGTGCTGCTGGCCGAGGGGCAGGACCTGCCGCGCTGGGAATACCGCTACCTCAAGAACGCGCTGATCCGCGACCACACCACCGAGGCCGACGTGCTGCTGGCCACCAACGAGGAACAGTGGATCTACGACGGCTCCCCGGGCAAGCCGGCGGTCAGCTTCCCGCAGGAGAAGAAGGACTTCGGCGAATACGACGTGATCATCCTCGGCGACATCAACCCGATGATCTTCACCAAGGACCAGATCGCGCGCCTGCAGGAATTCGTGCGCGAAGGCGGCGGGCTGATCATGATCGCGGGCGAACGCTTCATGCCCTCGTCGTACATCACCGGCCCGCTGGGCGAGATGCTCCCCGTCGTCCCCCAGCCCGCGGCGTACCAGACGCCGAGCGAAGGGTTTCAGGAACAGTTCCCGATCGAACTGACCGCGGAAGGCAAGCGCCTGACCTGGACGCAGCTCGACCCGGAAGACAGCGCCAACCGCGAGACCTGGGAGAACCTGCCCAAGCAGCTCTGGTTCTACCCCGTCAAGCGCGCCAAGGAAGGCGCGACGACCGTGGCCA
This sequence comes from Planctomycetota bacterium, assembly GCA_026184295.1. Classification (GTDB taxonomy): domain Bacteria; phylum Planctomycetota; class SZUA-567; order H5-PLA8; family H5-PLA8; genus JACQFI01. Next base: position 6,419 of record JAHCJK010000099.1, read on the forward strand.
GCCATCCGTTCGCGAAGGACGACGCGGGCAAGAAGATGCCGCTCATCGCCACCCTGCCCTACGGGCTCGGACGCGTGATGTACGTGGGCGTGGACAGCCTGTGGCGCTGGCGCAAGGGCGTGGGCGACCGCTACCACTACCGTTTCTACAGCCAGGCGATCCGTTACCTCTCGTCGGCCAAGCGCCTGGGCGGGCAGAAGCGCTTTGCCGTGGACGTGGACAAGACCGCGTACGCGATCGGCGACAAGGTCACCATCACCGCGCGCGTGAAGGACGAGAAGTTCAACCCGCTCACGGCGGAAAAGGTGACCGTGTACATGACCAGCAGCAAGGGCAAGCTCCAGACGATGGAACTGGACCGCAAGCGCGACAGCGAAGGCGAATACACCGGCGTCTTCTTCCCCAGCCAGCGCGACGACTACTCGATCTGGCTCAAGGACGACCAGCAGCCGGACGTGCGCCAGTCGGAGATCACGTTCAAGGTGGACGTGCCGCAGCTCGAACTCGACAACCCGCGCATGAACGAGGAACTGCTCAAGGCCGTGGCCGCCGCGGGCGGCGAAGGCGGGAAGTATTTCGGCATCAATCAGCTCGACAAAATTCCGGCGCTCATTCAGCCCAAGGAAGAGAAGATTCTCCACGAAATCCCGATCAACCTCTGGGACAACTGGATGGCGATGTTCGTCTTCACCCTCCTGATCACCCTCGAATGGGTCCTGCGCAAGAAGGGCCGCATGATCTGAACCGTGCGCGCCGCGCGCGGTTCCGTTAGCGGATTATCGTATATTTAAGGTTGATTTTGCGAAGTTCTGTAGAAGATACTCCGGCGTATCTCTGGCTATTCTCAACTTGCTAAGCACCCTGATCGGAGGAATGGTTCGGCAATGGGAAGAATGCGTCTTCGTCCCCAAAAACCTAAACGTGTCACCGGTGGCATCGCTCCCACCCACGGCGGCAAATCGCTTGGCGCCATGGCCTCCGATCCCGCCGCGTTGTTCCGAACGCTGAGCCAGAAACTGGGGGGCGTGGCGAAGGTTGCGCGCTTTTTGGGCTGTTCGCGCGCCACGGCCTACAACCTGATCGCGGGACGCAAGCGCTGGTCGGCCAAGTACCTTCAAAAGGCGCTTCTGATCCTGGGCGAACACCCCGTCGTCAACGTAAACGCTTCCGCGAAGGGCAATTTCGAGATCCCCGACAAAGACTGGAAGTACATCAAGCCGATGGCCCTCGTGCTCGACTGCGACGGGGCGTTTCTCATCCACGGCGACTCGATGTGGCCCTTGGTCGGCGACGGCCAATACGTCCTCTACCGCAATGTGGAACCCGAGGAACTCGATACGGGCGACATCGTGCTCGTGCGGCTCCGCTCGGGCGAGACGCTCATCAAGGCCTGGTATCCGTCGAACAAGCGCGCGGAAGTCTTCCTGGCGTCGTTGTACCGCGGGCCGCGCGAGTTCCGCGAGGACCTCTTCATGCCGATCGCGGTCAAGGAGATGCAGGAGATTCGCAAGGTCGTGGGTGTCTGGATGGGGTAAACCGGCGCATCGAGAGCACTTGCGCCCGGCCAGAGGGTAAACAGCGCCTGTCCATCGGCTGTACACGCACCCCTTGGCGAAGCCCTGCGGTCAGCCCATAAACACAAGACATACAAAGCGTTAACAAGTGCATGCGCATGGCGCTCGAATTGCGTAGTCCTTCCCAAGGGATTACGTTTCGAGGACCGACCTTGTTCGACGCAGGCGCCACCACGCCCGACGTTTCCGCGGAGATGCCACAGGTTGCCTCGGCGCCGGACGCGCCCGAAGGCCCGCCCGTCACCGCCGTACAGCCGACGCACGACTTCGCGCCTGCCGAAGTTCCGCCCAATGCCGCGCCCGTGGAGCCCCCGACGCCGGCCGAAGCGCCGGCCGGCAACGCGCCCGCGCAGCCCGCGGTTCCACGCGCGCCCAGGCTCTTCGTGGCCAAGCGCACGCCGAAGCCGGGCACGTATTCCGCGAACACGCCGCTGCTGGTCTCGATGCTGGTGCACGTCCTGATCGCGGCGGCGCTGTGCATCTTCATGCCCGAACTGGTGCGCGAGATCGTGCGGCGCGACGCGCCGGTTCGGTTCGTCGAAGTCAAAGAGACGCCCAAGCCCGAGCCGCCCAAGGTCGAACTCCCGCCGCTGCCCGAAGCCGTCGAGCCCGACACGGCCGTCCAGCCGTCCGACGCGCCCGACGTGGTGGTCGAAACGGAACCCGTGCAGGACCTCGATCATCCCGTCGCGCAGGCCGAGACCGTCGCCGAGACGAACACGAGCGTCCACGCGGACTGGAAGCGCCCGCCCGGCCTGACGCCGGCCCCGGCCCCGAAGGCCCCCGCGCCCAAGCCCGTCGTCGGCAGCGGCGCCGCGCCTGCGTATGTCCCGCCGGCTCCGCCCGCCGTGCGCCGCGGGCCCCCGGTGGAAGCGCCCCCGGCGCCTCCCAGGGGCCCCAGCCGCTCGGCGCGCCCCAAGGTCTCGATTCAGCCGAGCTACCCCGAGAGCGAACGCAAAGCAGGCAACGAAGGCTGCGTGGTGCTGGAAGTCCTGGTCGAGGCCAACGGCAAGCCCTCGAACGTGAAGGTCCTCTCGCCGTCCGCGCCCGCGTCGTTCATCGATGCGGCGGTACGCGCGGCGCGCCTGGCACGCTACGAACCCGCGCTGGAACAGGGCGTACCGGTGGCCGGGCTGATCCTGCTCAAGGTCGATTTCCGACTGCGCTGAGTGCTCCCCGAAATCTCCCATCTGCATTTTGCGCCGGCCAAGTGCCTGTGATAAGAACGAAGCTCCGCCCAAGCGCCGGGGCTTCCGAACTTATTATTTCCGGCGCGCCCATCGATTCACGAAAGGCCTGCTCATGTTCGCCGACGCCGCGCCCTCCAAACGCTGTCCGCCGTCCCTGGTCGAAGAGACGTGGAAGGCCGAGTCCGACCGCCAACGCCGCGAACTGATCCTGATTCCGTCCGAGAGCATCTGCTTTCCCGAATGCGCGGCCGCCGTGGCCAGCGACCTCGGCAACATCTACGCCGAAGGGCAGCCCGACCCGAGGCTCAGCCGCGCCCCCGCGGCCATGGCCCGCGACGGCTCGGTCTTCCAGGCCTGGCACCGCCGGCTGAGCGACGCGCGCTTTTACCGAGGCTGCCGCGAGGCCGACCGCGCCGAACTGCTCGCCAAGGGCTTCCTGGCCGAGGCCTTCGCCCGGCTGCCGGGCAGCCCCGCGGCCTCCTCGATTCACGCGAACGTGCAGGCGCTTTCGGGCGCGGCCGCGAACCTTTCGGTCTACACCGCGCTGCTGGAACCCGGCGACGGGCTGCTCGGCCTGGACCTCTCGCACGGCGGGCACCTCAGCCACGGGTCGCCCTTCAACGTCTCGGGCAAGCTCTACCGCGCGGCCTCGTACGGCATCGACGAACAGGCCAAGGGCGCGGCGCGCAAGCTCGACTACAACCGCATCCGCGAACTCGCGAAGCAGCACCGCCCCAAGATTCTGATCGGCGGGTCGAGCGCCTACCCGTGGGACTTCGACTGGGCCGCGCTGCGTTCCATCGCGGACGAGGTGGGCGCGCTGCTGATGGCCGACATCGCGCACCTGGCCGGGATGGTCTTCGCGGGCGTGCTGAACAATCCGCTGCCGCATGCGCACATCGTCACCTTCACCACCCATAAGACGCTCTGCGGCCCGCGCGGCGCGTGCATCGTCGGTACCTGCGCCGAGACCATGCGCAAGATCGACAACGCGGTCTTCCCGGGGTTGCAGGGCGGCCCGCACGTCAACGCCATCGCCGGCATCGCGCGGCTCTTCGAGATCGTCTGCCAGCGGGGCGACGAGTTCGCCGCGTTCCAGAAGAAGGTCGTGGCCAACGCGAAGGTGCTCGCCGAGGCGCTCGCGGGCGAAGGCTTCACGCTCGAATACGGCGGCACGAACACGCACCTGATGCTCGTGGACCTGAAGTCCTTCAAGACCCAGGGCGCGGGCGCGCGGCTGGATGGCGAGACCGCCTCGCGGCTGCTCGAAAACGCGGGCATCATCTGCAACAAGAACACGCTGCCGGGCGACGCGAACGCGTCCAAGTCCAGCGGCGTGCGCTTCGGGACGCCCTGGCTGACGCAGCGCGGAATCACGCCGGACCAGCTCAAGCAGCTCGCGAAGGTCACCCGCGAACTCCTGGGCAGCGCGCACAGCTTCGCGGTGTGGGTGCCGGCGGGCGAGGAACGCTGCCGCGCGCGCGTGCCGTTCGAAGCGCTGATCGACGCGCGCCGCAAGACCGCGCAGATCGCGGACATGCTCCCCTACCCGCCCATGCCGGACGCCGAGGAATTCTCGTCCACCTTCATCATGCCCACGACGGTCAACGGGCGCACGGGCTTTCACGTGCGCGGCGAAAAGGCGCGCCTGGCGCTCGACCAGGCGCTGACCTGCAACGTCCAGAACCTGGCCGAGGGCCAGATCGCACACGGCTTCCTGCTCAAGCCCGACGGCAGCGTGATCGACGACGTGCTCGTGCAGTGCCTCGGACATAAGAAAGACGGCGCTTTCGGGCCCAACGGCGAAGACCAGTTCGCGCTGCTGGTCCATCTCGACCGCGCCGACACCGCCACCGCGTGGCTCACCGCGCTCTCCGACGGCTACGTGCTGCTCGACCCGAACGACTGCTACGTGAAGATCGACGGTCCCTTCACCGTCGAACCGCTCGAACAGGGCCTGCTGACGCCCAAGCTGCGCGAGGCCGCGCGGACCAAAGAGGCGCTGCTGCTCGGCGCCGACCAGGGCCACGCCGAGATGTTCGACGCGACGAAGGTCTTCTTCCTCGGGCAGAAGGCGATTCCGGCCAAGTTCGCCGCGCCGGCCAAGAAGCCCTACGTCTGCAACCTGCCCGAAGGCCCGCTCAAGAAGACGCTGCTCAACGACTGGCACAAGAAGGCCGGCGCCAAGATGGTACCCTTCGGCGGCTGGGAGATGCCCGTCGAGTACCCGGGCGGGATCTTCGCCGAACACGCCGCGGTGCGCTCCGCCGCGGGGCTCTTCGACGTCAGCCACATGAGCGCGCTCGAAGTCTCCGGCGCGCACGCGGTCGCGTTCCTCGAGACCGTCTTCACCAACTGCGCGGCGCGGCTGGTGCCTCAGGAAGCCCAGTACAGCTACATGCTGCTGCCCAACGCGACGGCGCTCGACGACCTGTACGTCTACCGGATCTCCGGCGACCGCTTCATGGTCGTGGTCAACGCCGGCAACGCCGAACGCGACCTGCACTGGCTGAACGCGGTCAATTCCGGCGAGGTGATCATCGACGAGGCCCTGCCCGCCAAGCGCGCGCCCGGCCCGGTGAAGATCACCGACCTCCGCGCTGCCGGCAAGGACTCGCTGCTCGACCTGGCCTTCCAGGGCCCGCTCAGCGCGCAGATTCTGTCCGAGATGGCCGCCGAACCCGCGCAGAAGAAGCGCCTGCTGGAGAGCAAGCTCAACGATTTCTTCGACGTGAACCTGAAGGGCATCCCGGTGCGCGCGGCGCGGACGGGCTACACGGGCGAGGAGATGGGCTTCGAACTCTTCGTCCACCCCGACCGGGTCGTCGAACTGTGGGAAGCGCTGCTCGCGCAGGGCGCCGACCGCGGGGTCAAGGCCTGCGGCCTGGGCGCGCGCGACAGCCTGCGCATCGAGGCCGGGTTCCCGCTCTTCGGGCACGAGATCGAGGGCAGCGAGCAACTGAGCCTGACCGAGGCCGACTACGGCTTCGTCTCGCGCTACCACGTCCCGTTCTACATCGGGCGCGACGCGTACATCCGCCGCAACGCCCCGCGCAAGAAACGCCTGCTGCGCTTGAAGGGCGCGGGCCGCCGCAGCGTCCGAGCGGGTGCATGCGTGCTCGGCCCCGACGGCAAGCCGGCGGGCGTGGTGACGAGCTTCGCGTTCTCGGACGCGGAGTTCAACTACCACGTGATCGCGGCGGTGCAGGCCAAGTTCAAGCCCGGCGCCACGGTCAAGGTCGCCCGCGCCACGCCCGAACAGGTGGCCTCCGGCGAACCGCTCGACGAGAGCAAGATCGTGGAACTTGCGGTTCTGCCACGCTTTCCGGAACCTTCCGAAAAGAAGGGCTGGAAGAACCAGTACGCGCCCAAAGGCTGACGCACATGGTGCCCGACTTCAGCCGGGGCCGCGGGATGCCGATACGAGTCCGTGGCGCGTCACTCGACAGAACCTTTGGCAGGGACTAAAGTACCTGAGCCTATGAACCTCAAGATCGAAGTGCGGACGGGCCTGCGGGCGTTCGGCTTGGTGCTGGTCGCGGCGCTGCTGGCGCCGGGGCTGACCGGCTGCACCAGCCGCGGCATGACCATCACCAGCGTCCCGCCCGGGGCCGAGGTAAGCATCAACCGGCGCGTGGTCGGGAACACGCCCATCCGCGTCGGCTACACGCACTACGGCACCTACCGCATCGAACTGCGCAAGGAACGCTACCTGACCCTGGTGCGCGAAGAAAAGGTCAATCCGCCCTGGTACGGCTACGACCCGTTCACCGCCGTGGCCGACAACGTCATTCCCACGCGCATCAACGACGAGATCTTCCTGCATTACGTGATGTCGCCCGTGCCCGAGATCAACCGCGACTCGCTGATGGACCGCGCCAACGCGGCCCGCGCCGGCAAGGTCGTCAACCCGCGCACGCAGGAGGAACTGGACGTCACCTTCGTCTCGGACGCCTCGGCGAAGAACGCCCCGGATGAACCGCAGGCGGCGCCCAAGTCCGCGCCCTCGGAGACCGCGCCGCTGGTCGGCCCCGAGGCCGCCCCGAAGCTCGACATTCCGCCCGACCTGAAGGTCCCCGAGACGCCTGAAGAGAAGCCGCCGGAAGGCCCCAAGGCCGCTCCGGGCCCCGAGAAGACGGCGCCCGACGCGCCCAAGGCCGAGACCGTGCCCACGCCGGAACCGGAGAAGAAGCCGGAAGCCGAGAAGAAGCCCGAAGGCGAACCCGGCGAGAAGCGCCTGCGCCGCACGCCCAAGGGCGAAGTCCTGATCTACGAGGACGCGCCGGTCGAAGACCCGGGGAAGAAGAAAGAAAAGAAGTAAGCCCGGCGTCCCAGCCGCTCCGCGGTTCGAAGCTCGCCCGCAAACGCCTGTTTAGTGGTGATACGGCTCGCCGCGCTGGATCGTGCGGGCGCGGTAGAGTTGTTCCAGGATCACGGCGCGGCAGAGTTCGTGGTTGAAGGTCATGGGCGAGAGCGAGAGCCGCTCGCCCTTGCGCTTCACGTCCTCCCCCAGCCCGTAGGCTCCGCCCAGAATCACCGCCAGGCGTTTGGTCGAACGCTGTTCGAGCGCCGAGATGCGTTCGGCCAGCGCGGGGGACGTGCAGGTCTTGCCGCGTTCGTCCAGCACCCAGACGTGGGCCGCCGGCTCGAGCGCCTCGAGGATGCGCTTGGATTCTTCGGCGACGGCCGCGGCGGGTTCGCGCGCCTGGGCGGGCTTGAGTTCCAGGACCTCGAAGGCCCCGTAGCGCCGCAGGCGCGCGGCGTAATCGTCGCAGACCGCGCGCAGGGCCTCGCTGCGCAGTTTGCCGACGCAGAGCAGCGCGATCTTCACGCCCGGCGGCGGCGCGCGGCCGCTAGTCCTTCAGGACCTTGCGCGCCTTCTTCAGGTCGCTGACGCGCAGGATCAGCAGGCTGCTGTTCTTGTCCTGCCCGGCGGTGCCGTAGGCGTACTCGATGTTGACCTTGCTCTTGCTGAGCTTCTCGGCGAGTTCGGAGAGCGCGCCGGGGCGGTTGGCCAGGCGCACCGAAAGGACCTCGTTGTCCACCACCAGGACGCCGTGCTGTTCGAGCAGTTCGATGGCGCGCTGCGGATCGGAGACCACCATGCGGATCACCGCGTGGTCCACCGTGTCGGAGACGCTGATCGCGATCACGTTCACGTTGGCCTTGGCGAACGATTTGTAGAGCCGCGCCAACGCCCCGGGCTTGTTTTCCAGAAAGACCGAGAGCTGCTTTTCGACCGCCATGGTTCCTTCCTCCGCTGTCAGGACTTCGTGAATCGGGGGTTAGAAATTACCGGAGGGGCGCGCGCATTGCAACGCGAGCCGCCTGAATTCCGGCAAGGCGGGCGCTAGGGCCGCGGAACGTTGCGGTAGGAGGCGTGGCAGGTGTTGCAGTTCTGCTGCAGGGCCTTGAAGGCGCTCTCGACCTTCTCGGACGGCTTGGCCTCGCCGCTCTTCTTCCAGGCGCGCAGCGCGTCTTCCAGGTCCCGCGCGTGGTTCTCGGCGTCCTTCGACCAGGCCTTGAAGTCGTCCGGGCGCTTGGAGAATTCCGCCGTGCGCATCACCTCGGTCCAGATCTCGCGCAGGCGCAGGGCCTCGTGCGGCGGGTCCAGGTCCGGGTGGTCCTTGGGCGTCGTCCAGCCGGCCTTCTTGCAGTCCTTCAGGTTCTCGAAGGCATGGTCCATGTGGACCATCGCCTCCGCCAGCGGCGGAATCTCGGCGGTCTCGCGGAACTTCACCTTCAGGTTCTTCAATTCCTTCTGCGGAACGGCCTGCGCCTCGCGCGCGGACTTCCACAGGCCCAGGTAATTCTCGCCCGTGCCGAGCACCTTCATCCCGGCAACCGCTTCGTCGTTGTTCATCTGCCCGCTCACCACGCACGCCGTCACCGCCGCGGCGGGCCCGCGGTGTTTGCCGTGGTGGCAGTGGATGTAAAAGGGCCCGGGCAGTTCCAGCAGCGCCTTGGCGAGTTCTTCGGAGCGTTCCTTGGGCACGCCGTCGTAGCCGATAGGCAGGTGAACGTAGCGCAGGCCGTACTTGTGGGCTTCTTCGAGGTCCGGCGCCGAACCGTCCACGCTGATGACCGTCCTGACGCCCAAATCCTTGAGCGCCTGAAAAGACGCGGCCCCGTGCGGTTCCGCTCCGGTGATGACCTTTTCCGTCAGGCGGTGGGCATTTTCCAGGCGCGGATCGTCGATCTTGACGGCTTGGCGCGGCGGCGTTTCCTGGGCGATGGGCGCGGGCTCGGGGACCTTCTCGTCGTCCTTACCCTCTTTGTCGCAGCCGGCCAGCGCCAGACTGCCCGCCAGCAGCACGATCCAGGACGCACGCACGCTCAAAAGGGCATCCTCCATATCCGGCGTATGACGAGTCTTACGCTAAGATATGACGGTCCTTTTGGCAAATCCCACGTAAATCCCAATCTGTACGAAAATTAGGCACGCGTCAGCGGTCTTTGGCGAGCGGGCTGCGGAAGGCGTGCCACGCCAGGACGCCCCCGATCCAGGTGCGCAAATCGTCCAGCGTGAACGGCTTGGGCAGGAGCGTCACGCGCTGTTCCTGCATCCAGCCCGTGGTCACGATGTCGGCGCTCCCGGACATGATCGCGACGGGCAGGTCCGGAAAGCTGCGCCGGAAGGCGCGGACGACCTCGCAGCCGTTGCCGTCGGGCAGGTCGAAGTCCGTCAGCAGCCCCGCGACGGGGACATCCAGAAACTGGAGGTCCCGCAGGGCCTCGCGCGCGTCCTCGAAACTCGGTTCGATCACGCAGCGCATGTCGTGCCCGGCCAGGAAGCGCATCAGCGCCTCGGCCACCCCGGCATCGTCTTCCACGATCAATAGGAGCGGCAGGTCCCCGCCTTGCCGCGCCGCCGCCAGCCATCGCAAATGCATAGGCACGCCTCGTTCCCCTCACGGCTGGGAGGCAAGCCTTGTGCCAGTGGCGGAACCGCGCAGCCGCATGGAGTTATGAGATCGGCGCGGCGCTTTCTGACGCGGGAATATACATTGCCTCGTCAGGATTTGTTCATATCCTGTGGCCCATACGCCGCGTTAACCGGAGACTCGCCATGGCCAAGAAAGCGCTGATCGTGTGGGGCGGTTGGAACGGGCACCAGCCCAAGGAAGTCGCGGAAATCTTCGCGCGCGAACTGAAGGAACGCACCTTCGAGGTCGAAGTCTCCGACACGCTCGACGCGTTCCTCGACGTGGAAAAACTGAAAAAGCTCGACCTGATCGTCCCCGTCTGGACGATGGGCACGATCAAGGGCGAACAGGAAAACCCGGTGCTGAAGGCCGTCGAGAGCGGCGTGGGGATCGCGGGCTGCCACGGCGGCATGTGCGACAGCTTCCGCAACAACACCGGCTGGCAGTTCATGACCGGCGGCCAGTGGGTCGCGCACCCCGGCAACGACGGGACCGAACACGTCGTCCACATCCGCAACCGCGACCACTTCATCACCGAAGGCGCGCAGGACTTCACGGTCAAGTCGGAACAGTACTACATGCACGTCGATCCGGCGAACCAGGTGCTGGCGACGACGCCCTTCCCCGTCGCCGACGGCCCGCACGTCCCGAACGGGCACTGCGACATGCCGGTGATCTGGACGAAGTACTGGGGCAAGGGCCGCGTCGCCTACAATTCGCTCGGCCACCAGGCCAACGTCGTGGCGCAGAAGGAAGTGCTGCCCCTGATGATCAAGGGGTTGCTCTGGGCCGCGCACGCGGAAGACCTGTGGAAATAAACGCGCGCACGAAGCCGAAGCGCTCGCTGCACTTGACAGAAGACGTTCGATAAAGACACTAATCGTCCCGCGGTCGAAGCAGCGCCGCGGCAACCCTCTAGGTGGGGGCGTAGCTCAGCTGGGAGAGCGTCAGGCTGGCAGTCTGAAGGTCAGGGGTTCGATCCCCCTCGCCTCCACCAAAAATCATTCATACTCGTGCACCCCATCTAATAGTAGTCTTCCATGATATCCTCTACACTTTCACCATCCCTTGCTCGCTCTTCAAATTCGTCCAACAATTCATGATATCGTTTCTTTCCTTCCGGGTCGCCTAATTCATCTGCGTAATCATCCAGTGTTTCGGATGCCTCACCGCGTGTCATCCCCGCATGTATAGGCGCATCCAGGGATACGAGAAACGCTAACTGCTTCAATGTAGGAGTTTCATTTTTCCACCGGTCACCACCACTCTCACCATCGCCATCGGCAATCGCACCAAAGATCGCCAAGATGAATGCGAGAATCCCACCAAGAATTTTCCACACAAGAACAATCAGATATCCAAGTCCAAGGCATGAACCTTTAACAATCTCCCAAACCCACCCAAGAAGCCAAAGACCTGTGACACCGATTCCGGCAGCCGTTTTCTCTGTCCATACCTTCATCTGCTGACGCTGTGCTGCTGCCTCAATCTGCTCTTGGCACTCGTTGACCAGAATCGGTGGGGAACACGCAGGGCAGACAAGCCGGCCGTCGTTAAGTTTCCAACCCTGACGTTGGGTTCCGCACGTGGAGCATTTGAAGCTCTTGGAAATCGGCAAACTCATGAGTGATTGCAGCCTGTATTGAGATTTATATATTCTTTACAGTCGTTATGCGGTGGTCAATTGCATTCTATCTTTACCCGTGATCGCTCTTCGCCCCGAATAAGGGGCGCCGGGAAAGGCGCCGGCGGCAAGCGGAGCGCGGCCACCGGCGATCGATTCAGGCTGCGTGGGCGGTCGTTGCGGAGCGGCTCGTGGGACGACGGAGGGTTCCGCCCGCGGCTGGGGCCGAACGATCGGGAGGTGTTGTGAGCAGGCTCCCTCCCGTGTGATGAACGAGCTTGTTCGGTGAAGAACAGCTCAATCACAGCGAGAGGGAGCCCGAGCGTCGCGACGGGCTTACGTCGCCGTCGCGGTCTTCTTCTGCAGGTTTTCCACGCGCTTGCTGACGTCCTTGAAGGCCACGTCCATTTCGTAGATCTGCAGGAACATGGTGAGCGAGTCGGGGAGTTTGCCCTGCAGTTCCAGCGTGTCGGCGCGGGCGTACATCAGGTTCTTCCAGCGGTCGTCCTTGATTTCCAGGGTCGCGAGGGTCTCCTCGAAGCGCTTCAGCGCCAGTTCGTACTGGCCCTTGCGCGCGAAGGACGTGCCCATGCGCAGCCCGGACTCGTTGCGGAACTTGGGGTCCTTGAAGGTGAACTGGTAGCGCTTGATCGCTTCGTCGTAAAGCTGGTTGTCCTTGCGCACTTCGGCAAGGTCGAAGTAGCAGCCGCCGAGTTCGAACTTGATGCGGCTGTCGGTCGCGTACTGCTTCTCGCGTTCGACGAACGAGGTCAGCTTGAACTCGACCAGTTCCACGCGCTTCTTGCCGTAGAGTTCGCGGGCGGCGGCGTCGCCGGCCTTGGCCTTCTGCGCCAGCGCGTTGATGTCCTTGGTCATGCGCCAGATTTCAAGGTCGTCGAGCTTGATGATCTTCCACTGCGGATTCTGCGGGTCGCGCTGGCGCGCGTCCTCGTAGGCCTTCTTGGACTTCTCGTAATCCTCGCCGCGCTTGAAGAGGTCGCCGAGCTTGCCGTACAGGCGCGCGTCGTCGGGGCGCTTGGCGATGTCGTCCTGCGTGTCCTTGATGGCCATCTTCAGGTCGTCCGCCGTGCGGATGTCCTGCGTGTCGCGTTCCAGGCGCTGCACTTCGTCGGTGCTCTTGGAAATCGAGCGCGCGATGGAACCCTTCACGTTGCCGGACGCGGCGGTCTCGATCTTCTTGGTCATCGAGGTCGCGGAAAGGTCGCGGATCTTCTGGGTGGCCTCGCGGTCGTCCGGGACCAGCCGGCGGAGTTCTTCCCAGCGGGTCATCGCTTCGGGGACGCGCGCGGTGTTCTCGTAGGCGTACGCCAGTTCGCGCAGCGCGTCGGCGTAGGCCTTCTTGTCCGTGCCGCCCTTGACCGCGCAGATGTCTTCGAAGACGGCGACGGCCATGTTCTTGTAGCCCGCGGCGCTCCCGGAGCGGCCGACGACCATCTGCGCGCCCATGTGCCCGGGGTCGATCTGCAGGGCTTCTTCGGCGGCCTTGATCGCGGCGTCGTACTTCTTGGCGGTGTACATCGTGTGCGCCTGGCCGACCTTCAACTGCAGCTTGGCCTTGGCGAGCATGCCCGGCGGCTTCTCCTTCGCGACGCGGATCTCCACGGCGCGCAGTTCGCGGCGCGCGGGCACGCTGTCCGGGTCGAGTTCGCACGCCTGCGAATACAGGGCGATGGCGTAGTCGTAATTGCGCCGTTCGGCGGCTTCCTTGGCCTTTTCGAGCAGCTTCGAAATGTCCACGCGTTCGGGCCCTCGCAAATCACCCAAGCCGCGGCGCGCCTCGCGCGCGGCGAAAAGGGAGTCGGAACGTCCCTTCTTTTACCTAAGAATAAACCCTTCCGAGCTTTCGCGCCACTTTCAATTCGGTTAGCGCCGCATTTCGGGCGCGTGCTGCGCCTGCGTCCGCCCCGCGCGCCGCTTTTGGTGGTAGCACGCCCGCGGATCGCAATTATGATCGAGGCGGGCCAGGAGAATCCCATGTATTCGGATCAGGAAAAGAGCGTCCTCAAGACCGTCATGGACGCCATCTACGCCAAGAAAGTGCTCAAGCTGCGCTACTACACCTCCACGCCCGCGCGCGACAAGGTCCGCCTCGTCGAACCCTATTCCGTCAGCGAGACCCGGAACGGCGCGATGGTCCGCTTCTACCAGCTCGAACCTCATCCCGGCTGGCGCCTCTTCAACCTCAAGCTGATCCTCAGCGTCGAAGACGCCGGCACGACCTTCGTCCCGCGCCTGGCGGCCCCCAAGGCGATCCCCGTCGCCGGCCACACCGCCATCCACCGCTTCGCCGCCGCGCAGCGCGACAACAAGGAACAGGAGGAATACAAGACCCTGGTCCTCGAAGCCGTCGCCGACCTGAAGGTCACCGGCGAAGAAGTCGCGGCGCTCAACGCCTCCCGCGAACGCCTGGGGCTCTCCGACGACGAAGTGCGCGGCGTCCTGTACAAGGTCCTCGCGGATTTTCTCGAGACGATCACGTCCGAAGGCATCGTCACCCGGGACGAGGTCTCGCTGCTCAAGGAACTCAACGCCTGCCTGCACCAGATCGGGTCCGGGCGCATCTGAGGCCCCGCCGCGCGGCGTAAACATTTCCGGTTCGCGCGCGCGGGTCTCTCTTTTTTACAATCGACTCACGATGGAGATCCAACCATGTCCGAAGGCATCCTCAAGACGCTCATCATCGGTTCCGGCCCCGCGGGCCTGACGGCCGGCATCTACGCGGGCCGCGCGAACATGAAGCCCGTGATCCTGGCCGGAAGTTCCCCCGGCGGGCAGTTGACCAAGACCAGCGAAGTCGAAAACTTCCCCGGCTTCGGCAAGGGCATCATGGGCCCGAAGCTGATGGACGAGATGATGACGCAGGCGCAGCACTGCGGCGCCGAACTCGTCTGGGAATCGGCCGTCAAGATCGACGGCAAGGCGCCCCCGTACACGCTCACCACCGACGGCGGGAAGGTCTACAAGACGCACACGGTCATCTTCGCCACCGGCGCGGCCCCGCGCTTTCTGGGCGTGAAGGGCGAACTGGACTACCAGCCCAAGCAGAGCAGCGAGGCGAAGGTCGGCGGCGGCGCGGGCGTGACCTACTGCGCGGTCTGCGACGGCGCGTTCTACCGCAAGATGCCCGTGGCCGTGGTCGGCGGCGGCGACAGCGCGATGGAAGAAGCGACCTACCTCGCCAAGCTCTGCTCCGAAGTGACCGTCATCCACCGCCGCGAAGGCTTCCGCGCCAGCAAGGTGATGATCGAACGCGCGCAGAAGACCCCGAACATCAAGTGGGAACTGAACATGGTCGTGGACGAAATCCTCGGCGACCCGAACGCCAAGCCGCTCGCGTCCGTCACCGGCGTGCGCCTGAAGAGCGTCAAGGACGGCTCGACCAAGGACCTGCCGCTGAAGGGCGTCTTCGTCGCCATCGGGCACATCCCGACGACGAAGGTCCTGCAGGGCGTCGTCGATCTCGACGAAGACGGCTACATCAAGGTCAACGAGCGCCAGGAGACGACGCTCAAGGGCTTCTACGCCGCGGGCGACTGCCACGACCGCCGCTACCGCCAAGCCGTGACGGCCGCGGGGATGGGCTGCAAGGCGGCGCTGGAAGTGGAACGCTACCTGACGCACGAAGGCA